>NZ_FNFO01000004.1:300000-600000 GCF_900100765.1 Catalinimonas alkaloidigena | reverse complement strand
ACGCCCTCAACCGGGTGGAAACCTCGACCCGCACCGGCTACTACCTGCGGAAACTGCTGCGGCAGGACGTGAACCTGAACCCCGTGACAACCAACACGCAGCGGCACTACAAGGCGCGCATCCGCTACACAGAGCTGTTCCTCGCCTACGCCGAAGCCGCCAACGAAGCCTGGGGACCGATGGGCATGGGAGCGTACGGATTTTCTGCCTACGACGTGGTGGCCGCCCTGCGGCAGCGGGCCGGCATCGCCCAGCCGGATACCTACCTCGAATCGATCAAAGCCGACCCGACGGCCATGCGCACCCTGATCCGCAACGAGCGGCGGCTGGAGTTGTGCTTCGAAGGCTTCCGGTTCTGGGACCTGCGCCGGTGGAACGCCGACCTGACCGAACCGGCCCAGGGCGTACGGATCGAAGGTGGAAACCATGCGACCATCGCGGTCGAGAACCGGTTCTTCCAGGACTACATGCAGTACGGTCCCATTCCGTACAGCGAGATCCTGAAGTTCGACGCCCTGGTGCAGAACCAGGGCTGGTAGTCGGCACCGCCACACTCTCTTATCCCTTACTCAAAACTTGTAGGAATAATGCCTAAAAAAATAACCCTTTTCGCTTCGTTGAGCCTGTTGGCGGCCCTGGCGGCCTGCCAGAATCAGGAGTGGGTTTTCCCCGATTACGCCTACCAGGCGACCTACTTCGCCTACCAGTCGCCCGTGCGGACCATCACACTGGGGGAAGACATTTTCGATACGTCGCTGGACAACGAGCACAAGTGCAAAATTATGGCCACGACCGGTGGCGTCTACGACAACAAAAACGACGTGGTCATCGACATCGACCTGGACAATTCGCTGGTGGCGGGCTTGCAGTTCAAGGAAGACGGCAGCGCCATCCGGGCCATGCCCGCCACCCACTTCGAACTGCTTTCCGACCAGATCGTCATTCCCAAAGGCGAAATGACCGGCGGGGTGGAAGTGCAGTTGACGGATGCGTTCTTTGCCGACCCGCTTGCACTCAAAAACACGTACGTCATTCCGCTGCGGATGTCGGACGTGACCAACGCCGATAGCATTCTGTCCGGTACGCCGCTGGTGGCGGAACCCCGCCGGGGCGTGACGGCCGACTGGAGTGTGCAGCCCAAAGACTACATTCTGTATGCCGTGAAGTACGTCAACCCCTGGCACGGCTTTTACCTGCGTCGCGGTCAGGACCTGATCGAGCGTGAGGGCGGCGAGACCAACACCGTGGTCCGGCACGCAGCCTACGTGGAGTACGACGAAGTCAACGCCTTGGTCACGCAGGGGCTAAACGAAGTCTCGTTTCCGCTGGTGTTCAAAGACGCGGAAGGCTACAACGTCGATTGCACCCTGACGCTGACCTTCGAAGGCGACGGCAACTGCACCGTTTCGTCGGCAGTAGAGAACGTCACCGCGACGGGCCGCGGCACCTTCGTGAAGCGAGGGGAAAAGAACAGCTGGGGCGAAAAAGACCGCGATGCCCTCTACCTCAGCTACGAGATCGAGGCCGGGGCGCTCTACGTTACTGCGACAGATACACTCGTGCTGCGTGACCGGGGCGTCGCGTTCGAAACGTTCACGCCCATCGCCGAGTAAATTTTCTCAACATCCGAAACGCTGATATGAACTATCTACCGAAAATAGGGCTATCGTTATTGATTGTACTGGGCACCGCCTCCTGCGCGGAAGACGAACTGCTGGAGTTCAAGGTCGAGAAACCCCTCCGTGTGGCCATGCAAGAGGAAATCGACGCCTACGACGCGCTGAAGTCGTACGTAGACGCCAATGCGCACTTCAAACTGGGGGCGGGTGTTTCGCTCGGCGATTACCGAAGCCAGGGCGTATTGCACCGGCTGGTGAACAGCAACTTCGAAGAGATTACGCTCGGCTACGCCATGAAACACGGCGCGGTGGTGCAGGCAGA
Organism: Catalinimonas alkaloidigena; assembly: GCF_900100765.1. Classification (NCBI taxonomy): domain Bacteria; kingdom Pseudomonadati; phylum Bacteroidota; class Cytophagia; order Cytophagales; family Catalimonadaceae; genus Catalinimonas; species Catalinimonas alkaloidigena. Next base: position 598,059 of record NZ_FNFO01000004.1, on the reverse strand, counting down.
CGGAAGCCTGGCGCTGGATGCCGTAAACGACCTGTTCGCCATGACCGAAAACGCGGGCCTTTCGGTCTACGGACACACCCTCTGCTGGCACGCCAACCAAAACGCCGCTTACCTCAACAAGCTCATCAGTCCGCTGATCATCACCCCGCCGTCCGTCGCGAATGCACTGGATCAGTCCGGCCTGCACGATGCCTCGTTCGAGGGATGGCAAACCAGCGCAACGGGCGTCACCATCGTCGAAAACGAAGGGGCCGGCAGCGGCACCCCGGCCATTCGGCTGACGGCCGAAGCGGGTGCTTCGCAGCCCGATGCCCTGTACCTCGTCACGCCCGAAATTGCCGCCGAACCCGGCCGCACCTACGAGGTGATCGTCTACATCAAATCAGACCGCCCCGGCGAAGGCAGGGTGGTATTCGAGGGACTTACCGAAAACATGCCGGTGGTCGACTGGATGAACACCGGCGAGGCCACCGAAACGTTCCAGACCATGACCTCGTGGCAACGGGTGAAGTTGCAGATCAGCGACGTGGAAGGCACCTCCTTCCGGGCGAAACTGGTGCTGGGCTATCAGCCCGACGTGACCTACTACGTGGACGTGAACAACTTCTACATCTACGACATCAACGGAGAACAGGCCGTCGAAAACCTGATTCCGAACGGTGACTTCGAGGCGGGCAACATCGACGGCTGGGGCGGCTGGGGCAACGAGTCGACCCGCGAGCTTTCGGCGGAGGGCGAAGGCTACGGCAACACCGGCTACGCGCTCAAAGTGACCAACCCGTCGGCCGTAAATTTCTGGGAAGTGCAGTCGGCCTTTAACCTCGGGCAAACCCTCGATCCCAACGAAGAATACGTGCTGAGTTTCTACGCGAAACACGACGACCCAAACGGCGACATCCGGCCTGAGATGCAAAGCGCCTCGTGGCAGGACGGCAACGATCCGTTCGGGACGGTTTACCTCGCCAACGAATGGACGAAGGTGGAACTGACCACCACCACGACGCGCGACGACCGCCTGGTGCTGATCATCAGCTACGGCAGCATGGCCGGCACCGTCTACCTCGACAACTTTGTGCTGCGCAAAGCCTCCGGTGGCTCCAGTGCCGGCGAAACCGTCGTCGAAAAAACACCGGAAGAAAAAGAGCAGATTCTGGCAGGAGCGCTGGAAAACTGGATTTCCGGGATGGTCAGTAACAGCAAAACGCACGTGAAAGCCTGGGACGTGGTGAACGAACCAATGGACGATGGCCAGCCCAGCAAGCTAAAAACCGGCGCAGGCAAAACCCTGGCCTCGGATGAGTTTTACTGGCAAGATTACCTGGGGAAAGACTACGCCGTGACCGCTTTCCAACTGGCCCGGCAGTATGGCAACCAGGGCGACCTTCTCTTCATCAACGACTACAACCTGGAATACAACCTGGACAAGTGCAAGGGCCTGATCGACTACGTCGCTTACCTGGAAAGCCAGGGGGCTACCGTGGACGGCATCGGCACGCAGATGCACATCAGCATCGATTCCGATAAAGAAAAGATTGCCGCCATGTTCGAGTTGCTGGCCGCCACCGGCAAGCTGATCAAGGTGTCGGAGCTGGACGTACGTGTAAATACGGCCGAGCCCACCGAAGACATTCTGCAACGTCAGGCGGAGATGTACCGCTACGTGGTGGACATGTACCACCAGTACATCCCCGAGGCGCAGCGCTACGGCATCACGGTCTGGGGCGTCACCGATAGCCCCGCGAACGCTTCGTGGCTGCCGGGCGAAAAACAGGGACTCTGGAACCTGCAGTTTACGCGCAAACCGGCTTACGCGGGGTTTGCCGAAGGACTCAAAGGACGTTGATACACGTTGATTTAGTTTAGTAAGGATGAGCGAAAGAGCGGTGCCGGACCGGGTGCCGCTCTTCTTTCCTCACTGCCCGCGTCAAGCATTTTTTGAGGAAATTGTGGATGATCCCGACACCTGGCTGGCGCTCGTCACGAAGTGCATTGCGTGGTCGCCTCAATTTTTAACTAAAACCGCTCTCTGCACGGCACCGCATGACACACGTTTTAGACAGCATGATACACACACTTTTTTTGACGGGGTCGCTGGCTACCCTCTTGTTAAGCGCCTGCACGCACGAGGAACCCGCCCGCCTTCCGTCACTCCGGATGCAGCTGGCGAGCGAGTCGCTGCCCGCCGAAGGCGGAACGCTGCGCGTTACCGTCACGTCGTCGTACACCCAATGGCACCTGCGCGCCCAGGCGGCTTCCGAAGGGCAGCCCTTTATGGAAGCGATTGTGCCTGCGGCAGGCGGCTCGGCGGAACGCGAACAGGTGACCATCGAAGTGGACATCCAGTACAGCGCCAACCCGGATACGGTGCCCAACCAACAGACGCTTTTCCTGCAAGCGCTGGACGGTGGGCAAAATCGCCTGCGCGATACGTCCGTCGTGCTCACTCAGGCGGCCGGAACGGAGAGGGTGCGTCCGCCTCAGGTGAACCTGGCACCCTCCTGGAAGGTAGAGGCCCGGAATTTTCTGAACGGACCGGCCGGTGCGTTCGATGAGGTGTCGGTCAAAGACCCCAGCATTGTTTATTACGAGGGGAAATATCACCTCTTTTTTACGGGGCGCGATTCGACGCGCTGGCGAACAGGATACGCCGCCGCACCAACCCTGACCGCCCTCAAAGACGCCGAGCACCATTTTTTAGGGTCGCTGCAGGCGGGCGGCTACTTTTGCGCTCCGCAGGTCTTCTGGTTTAAGGAAAAATCACGATGGTACTTGATCTTCCAGAGTGGGGTGGGGGCGTCGTTTTCGACCAACCCCGACCTGACCGATCCCGACGGCTGGACGCCCGTGCAGCCCATGGGTTTCAACGATGGAATCGACTTCTGGTGTATCGCCGACGGCAATCGGGTCTACTGTTTTTATTCCGCCCAGGATGGCTCGTTCACCATCAAACGCCGCAGCACGTCCGTCGCCGATTTTCCGCACGGCTGGTCGGAGCCGGAAGTGGTCGCCACGCAAACGTTTGAGGCCGTTCATGTGTACAAGAACAAAGCCGACGGGCATTTTTACATGATTGTGGAAGACATCGCCCGCCATCAGGAACTCTGGGAGGCCTCGGACCTGGGCGGCACCTGGACCAAGCTGGCAGAAAACTGGGCGCACAAGGAAGATCTGGTGGACCTGGCCGACCACTGGACCGATCAGGTCTCGCACGTGGAGGTGATCCGCGCCGGAGTGGACGAGCGGCTGGAAGTAGAGGACCTGAACCGATGCCAGTTGTTGATTCAGGGCGTGGTCAACGGCAACTACGGCAGCTACGGCAACATTCCCTACGACCTGGGCGTGATCCGCAATTATTAGACCGACTGGGGAAGTCCCTCACGGCCGATTTACGTACGTAACGGTGGCGCCATACGGCAGCGCCAACCGTGTGCTACAACGCTCTTTTTTTTAGCGCCCGCCGTCTCGTTGAGCTGGCATGGGTGGCGCAGCAACCAACCAAACCTAACGTTGACTATGAACCTGAAACTGATTCCGCTGGGCATTTTTTTGTGCCTGGCCTGCGCCGTGGCGCAGCCGCCTCCGCCCCCGGCCGAACCTGCCCTGAAAGATGCACTGGCCGGAAAATTTTACTTGGGTACGGCGCTGAACACCGCCCAGATTACCGGCCGCGACGCGGAGGCGCTCCCCGTGATTACCCGCCACTTTAACGCCATTGTGGCCGAAAACTGCATGAAAAGTGGCCAGATCCAGCCGCGCGAGGGCGAGTTCAACTTTACCCTGGCCGACCGGTTTGTCGACCTCGGCGAGCGGAACAACCTGTGGGTAACGGGGCACACGCTCATCTGGCACTCGCAGGCCCCCCGTTGGTTTTTTGTCGACGACCAAGGCAAGGACGTGTCGCGGGAAGTGCTGATCGAGCGCATGCGCAACCACATTTCGACCGTGGTGGGGCGATACAAAGGCCGTGTGAAGGGCTGGGATGTGGTGAACGAGGCCATTCTCGACGACGGCTCCTGGCGCGACAGCAAGTTCTACCAGATCATCGGTGAGGACTTCGTGCGGTTGGCCTTCGAATTTGCCCACGCGGCCGACCCCGAAGCCGAATTGTACTACAACGACTACTCGATGGCCAACGCCGGCAAGCGGGCGGGCGTGGTGCGGATGGTGCAAAAACTCCAGCAGCAGGGCGTACGGATCGACGGCATCGGCATGCAGGGGCACGTGGGGCTGGACTACCCGGCACTGAGCGATTTCGAGCAGAGCCTGGAGGCGTTTGCGGCCCTGGGGGTGAAGGTGATGATCACCGAATTCGACCTGACCGTGCTGCCTTCGCCGTGGCAAAATGCGGGTGCCGAAGTGTCGGCCAACGCCGCCTACAGCGAAAAGATGAACCCTTATCCGAATGGCCTGCCCGATTCGGTGAGCCAGGCGTTCGACCAGCGCTGTCTGGATTTCTTCAAACTGTTTCTCAAACACCAGGATAAAATTTCGCGGGTCACGCTCTGGGGCGTGAACGACGGAGACTCGTGGCGCAACAACTGGCCCATCCGGGGGCGCACCGACTATCCGCTGTTGCTGGACCGGCAAAACCGCCCCAAAGCGGTGGTCAGGGCCATTGCGAAAGAAGCCGCCGCCACGTCGGGCCGGTAAGTATTCGGCTCGCATGAACGTCAGGAATCTAAGGATCGATCAGGGCACTTCGATGTGCAAGGGTAGACAAGCGGTTGAGCAAAGTCTTTATTTACAGGAGAAAACAACTGTCCCGGACTTCTCTCGGCTTCGTTTCTATTTCTCAGAGCATTTCAGGAAGAGGGCGAAGGGAGCTTTCTACCGAAGCTCGATGCATAGAAGGACAAGAAGCGAATGATACTCTCGGAGTAGTGACAGCCCAAGAAGAGCGATGATTTTTCGGATGATCGCAGCCAGCGAAATGAGCTATGAGTGGGCACTGACGCAATCGCCCGGATGGTGAAGGTACCAGGGGGAGCAAAGTTTTCGGCTGGTCGGTGAGTTGTTTTTGACAAGCGAGGGTCTCTATGTAATGCGCGGGGCTGACTTCATCACTGCCTTAACACATCTTTTGATCACACATGAACTTGCCGGAGGGCGTACCGATCATTTATAACCGTTTTTCCATGCGATGTTTAGTTGCCACACTAGTGGCTGGCTTATTTCTGCTGTGCTCCGGGTGCAGCACCGTTCAGGACACAAAAACACCGACCGAGGCGGCATCTGCTCCGCTCAAACTCTGGTACAATACCCCCGCCGCCGACTGGAACGAGGCGCTGCCCCTCGGCAACGGGCGGCTGGGCGTAATGCTGTTCGGCGGGGCCGGGCAGGAACGCCTCCAACTGAACGAAGAGACGGTGTGGGCCGGAGAGCCCGGCAACAACCTGATTCCGGCGCTGAAGGGGGCGCTGCCCGACATCCGCCGGTTGCTCTTTGAGGGGAAGTACCAGGAGGCGCAGGATCTGGGCAACCGAGTGCTGCCCCGCCACCCAACGGAAGACAACAACTACGGCATGCCGTACCAGACGGTAGGCAACGTATTCCTGGAGTTTCCCGGCCACGAAAACCCAACCGACTATTACCGGGATCTGGACATTGGCACGGCCGTGGCGTCCGTCAGTTACCGGGTGGGCGATGTGCAGTACCGGCGGGAGGTGTTTGCCTCCTTTCCCGACGACGTGATCGTGGTGCGGCTGGAAGCCGACCGGCCCGGTAGCCTGACCTTCAACGTGCGGGTGGAAACGCCGCAGAAGACCCACCAGGTGCAAACGGCGGGGCAGCAGTTGGTGCTGTCCGGCACGTCGGGCCGTGCCGACAACAAAACCGGGCAAGTGGCGTTTCAGGCGCTGGTACAGCCGCAGGTGGAAGGAGGACAGGTGGTTACGACCGATAGCGCGTTGCAGATCCAGGGGGCCGATGCCGCCACACTTTACCTGTCGGTCGGGACCAACTTCAACAACTACCACGATCTGACGGGCAACGCTGCGCAACGCGCCGCCGACCGGTTGCAGGCCGCGCAGCAAACGCCTTATCCGGCAGCGAAAGCGGCCCACAGCGCGTACTACCGGAAGTTTTTCGACCGGGTTTCGCTTGACCTGGGCACGACCGACTCGCTGCAGAAGCCGACCGACGAGCGCCTGCGGGAGTTCGCGACGGGGCACGATCCTGGTCTGGTGTCGCTGTACTTTCAATACGGGCGTTATCTGCTCATCTCCAGCTCGCAGCCGGGCGGCCAGCCCGCCAATTTGCAGGGCATCTGGAACGATCAGCTCTTTCCGCCGTGGGACAGCAAGTACACCATCAACATCAACACCGAGATGAACTACTGGCCGGCTGAGGTGACCCACCTCCCCGAGATGCACGAGCCGCTGTTCGCCATGCTCAAGGAACTGTCGGTCACCGGGCAGGAAAGTGCCACGCAGATGTACGGCGCCCGGGGCTGGGCGGTCCACCACAACACCGACGTGTGGCGCATCACCGGCCCGGTCGACGGCGCTTATTACGGGCTTTGGCCGATGGGTGGCGCGTGGCTGTCGCAGCACCTGTGGCAGCGTTACCTTTTTTCCGGCGACGAAGCTTTTCTACGGGACGTCTATCCGTTGCTGAAAGGCGCAGCGACTTTTTACGTCGACGTGTTGCAGGAAGAGCCGAGTCACCACTGGCTGGTGGTAGCGCCCTCCATGTCGCCGGAGAACTCACACCCGCACGGCGGCTCGATGGCTGCCGGAACCACGATGGACAACCAACTGGTGTTCGACGTGTTTTCCAACCTGATTCAGGCGGCCGGCATACTAAACCGCGATGCGACCTTTGTCGACACCGTGCAGGCCAGACTGGATCGCCTGCCGCCCATGCAGATTGGTCGGTGGGGGCAGTTGCAGGAATGGATGCAGGACTGGGACCGGGAAGACGACAAGCACCGCCACATTTCACACTTGTACGGGCTGTACCCCAGCAACCAGATTTCCCCCCTCCGGCACCCGGACCTGTTTGCGGCCGCCCACACCTCGCTGGTGGCGCGCGGCGATAAATCGACGGGCTGGTCGATGGGCTGGAAGGTCAACTTCTGGGCGCGCCTGTTGGACGGCAACCGGGCCTACCGGCTGATTCAGGATCAGCTCTCACCGGCGGGTCAGGGCGAGGGCGAACACGGCGGCGGCACGTATCCCAACCTGTTGGACGCTCATCCGCCGTTCCAGATCGACGGCAACTTTGGTTGTACCGCCGGGATCGCCGAGATGCTGGTGCAGAGCCACGACGGGGCCGTGCAGCTACTGCCGGCCCTGCCCGACGCCTGGCCGCAAGGCACGGTAACGGGGCTGCGGGCCCGGGGTGGATTTACCCTCGACGAGCTGACCTGGTCCGATGGCAACGTGGAGCGCCTCGTGGTGACCTCGAATTTGGGGGGCGTGTTGCGTCTCCGTACGACGCAGACCCTTCAGGCTGAGGAGGGCACGACGCTGAACGAAGCCACCGGCGAAAATCCCAATCCTTTTTACCGGACGGCGGCTATCAAAACGCCCCTCGTCGCCGATGGCGCGACAACGGGACCCGCGCCGACCTCCGACACCCGCCTGTACGAGGTGGAAACTGAAAAAGGGAAACGCTATGTTTTCACACGGACGCGCTAGAAAAGCGCGCGGGAGACGGCTGCGAGTCGCAGCTGCGAATTACCTTGCCCGTCTTGTTTGTTTACCGTATTTCCGTACACACGATAAAACCGTGTTATGCTGCCGAAAGGCGATCTGTTGATCTTCTACCAAAACCACCTCTTGTGAACACCTCTCTGCCGTACCTGTCTGCCTTTTCGCCCTTCCCCAAACTCCTGAAAAAACTCGTCTTTGTCGGCCTGTGTAGCTTGCTGGGGTCCACCACGCTCTACGGGCAGGTGAGACTACCGCGGCTGATCAGCGACAGCATGGTGGTGCAGCGCGACAAACCCGTGCAACTCTGGGGCTGGGCTGCGCCCGGCGAGCAAGTGAGCATCCGCTTTCAGGGAAAGCGCTACAAGGCCAAAACCGGAACGGACGGCAAGTGGCAGGTGCGTACCCGACCGCTGAAGGCCGGAGGCCCCTACACGATGGACATTTCGGCGACGAATCAGATCACCCTGCGCAACGTGCTGGTGGGCGATGTGTGGTTGTGCGCGGGCCAGTCGAACATGGTGCACTACATGGAACTGCACCAGGAGCGGTATGCCGAGGCGGTGGCGCAGGCCAACGATCTGGAGATTCGTCAGTTTCTGGTGCCGACCGCGACCGACCTGACCGGACCGGCCGAAGAGTTGCCCGGAGGGAGCTGGAAAGCCGCCACCCGCGAAAACATCGGTCGTTTTTCGGTGGTCGCGTATTTCTTTGCCAAGAAGTTATACGAAGCCGAGGGCGTGCCCATCGGGCTGATCAACACCAGCGTCGGTGGTACGCCCATCGAAGCGTGGACCAGCGAAGAAGGGTTGCAGGCCTTTCCGGACCTGGTTGAAACCATCGAGCGCAACAAAGACACGGCGGCGGTGAACCGCATCAACCGCGAAGCACAGGCAGTCCGTGCCGAGCAAGCCAAGCGTACTCCCGAAGACCAGGGCTTGGCGGCCACACCGCCTTGGTACGCGGCCGACTACGAACCCCGGAACTGGTACCCCATCGACGTGCCGGGTTTCTGGCAGAACGTCGGCCTGAAAAACCTCTCGGGCGTGGTCTGGTACCGCCGCGAAATCACGGTGCCCGCTTCGATGGTGGGGAAACCCGCCCGGCTGGCCCTGGGGCGCATTGTCGACGCCGACGTCGCCTACGTGAACGGCGTAGAGGTCGGCAGCACGTCGTACCAGTACCCGCAACGCCGCTATACGGTGCCGGCGGGCGTACTGAAGCCGGGTAAAAACGAACTGGTCGTGCGTGTGGTCAGCTACGGATGGAGCGGCGGCTTTGTGCCCGACAAACCGTACGAATTGTCGGTCGGCGATCAGGTGATCGAGTTGCAGGGCCACTGGCAGTACAAGATCGGGGCGGTCTACCCCCGCAACAACGCGGCCCCTCCCGGGGGCATTTCGGCACAGAACCAGCCGACGGCCCTGTTCAACGGCATGGTTGCGCCGTTGTTGCCGGTCACGCTCAAGGGAGGCATTTGGTACCAGGGCGAAAGCAACGCCGGGCGGCCGGAAGAATACGAACAGTTGCAACCCGCCCAGATTGCCGACTGGCGGAACCAGACCGGCCAGCCCGACCTGCCCTTTTTGTTCGTGCAACTCCCCAACTTTATGGACGTGGACTACCAACCCTCCGAAAGCAGTTGGGCCCGGTTGCGAGAGGCGCAGCTGAAAAGCCTGCACGTGCCTCATACGGGCATGGCCGTGGCCATCGACCTCGGGGAGTGGAACGACATCCATCCCGACAACAAAAAGCCCGTTGGCGACCGGTTGGCCCTGGCGGCCCTGAACGTGGCGTATGGTCGCCAGGACGTGGTGTATTCCGGCCCGCTGTACCGTTCGTCCGAGATCAAAGGCGACCGGATGGTGCTTCAGTTCGATCAGGTGGGAAGCGGCTTGGTGTCGCACGACGGAGAGGACCTGAAGTGGTTTGCCATCGCCGGAGAGGACAAGAAGTTTGTCTGGGCACATGCCAAAATCGAGGGCAACACGGTGGTGGTGTGGAGCGACCAGGTGCCGAACCCCCGGTACGTGCGCTACGCCTGGGCGGACAATCCGCGCGGCGCCAATCTGTACAACCAGGAAGGGCTTCCGGCCTCACCGTTCCGCACCGACGAAGGAAAATAATCCTACACGGGGGTGTAGGCGTCGTGCCACAAAAGCACCACAACGCTTCCGGCTGGACCGGGAGGGGCTACGTACTTGCGTGAACCCATCGAACTTCTTAGCGAAAATAGAAACGAATGATTTTTCAGCGAATCGCCTTCCTGTGGATGTTGGTAGCGTTTTGGGGGGCAGGTACCCTCCGCGCACAGAATCCCATCCTCCACGCCGACGTCCCCGACCTGTCGATGATACGCGTCGGCGACACTTACTACATGAGCAGCACCACCATGCACATGAGCCCGGGTGTGCCCATCATGAAATCGACCGATCTGGTCAACTGGGAACTGATCGGTTATGCCTACGACACCCTCGCCGATCAGGACGACCTGAACCTGATGAACGGGAAGAGCACCTACGGACGCGGCTCGTGGGCCAGTTGCCTCCGCCACCACAACGGCACGTTCTATGTCTCCACGTTCGCGCAAACTACCGGCAAGACCTACATCTTCTCGACGAAAGATCCGGAGCAAGGTCCCTGGCAGGTCGCTTCGTTTGCGCCCTCTTACCATGACCACACGATTTTTTTCGATGATGACGGGAAGGTGTACATGATCTGGGGTGGCGGCACGCTGCGCATGGTGGAACTAAAAAGCGACCTCTCGGGCGTGAAAGAAGGCACCGAACGTGTACTGATCGAAAACGCCAACGCTCCCGCCGGGCCGAACATCGGCCTGAATGCGGAGGGCTCTCAGCTGTTTAAGGTGAAGGGGAAATACTACCTGTTCAACATCGTCTGGCCCAAAGGGGGCATGCGCACCGTTCTGATCCACCGGGCCGACCAAATTACCGGTCCTTACGAAGGCCGCGTCGCCCTGCAGGACAAAGGCGTAGCGCAGGGCGGGTTGATCGACACACCCGCCGGCGACTGGTACGCGTACCTGTTTCGCGATTACGGGGCGGTGGGCCGCATCCCGTATCTGGTGCCGGTGACCTGGCAAGACGGCTGGCCGGTGCTGGGGATCGACGGCAAAGTACCCGACACGCTGGAAGGCTTGCCCGCCACGAAGGGACTGATTCCCGGACTGGTGCATTCCGACGAATTTACCCGGAAAAAAGGCGAGCCTGCCCTGCCGCTGGTCTGGCAGTGGAACCACAATCCCGACAACGAGCACTGGTCGCTTACCGGGCGCAAGGGTTTCTTACGCCTGACCACCGGGCGGGTCGATACCACGTTGATGTTAGTCCGCAACATGCTGACGCAGCGCACCATCGGGCCGGAATGCGCCGGGACGACTGCCCTTGACGTTTCTCACTTGAAAGAAGGCGACCGGGCGGGCCTGGCGCTGTTGCAACAGAAATACGGTTGGGTGGGGGTGAAGTACGAAAACGGACGCAAATCGCTCGTGATGGTCAATGCCGAATCGGGTCGGGCGGAAGAGGCACAACAAGTGCCGTTCGATCAGAAAACCGTCTACCTGCGGGCCGTCTGCGATTTCCGCGACCGTCGCGATGTGGCGACATTTTTCTATAGCCTCGACGGAAAAACCTGGACCCGGATCGGGAACGAGTTGCACATGGAATACACCTTGCCGCACTTTATGGGCTACCGCTTCGGGTTGTTTACCTACGCGACCCAGACGCCTGGTGGCTACGCAGACTTCGACTACTTCCGCATCACCGACGAGGTGACCAAGCACCCGTAACGCCGCGCAGACGCATCAACGGAGCCAGGCCTGTCGACGTGTAAGTCGCCAGAAGAACCCACCCAGGGTGATGCCCCGCGCCAGCAGAAAGGCCAGCATGGCGTACCACAACGCAACGTTGCCATGCTGCCGGGTGAACCACCAGACGGGGAAGAAGACCAGCAATGCACTGACCACCATCGTGTCGCGCATGGGGGCGGAGCGCGTCAGCCCGACAAAGACGCCGTCGAACAGAAAGCACCAGTGGGCAAGCAGAGGCAGCGCCACCATGAGCGGCAGGTACGGAAGCGCCGCCCGGTACAGATCGTCCAGGTCGGTCAGGAGGCGCAGGAGGGAGGGGCCGCCGCTGAAAAAGCCAACTGCATAGACCAACGCAAATACCGTTGACCAGAGCAATCCCTGTTGGGTCTGGACGACGACCTGCTTTGCCTGTCCCGCCCCGACCGCTTCCCCGACCAGGGCTTCCACGGCGTAGGCAATGCCGTCGAGGCCCAGGGCAATCAACACAAAAAACTGCATCAACAGCGCATTGACGGCGGCGGCCGTTTCGCCCAGTCGGGCACCTTGCAGGGTAACGAAGGCCAGACAGGCTTGCAGCGCCAGGTTGCGGATCAGCATGTTGCCGTTGAGCTTAAGAAGCATGCGCCGGGCCGCCGCATTGAACCAGTCGCGGTGAGGCGCTACGCCCGCGCACATGCGCAGTGCAAAGGCCCCGGCCATGCCCATCATGGCGTACTCGGCCAGGACGCTCGCCAGCGCTACGCCCGGCACCGACATCTGCAACCCCAGCACCAGCACCAGATCCGATACGGCATTCAACAAGTTGCCGACCACCTGAATGACCAGCACCGTGCGCGTTTTTTGTTGCCCCACCAGCCAGCCGATCAGCACCAGATTTAGCAGCGCCGCCGGAGCTCCCCACACCCGCACCGAAAAATAGGCTTGCGCGTGGGTGGCGACCTCGGCGGGCGGAGCGGCTAGCCCCATGCCCACCTGCCAGAGCGGCCACTGGAGCGCCACGATCACCAGCCCCAGCAGAGCCGCGACGCCGGCCGTCTGCCACAGCACCTTGGCCGACTGCAGCACCGGCTCCCGGGGATTGCCCTTGGCCTGGGCACTCAAGCCGGTGGTCGACATGCGCAGAAAGCCACAGACCCAGTAAAGTTGTGTCAGGATGAGCGCCCCGATGGAAGCACCCGCCAACATGGCCGCCGAATCCATATGGCCCATCACGGCGGTGTCCACCAACCCGAGCAACGGCGTGGTGCTGTTCGCCAGGATCATGGGAAAGGCGAGGGTCAGCAAATGCTTGTGGGCCTGCCAGCCCTGCAAAGAAGGTGTTGTGGACTTCAACCGTGCGCGAAGAGGTTACAAAAGCGACTGCAAGGTATCATTTCTGTGCGATGCACTCCAACCCGCGTACGCTTGCCGCGGAAGTTGTCGGAATCGTTCACAACGCATGGGCTTCGTTGAGGCCGGACGTGCATCTTCGCAAATTCTTTCTATATTGAACAATCCATCTGTCCCGGGTTGCGGAATACGGGGCAGGTCCATTACCTTGTCCTTACGTGGCTGGCAGTGCCTGCCCAACCTACCACCACATGTCCACCGTTACTGCAGACGCTTCGGATTTTTTTGCCACGCAGTGGAACCGCCTTCGTCAGGGAGACGAAACGGCGCTCAAGGAACTTTTTACGGCGTTTCATGCGGACCTGTGCCAATACGGCGCGCGCCTGTCGGGCAACGAAGAACTGGCGCGCGACTGCGTGCAAGTGGTTTTCCTGAACCTGTGGCAACGCCGCGCGCGGCTGGTGGAAGTCAGAAAAGTGAAGGCTTACCTGTTTCAGGCGTTGCGGCACGAACTGTTGAAGAAGATGGAACGCCAGCAGCGGCATTCCCTCCTGCACCAGGAAATCGGGCACGAGTTCTACGGACCTCTGTTTTCGCCGGAAGAGTTGGTGGTGGATGCCGAGCGGGCCGAAGAACAGCGGCGCGTACTGGCCCAGGCGTTGAACCACCTGTCTGCGCGGGAGCGGGAGGTGATCTACCTCCGCTACTTCGAGGGGCTGAACTGTACGCAGATCAGCGAGATTATGGGCATCGGGTACCAGCCCGTGCTCAATTGCCTGTACCGGGCCTGCCAGCGTCTGCGGAAAGACGATCGCCTGCGGCAGATCGCCGACCTGACCCTGGTGGCGTTCCTGAGCGTACTGCTCGCCTAAAATTTTTTTTCAAGATTGGTTATGAAACGACCGGGCCGGGATCATGGGGGTATATCGTCCCTCTGAACCCCGTGAAGTACACGCCCGAAGACCTTCTCCGCGACCCCTCTTTCCAACAATGGATTTTGGACGACGACCCTCAGGCTGCGTTGCAGTGGGAGCGTTGGCTGACGGCCCACCCGGAGCAGCGTGCCGTGGTGGAGGCGGCCGCCCTGCTGCTGCGGGGACCACAGTTTAAAAAGCCGGCGTTCGATGCCCGGAAAACCGACGCCGACTGGCGGCGCTTGCAGGCACAGCTCCAGGCGAACGCGCCTCAGATGCGCCCTCTGCGCCGAACGTCCCACCGGTGGGCCTACCGAGTTGCCGCGGCTATGGTCGTGTTGCTGACGGCCGTCGGAGCCGTTTGGTGGATCGACTACACCTCCTACGAACGTCTGGCCACCGCCTTCGGCGAACGGCAGGAGGTGGTGTTGCCCGATGGGTCGCGCGTCGTGCTGAATGCCAACTCGCGCCTGCGGTACACCAAAGACTGGCAGCAGGCCACTGCCCGTGAAGTGTGGCTGGACGGTGAAGCGTTTTTCAAGGTAGCCAAACAACCGACCCCGGCCGGCGGCATCAAGTTCGTGGTTCACACCGACGACCTGGACGTGGAAGTGCTGGGTACGGAATTCAACGTCCAGAAACGAGCCCGGCTGACGGAGGTAACGCTGGAGGAAGGGCGCATTCGTCTCGAGTTGCACGCCCCCGAGGCCGAACAGGAAGTCGTGCTGCAACCGGGCGATCAGGTGGCCTACCATCCCGACACCCGTCAGTTGGAGCGCCGTCAGTTGAAGGCGCCCGAACACATCTCCGCCTGGCAGCAGGGCCAGCTGGTGCTGGATCAGAAAACCCTGGGCGAAGTTGCCATGACGCTGGAAGACCACTTCGGCAAGCAGGTGGTGTTTGCCGACCAATCGCTCTCGCAGGTTCGGCTCAGCGGCCGCTATCCGCTCGACGACCTGGACCGGTTGCTGGAAGCGCTGAGCGTTTCGGCGCAGATGGACATCGCACACGACAACCAACGCATCGTCTTTCGACCTATGCATCCTTAGATACAAACAACTGCCTAATCTACATTTATGAAAAAAGTAATCTACCACGCTATTTGCCTGGCGTTGGCCGCTACGCCTGTGTGCGCAGGAAAGGCGCAGAGCCTGGCGCTGGCGACGGCCCGCCAGCAGGGTGAGGCCGCACGTGCCGCCAAGCGCGAGCTGACGCAGGTGCTTCAGGAAATCGAAGACTTCTACCAGGTGGAGTTCCTCTACCGTATGGATGCGGTCGAGCAAAAGAAAGTGGTGCTGCCGGAGCTGAAAAGCCGGTCGTTGCCCCAGGTGATGAGCGAAGTAATGCAAGAGGCCGGTCTGAGCTACCGTAAACTGGACGACACGCACTATGCGCTGTACGCGACCCTCCCGCCCCAGGGCCACTTGCCCCACCGCGCCGGGCAAATCGTTCCGTCCATGCGCCAGCTCCAGGTCCAGACCCTGGCCCCTCGCCGGCTTGCGCCGACCGCCCTTGCGGTGTCGGGCCGCATTACGGATGTCGACGGTGAGGGCATTCCCGGCGTCAATGTTCTGGAAAAGGGCACGACCAACGGGACCATCACCGATGTAGAAGGACGTTACGTGCTGAACGTAGCGGAAACCGCCACGCTGGTGTTCAGTGCTGTAGGGTACCTGACGCAGGAAGTAGCCGTGGCCAGCCGCAGCACGCTCGACCTCACCATGGAAGAGGACGTGAAAGCCCTGGAAGAAGTGGTGGTAGTCGGCTACGGCACGCAGGAAAAAGCGGAAGTGACCAGCTCCATCGCGTCGGTCAAGTCGCGGGAGTTCATCAAAGCGCCGGTGAAAAACGCCGGGCAACTGTTGCAGGGAAAAGTGGCCGGCCTGACGGTCGCTTCGTCGAGTGGTGACCCGACCAGTGGCGTCGCAGTGCTGTTGCGGGGCAATACTACCATTCTGGGGGCGAATACCTCGCCGCTGGTGCTGATCGACGGCATTCCGGGCGACCTGAACACCGTCGCGCCCGAAGACATCGAGTCGATCGACGTGCTGAAAGACGGTTCGGCCGCTGCGATTTATGGCGTCCGGGGAAACAACGGCGTAATTCTGATCACGACCAAGCGGTTCCAGGAAGGTGGCGGGGAGATCAACACCGTCGAATACAGCACTCAACTGAGCACGCAACGCATCGCCCGCCGGCTGAACATGCTCACGGCCGATGACTACCGGCAGCAGATTGCGTCGGGCATCCGCGACGCTTCGTGGGACAACGGGCATTCGACCGACTGGTTCGAAGAGACAACGCAGAAGCCCTTTTCGCAGGTCCACAACCTGACTTTCCGGGGGGGCACCAGCAAGACCAACTACCTGCTCAACTTCAACTACCGCGGGTTTAACGGCATCATCAAAAAGTCGGACAACGAAACGTTCAACGGCCGCATCGACGTGGTGCACCAGATGTTCAAAGACAAACTCACGCTGAACCTGGGCATCATCGGCCGGCAGAATACCTACACCACCACCGGCGACGGCTTCAGCTTCAACGGCTGGACCTACCGGCAGATGATGATCCAGAACCCCACCTCGCCGACCCGCAACGAAGACGGAAACTGGTTTCAGGAGGGGATTTTCGACTACGACAACCCGCTGGCGCGGCTCTACGAAAGCGACGGACGCAACAAAACGCAGTACACCCGCTACAACGCCCGCATCAACTTTACTCCGTTCAACGGCCTACGCCTGAACGCCAACATGGCCTACGACAAATACAACCAGTCGCGGGGCTATGCCGAAACCAAGCGCCACGTTTCCACCACCCGCGACGGGCGCAACGGTTACGCGTCGGTCGGAGCCGACGAAAACATCTACCGGTTTCTGGAGCTGATTGCCGAATACCGCAAAAATTTCGGCGATCACAAGTTTACGGCACTGGCCGGCTACGGCTACCAGGAGAGCGAGTGGCTGAACATGTGGATGCAGAACTACGACTTCGCGACCGATGCATTCGGCTACGCCAACATCGGGGCCGGAAAAGCCCTCACCGAAGGCAAAGCCGCGCAGGGCAGCAGCCGGGGTACCAACAACCTGATCAGTTTCTTTGGTCGCAGCACCTACAGTTTCCGGGAAAAATACCTGCTGATGGCCAGCGTGCGGCACGAAGCCGCCAGCCAGCTGTACGGCACCAAGAAGCCCTGGGGCACCTTCCCGGCCGTATCGGTCGGGTGGCGCGTCAACGAAGAAGCGTTTCTGAGAGGCCTCTCTTCGCTGAACAACCTGAAGCTGCGGGCGGGCTATGGCGTGACCGGCAACCCGCCGAGCGACGCTTTTCTGGGCGTTGCTACGCTGAGTTATGCCGACTATTTTCTGGTGAACGGCAACTGGATTCGTTCGCTGGTGCCGTCGCAGAACCCCAACCCGAACCTGCGCTGGGAAGAGAAAAAAGAGTTTAACGTCGGATTGGATTATGGGCTGTTGAACGACCGCATCTACGGCAGCATCGACTATTACGTGCGGCGCATCGACGGCCTGCTGTACGACTACCAGGTGCCCAGTCCTCCCAACATCTACACCTCGACGCGGGTCAACGTCGGCATCATGGAAAACAAAGGGTTGGAGGTCAACCTGTCGACGGTACCCTTCAAAACCGACCATTTTACCTGGACGTCGCAGTTCCTGTTTTCTACCAACGCCAACAAACTCGTCAGCCTGTCGAACGACCTGTACAAGCTGGAGTCGAATTACTTCACCGCCGGCGGCACGGGCGTTCCCATCCAGACCCATACGCACATCGTCGAAATCGGGGAGCGGATCGGCAACTTCCACGGCTACAAGGTGGTGGATGTGACCGACGACGGCTACTGGATCTACGAAACCAAATCGGGCGAGCGCGTGCCCTACAACGACTTCAACCGCGGCTTCGACGACAAGCAGATCATCGGCAACGGCATTCCGAAGTACCACGCCGGGTGGAACAACACCTTCCGCTACAAGAGCTTCGACCTGAGCGTGACCATGCGCGGCTCGTTTGCCTACCAGATCATCAACTTCCAGCGCATGTACTACGAAAATACCGGCGACGACCGGTACAACCGCCTGAAATCGGCCTACGATCCGATTTTCGGCAAAGCCGTGCTCAACAAAAACGTGCCGCTCGAATTCAACAGCTACTACGTGGAAGACGGCGACTTCTGGAAGATCGACAACATTACGCTGGGGTACAATTTCGACCACCTCAAGCTGAAGGCCATTCGGTCGGCACGGGTGTACGTATCGACGCTCAACACGTTCATCATCACGCGCTACAAGGGCATCGATCCGGAAGTGAGCTGGACGGGGCTGGACCCCGGCATCGACAACCGCGATAAGTACCCGACCACCCGCACCTTCACGCTGGGCGTTAACCTCAACTTTTAACCTTCTACCGCCACATCCATGAAAGCCATATCCCTCTTTACGCTGTGTCTGTTCCTGTGCATGGTCGGGTGTACCGACCTGAAAGACGAAAGCTACGACACCATCATTGCTGAGCAGTTTACGCCGGCAGAAGACGACATCGGGTCGCTGATCGCCTCGGCGTATGTGCCCTGGCGGAACCTGTTCAACAAGTGGCAAAGCTACTTCTGGGCGCAGGAGATCTGTACCGACGAACTGATCATTCCCAAACGGCCGTGGGGGTGGGTGGACGACGGCGGCTACCGACGGTTCCACTACCACAGCTGGACGTCGGAAGACGCCATTGTGTCGACCTGCTGGCAACGGGCCTATAACGGCATCACGACCTGCAACCGGGTGATCTACCAGATCGAGAACGACCTGATTCCGACCGGTACGTTCAAGGAAAGTGCGCTGGCCGAGCTGAAAGTGCTGCGGGCGTCGTACTACTGGGTGCTGTGCGACATGTACGGCAACGTGCCCATCGTGACGTCGTTCGACGTGCCGGCCGATTTCCTGCCGACGCAAAATACCCGCCAGGAGGTATTCGATTTTATCGTGACCGAAGTGACCGAAAACCTGGCGCAACTGAGCCCGAAAAACGACCAGTCTACCTACGGCCGCATGAACCAGTGGGTCGCACATACGCTGCTGGCCAAGCTCTACCTCAACGCCGAGGTCTACACCGGCACGTCCCGCTGGGAAGAGTGCATCGCGCAGTGCGATGCGGTGATCAACGCCAACGTGTACAGCCTGGAAGCCAACCAAAAAAACATCTTCGTTACGAACAACGAAGGCTCGAAAGAGATCATCTGGGCGTTTGTGTACGACGACAAGTACCTGGTGCAGTACTGGGACGACTGGAACGCCTTCGACCACCACATGCAGTCCCTGCCGCAGGAAATGCAGGCCACTTACAACCTGCAAAATTCGCCGTGGGGCGGCATTTGTGCCATTCCGCAGTTCATCAGCACGTTCGATACGCTGGACGATCGGTTCAAGGAAAACTGGATTCGCGGGCCGCAGTTTTCCGCGAACGGCGATCAGTTGATCGTGCAGAACGGTGCGCAGAAAGGGCAACCGCTTAACCTGGTCAACGTGCTGCCGGCCGTCGATACGTCGGAGGCCAACCACGGCTTGCGCCTGGGCAAATTTGAAATTGCAGACGGCAGTGGGGCCATTCTCAAAAACGACTTCCCGTTTTTCCGCTACGCTGACATCCTGATGATGAAAGCGGAGTGTCTGTTGCGGACCGGCCGTGCCGACGAAGCGGCGGCGCTGGTCACCACGGTGCTGGAACGGAGCTTCCGTACCCATCCGGAAAAAGCGGCGGTCACCGGTGCGGAACTGATGGGCGGCAGCACCTACGACTACGGTCGTCGCGATGTGCACGGCACCAGCCAGGAGGGCGGTGCGTCCGTTCCGTACGGGCGGCTGTTAGACGAACTGGGCTACGAGTTTTTTGAAGAGGCGCATCGCCGTCAGGACCTGATCCGCTTCGGGGTCTTCACCGAGAAATCGTGGTTATCGCACGAGCCCAACGGCGATTACCGGACCCTGTACCCGCTTCCGCAGATCGAGATCAATAAAAACTCCAACCTGAAACAGAACCCCGGCTACTGAGCAAGTCGGCAGGTCAACGTCGGTAGTGCTTGGACGGGAGGCTTCCGCCAGGCACTACCGACGTCGTTAGGGCGGAGCCGATGCGTTGACAGACCCGAAAAAAGGGCTTAACCTTGTTATGCCAGCGTAGCCGGCGCGGCTACCGAACTATGACGAAATCCACCATGAATTTTAGTAACACTTTTTTGCGTCCGCTCGGTATGCTGGGCGTGGCCTGGACCTTGAGCGCAGGTAGCCTGTCGGTGTGCGCGCAAGCCCCGGCGGTAGACCTGTTTCCCCTGGCTTCGGTCCGGTTGCTGGACGGCCCGTTCCGGCAGGCCGAACAGGTAGACCTGGACTACATCCTGACGCTGGAGCCGGACCGCCTGCTGGCCCCGTACCTGCGCGAAGCGGGCCTGACGCCCAAGGCAGACACCTACGGCAACTGGGAAGGCTCCGGGCTGGACGGTCACATCGGGGGGCATTACCTCACGGCGCTGGCGCAAATGGCCGCCGACGGACACCAGGAGGCCCGCGACCGGCTGAACTACATGATTGGCGAATTGAAGCGCTGTCAGGACGCCAACGGTAACGGGTACATCGGTGGCACGCCTGGGGGAAAGGCCATGTGGCAGGAAGTGGCCCAAGGCCATATTGATGCGGGCAGTTTCTCGCTGAACGGAAAGTGGGTGCCGTGGTACAACCTTCACAAGCTGTACGCCGGGCTGCGCGACGCGTACCTGATTGCCGGCAACGAAGAGGCGAAAGCGATGCTGATCCGGCTGACGGACTGGAGCCTGAATTTGGTGGCGGGGCTATCTGACGCGCAGGTGCAAGACATGCTGAGATCGGAACACGGCGGCATGAACGAAGTCTTTGCCGACGTGGCTGCCCTGACGGGCGACGAGAAGTACTTGGCGCTGGCCCGCCGGTTTTCGCACCGGGTGGTGCTGGAGCCTCTGCTGGCGCACAAAGACCAGCTGACGGGGATGCACGCCAATACGCAGATTCCGAAAGTGATCGGCTTCAAGCGCATCGCCGAAGTGGGCGGCGACACCTCCTGGGCCGACGCCGCGGCGTTTTTCTGGGAAACGGTGGTCGACCACCGTACCGTGACGATTGGCGGCAACAGCGTGCGCGAACATTTTCATCCCGCCGACGATTTTACACCCATGATCACCGACCGCGAAGGGCCCGAGTCGTGCAATACGTACAACATGCTGCGCCTCTCGAAAATGCTCTACCAGACCAGCCGGTCACTGTCGTACCTCGACTATTACGAGCGTGCCCTCTACAACCACATTCTGTCCACGCAGCATCCGACGCGGGGTGGGTTTGTCTACTTCACGCCGATGCGGCCGCAGCATTACCGCGTCTATTCCCAACCCGCCGAAGGCATGTGGTGCTGCGTCGGGTCCGGGCTGGAAAATCACGGCAAGTACGGCGAACTGATCTACGCCCACACCGACCAGGACTTGTTTGTGAATTTGTTCATTCCTTCGGAACTGACTTGGGCTGAAAAAGGCGTGACGCTGACGCAACAGACGAACTTCCCCGACGAAGAAACGACCCGGCTGACGATCCAACCCAAAAAGGCCACCCGCTTTACGCTGCGCTTGCGCTATCCGGCCTGGGTCGCGAAGGGGGCCATGCAGGTAAACGTGAACGGTAAAGCTGTGCCCGTGGTGGCCGCGCCGGATACCTACGTGGCCGTTGACCGGAAATGGAAGAAGGGCGATGTGGTAGAAGTGACGCTGCCGATGGAAAACCACGTCGAGCAACTGCCCGACGGCTCCGATTACTTCGCGGTGCTGCACGGCCCCATTGTGCTGGCCGCGAAAACCAGCACCCAGGAACTGGACGGCTTGCAGGCCGACGACAGCCGCATGGGACACATCGCCGCCGGGCCGCTCTATCCGATGGAAGAAGCCCCGATGCTGGTGAGCGCTGATGCGCAATTTGTGGACAAAATTCGGCCGGTACCGGGCAAGCCCCTCACGTTTACGGCTCCGGACCTGATCTACCCGCAGCGGTTTGCCAACCTGGAACTGATTCCGTTTTTCCGGCTGCACGACGCCCGCTACATGCTCTACTGGCAACACACCACGCCGGAAGGACTGAAAGCCATCCAGGCGCGTCTCAAGCGGGAAGAAGAAGCCCGCCTAGCCCTGGAGGCCATTACCATCGATCAGGTGGCGCCCGGCGAACAGCAACCCGAATCCGACCACTTCTTCAAAGGCGAACGCACCGAGAGCGGCATCTACCGCAATCGCCACTGGCGGCATGCCAAAGGGTGGTTCAGCTACGCTCTGAAAGACAAACAGCAGGAGGCCGCGGCGCTACGCGTGACCTACTCCGGACAGGACCGGGACCGTCAGTTCGACATTCTGGTGAATGAAACACGGGTGGCCACCGTGGCGCTGGACGGCAGCCAGGGGGATACGTTTTTTACCGTCGATTATCCATTACCGCCGGAGCTGATCCAGGCGGCTTCGGACAAAACCCTGGTGGTAAAATTCGCGGCCCATCCCGGTTCGATGGCCGGGGGGATCTACCACGTGCGCCTGCTCCGGGCCCACTAGCCTGTTATGAACGGGCGGCAGGTAACAGCAAAAAGGGAGGGTGGTCCGAGACCGCCCTCCCTTTTTGTGCGTAAGCATGGACGTTTAGCCCATCGGTAACGCTATGTGCTCGGAGAAGACGTTCCCGAACCGATCCGTAGCACGAACGGTGATGTGTTTGGCATTCGGAGAGGGCTGGGCGAAAAACAGGTGATCGGTCAGTTGTGGGTCGACCCACGCGTGTTTTTTCGGCAACTGATCGCCTTGGTGCAGCTCGACCGACAGCGGATCGTAGCCCAGCTCCCGGGTCATTTCACCGCGGGCCTGCCCGTCTTCCTCCCACTCGACTTTCCACTGCGGGTCCCAGTTCCAGACGTTCGCCACCAGGTGGTCGGGCTTTTCGGGTACTGCACCCACCGGGTAGAGCCGCAACTGGTGGGTTTTGTCATGCCCCACGGACTTGTAAAACCAGGCGATGTCGCCGCCCTTTACTTCGTAGACGCCGTAGCCGCTGGGCGTGCCGTCGTAACAAATCGGGCCGGTCCACCACGCGCCACAGACCGTGCCGTGCACGTGCTCGATCACGTTTTCATGTTCCTCGTCTAATACCTTTTCATTGAAGTGCGTATGGCCGGATAGGATGTGCGCGCGGTAGGGTTGCAACAGGCGGTACAGTTCTTTGCGGTTCGCCACGGTGCCACCCAGCGAAGGCTCGATTTTTTCGCGCGTGCTGTTGCGTCGGATCTGTCCGGTGTTGGCCGGAATGTGGAGCGACACCACCACCGTGTGACCTTCCGGCACGTGGGCGAGGTCCTGTTCAAGCCACGCCAGTTGTCGCTCCGTCAGGTACCCGATGTACTGTTTGGCGACGCCGATGAAAAAGACGTCGTCCAGCACCACGTAGTGGACTTCGCCCCGGTTGAAGGAATAGTAGGTCGGCCCGAAACGCTCTTTGAAGGTGTTCGCGGAGTGATCGTCCGTGCGGGCCTCCAAATCCATGTCGTGGTTGCCGATCACCTGAAAGAACGGAATGCCCGTCGTCGCGACGGCCTCCTGGTAATCGTCGAACAGTTCGAAGTGGTCCCAGACCAGATCCCCGCAGCCGATGCCGTGCAACAGGGTTCCCTGCGGGTAGCTGTCGACCAGTGCGCGGGTGTCAGGCGCCGAAACGGTTTTGAGCTGGGCAGCGTCCTCTTTCGAAATGATTTGCGGATCGGCCCACACGATGAAATGGTGGTTGGTGTCGTCGCCCGATAGGGGTTCGAGTTCAAAATCCGCTTTGAACTGTTTCTGCCCCCCGCTCGGTTCGATACGGCGGTAGAAGCGAGCGATGCCCCGCTCGTGCGGAAAGGCGTAACCGCGGGGCACCGAGAGGTACACAAACTCGGCGGTGGCCGGACTGTCGAAGGCGTAGCGTCCTTTGGCGTCGGTCCGCACCACGTTGATGCCGTCGGTGACCGCCACGTTGGCGAGGCCCTGCCCGTTGGCAAGCACGCGGCCACTGAGGCGAACGACGGACACATCCTGCGGCAGTTTGGGTTCGGGGGCCGCGACTACGGCGGGGGCCAGCGGAAACGCCAGGCTACTCAGGCCCAGGGTTTTGAGAAAAAAGCGTCGATTGTGAGACATAGAAGAATAGGGGAGAATGTGAAGCCATCGGTAAAGGGCCGGACGGGAGTGGGCTCCGCCCGGCCACAGGCAAATGCAAAACAGGAGTTTACTGGTCCCACCACATGTGGGAATTCACGTCGTCGCCTCCCATGCGTTCGGAGGCCTCCTGGTAGTGCGTCGCGTTGACTGACTGCACCAGAACGGGATAGAGCAGCCGCCGGGGCATCTGCCCGCCGTTGAGTGTGCCTTCGCCCACGGGCAGTTTCGGGAAGCCGGTACGGCGGTGTTCGAACCACTGCTGGAAGTCGGTGAACAGCAGCGCGTAGTATTTCTGTAGCATGATCTGTTCGAGCGTGCCGTCGTAGGCCACGCCTTCCCTGGCCAGAAACCCGTTGAGCATTTCCACCTCCCAGTAGGCCAGCGAAGCCTCCACGCCCGTTTCGTAGAGCGGTTGGGCGTCGGCGGGGATGAGGTCGCGCTGCGCGAGTTCTGCCAGAATAAAGGCCACTTCCGGGTAGCCCATGATCACACCCAACAGCGGCGACGTTTTCAGGTCGAGCTGGTAGGTGGAGGCCGCAATGGTGTTCATCTCGGCGGTCGCCGTTACCGGATAGCCGCTGGGCAGGCCCGTGTAGCTGCCTTCGGGTTGGGTGGCCCACACCGGAAGGCGCGGATCGTCCGTCGCGGTCAGGTGTGCTAGGAAGAATTCACTGTAAGCCCGCTCGCCGTTGAAGTCGTAGTTCCGGTACGTGGTGAAGGGATTGATGTAGGGTGCCGTTTCGGTGTAGCGAATCACGGCCGCGTCGTCGTTGCTCTCAAAAATCGGGTACTGCGCCGGGTTGGCGACCATCGCGGCGAGGGTTTCGCGGGCCTGCGATGCGGGCTTGTCGAGGACCCGCAGCAACAGCCGCAACCGCAGCGAGTTGGTAAATTTCTGCCATTTGGCCACGTCGCCGTCGTAGAGCACATCCCCGCCGTACACGAGTCCTTCGTCGGGCGCATACAACCGGTTGGCCGTTTCCAGGTCCTGCAACATTCCGGCGTAAATGTCCTGTTGCGGATCGAAGTTGGGCTGGAAAATCTGCTCCTTGTAGCCCAGCGTCGCCTCGCGGTACGGCACGTCACCGTACAGGTCGGTGAGGAGCGAGAAAATCCAGGTGCGGAGCGTCAGGGCCACGGCCTGGTAGTTCACGTTTTCGGTCTCAACGGCGCGGTCGTAGATGTCTTCCACGTTGGTCAAGTGACGGTAGAGCCGGTCCCACAGGTAATCCGACTCGCTGGAGCGGATTTCGTAGCGGTGGAAGTCGTTGTTGGCGATCTTGGTCACCGAGACCTGCATCAGTTCGTTGTTGAGGCGGTGCGAGCGGCTCAGCGTAGCGGCTTTCACTTCGTACAGCACCGGCGTCAGCAGGCTGCCCGGCGTGGCCTCTTCCACCACGTTCGGGTTCAGGTTCATGTCGGTGAGCTGGTCGTTGCAGGAGGTCGTTAGCGCGAGCGTTCCTGCCAGGGTCAGTATCAAATAGCGTTTCATGCGCTTGGTTGGTTCTTGGTTACAGGGTAATGTTCAGGTCGATGCCTATCGTGCGGGTGGACGGAAACTGGCCGGTTTCGATGCCGGGCACGATGGAGCCGTCGTTCAGTGTCGCTGCTTCCGGGTCGTAGGCCGGGAAGGAGGTGAACAGCAGCAGGTTGCGGCCGTAGAGCCCGAGGTTGATCTTCTCGACGTGGATTTTGCGGGTGATCTGCGCTGGTATCGTGTAGTCGAAGCGGGCTTCACGCACCTTCAGGAACGAGGCGTCGAACACGCTGCTCTCCACGTTGTTGCGGTTGTAGTGACGTCCGTAGTACGTGCCGATCTCTTCGGCAACGATGTCGTTGGGGCGGTAGGTGCCGTCGCCGTTGGCAATAACGCCTTCGCCGATTAGCCCCTCGTAGCGGCCGGGAATCGTGCTGGTCAGTTTCCCCTGCGACGCGCCCGTCTGGTACGTCAGCGAGTAGACATCGCCGCCCCGCTGCCCGTCGACCAGCACGCTGAGGCCAAAGGCTCCCCATTTGAACTGGTTGTAGAGTCCGGCCCGGAAACCGGGGTTGGCGTTGCCGAGTTTCTTTACTTCCTGGGTCAGCAGCGGATAGCCCTGTTCGTCGTACACGATCTGCCCGTCGGGGGCGCGTTCGTAGCCCAGCCCGTACAGGTCGGAGATGCTGCCGCCGGGCCGGGCTTGGATGGTGACCCGGTTGGCGATGCTCGCGGCGCGGATAAAGGTTTCGACGCCGTCGGCCAGTTGCACCACTTTGTTGCGGTTCGCGGCCCAGTTGGCCGTCAGGTTCCAGCGGAACCGCTCGGTCTTGATCGGCGTGGCGTTGAACTGGATTTCCAGCCCCCGGTTGGTGATGAGCCCGGCGTTGAGCACGGCGTAGTTGTAGCCCGACGCCCGGTCGATCGGTACTTCCAGAATCTGGTTGCGGCTGTTGTTCTGGTAAGCCGTCACGTCCAGCCCCAGCCGTCCCCGCAACAGGCGGATGTCCAGTCCGAACTCGGTGCTGGAGGTGATTTCGGGTTTGAGCTGCGTATTGGGGATGAACGTTTGGTTCTCGAAACTGCCGCTGAACTGGCTGGCGGTGTAGTACTTCCGCAACTGGTACGGATCGGCGTCGTTGCCGACCTGCGCCCACGAGGCCCGCACCTTGGCGAACGAAATGGCTTGCGGCAACGGCAGAAGCTCGGAGACTACGGCGCTCAGGCTGGCGGACGGGTAGAAGTACGAATTACCGCCGGCAGGCAGAGTGCTCGACCAGTCGTTGCGGCCCGTCAGGTCGAGGAACAGTTTCTCGTCGAGCGCAAATTGCGCCATGCCGTAGAGGCTGTTGATGGCGCGCTCGGCGTAGGACGACCGCACCACGGGCGGGTCCATGCTGTTGGCCAGGTTGTAGACGTTCGGCAAAATGAGCCGGTCGGCGTAGGCGCGGAGCGAACTGCGGTAGGTGTAGCGGCGGTTGCCCCCGGCCGACAAGGAGAAGTCGAGGCGGTCGAACAACAGCTTGTGATACCGCGCCAGGAAGTCGGAGTTGATCTCGTAGTCGGTGAACTTCTGCTCACGGTACATCCCTTCCTTGAATTTCTCGGTGCTTTTGGGCCGTTGCTGCGACCGCTCGTCGTTTCCGAAGTCGATGCCGCTACGCACCATCAGGCTCAGGTCGTCGGTGAAGTGATACGTCGCCGACAGGTTCCCGATGAAGTTATGCTTCTGCATCTTGTTAAGCATCTCGTACACCTGTAGGTAGGGATTGTCGATCAGCCCACTGAAGGGGGCGTTTTGCACCAGCCCTTCCTGACCGGGCAGCCAATAAGGTTGGTACCAGTCGAGGTTGACGTTGGGCGACTGAAACATGATGAAGTACATCAGCGACTGGTTGTTGTAGCCCGCCGTGGGCAGGTTGTCGCTCTGCTTGTTCACGTAGTTGGCCTTGGCCTGGATTTGCAGCCGTTCCGAGACGTTGTGGTTCAGGGAAAACGACGTAGTGACACGTTCATACCCTGTGTTGGGCACGATCCAGCGGTTGTTCAGATGCGTGAGGGAGAGGCGGGCCTGCGTCTGGTCGTTGCCACCGAACACCGATAAGCTGTTGAGGGTGTTGACGCCGGTCTGAAAGAAATCCTTGCGGTTGTCGGGATAGGCCACCCAGGGCGTCCGCTCCAGCCGGTTGCCTTCTTCGTCCTGCGGCGAATTGTACTGGAAGTACGATTGCCCCTCGAAGCGCGGTCCCCAGGTCGAGCTGGTGTTGCGGGTGTTCGGGCCGTCCTCGCTTTCCCCGTACGAATACCAGGTGTCTTGTCCCGGTGTGCCTTGTCCGTACTCGTACTGGTAGTCGGGCCAGCGCAGCACATTTTCGAAACTGGTGTTGGAGTTGAACGCGATGCCCAGGCCCTTGCCCTGGCGTTTTCCCGATTTGGTGGTGATGATGATGGCACCGTTGGCCGCGCGCGAACCGTAGAGGGCGGCCGCCGTGGGGCCTTTCAGTACCGACACGCTGGCGATGTCTTCCGGGTTCAGGTCGCCGATGGTGTTGCCGTAGTCGACGGGCGACTCGCCCTGGAGGTAGGCGGTGCTGCCGGTGCCGTTGATCGTGTTGTTGAGGGGCACACCGTCAAGGACGATCAGCGCCTGGTTGTTGTCCAGGTTCAGGGAGGCGTCGCCGCGCAGCGTGATCCGTTGCGATCCCAGCGGCCCGCTTCCCGCCGAACTGAGGGACAGGCCTGGTACTTTGCCTTGCAGGGCGTTGGCCCAGTTGGTCGACATCGCGCCGGTCAGGTCGCGGTTGTCCAGCGTCTGCACGGCGTAGCCCAGCGCTTTTTCTTCCCGCTCGATGCCTAGCGCCGTCACCACCACCTCGCTGAGTTGCGCCACGTCGGGCTCCAGCGTAATGTCGATTTCTTGACGTGACCCGACTGTCACTTCCTGCGGCAGGTAGCCGATGAACCGCACCAGCAAAACGTCGGCTCCCTCGGGCAGCGTCAGTGAGAAGTGGCCGTTGACGTCGGTCACGGTGCCTTGCGTCGTGCCTTTGATCAGCACGTTGGCACCCGGCAGGGGTTGGTCGTTTTCGTCGTAGATCGTGCCCTGAATCGAACGGGCCGGGGCCGCGTCGGGGTTTGGAGCGATGGCGATCGAGGTGCCCACCACCTGGTACTGTAGGCCGGTATTTTTCAGCAAGGCGTCCAGTACGGTGTGCAGCGGCGCGTTCGTCACGTCCTGACTGACCGGCGGCACCCGGTCGAGCAAAGAATGGTTGTACGTAAAGGTGTAGGGAATCTGGGTTTCCAGTTGCGTCAGGGCGTCCTGCAACCGGATCTTCTGCACGTGGAGGGTCACCTGTGCTTGGAGTTCTGGTTCGGGTTGCGCACCCGCCTGTGCGGGCACCATCAGGGTAGACCCCAGGAATAAAACGAGGGTCCAGAGGGCAAAGCCGGCCGTGCGTCGGCGGGCAATTCCACCGCCTCCCGGCAAGAGATAAAAACTTTTCATACTTTTCACAGTTGTTAATGGCCTTTAGGGTTGTTACTCATTGCAATTGACGGGGGTGGAAACCACCTGCCGGAAGCAAGCCAGGTCCGCGGCAACGGGCCTGGCTTTTTTACAGACATGGTCCCACCCGGAGGGTTAGGGTTCGTCCATGTTGCTCATAGGTTAAGGGGGTTGTTAAACTCAATAAATCAAGGGCTTGGGTCAGGGTCAGGTGGTCGAGGGTTGTGGTGAAGCGGCAGGGCTGCGGCGTCTCCTGCACGAGCGTGATGTCCACGTCGTACCAGCGTTCCAGTTGTTGCACCAACTCGGGGAGCGGCGTGTTGATCAGCCGCAATTTCCCCTCCTGCCAGGCCGTCACCTCGTCGGCCCGCACCGAATCCCGCCGAACCTGCCCCGTCGCGGGCATGTAGGCCAGGCGTTGACCGGGGAGGAGTTGATCGAGCGGTTGTTGCAGTGAGTCGCGTACGTCCACTTTTCCGGTGGTGACGGCCACCGTTACCTCTTCTGCCTGCGGATAGGCCCGCACGTCGAACGACGTACCTAATACTTGCACCTGCACGCGACTCGTCATGACCCGAAACGGCCGATCCGGATCGGGCTTGACGTCGAAATAAGCTTCTCCCTGTAACCGGACGGTCCGCTCCGATTCGCCGAAGTGGCTCTCGTAGGCCAGCGTGCTTTCGGCATTCAGGTAGACCCGGCTGCCGTCGGGCAACTGCAACGCCGAGCGTTCGCCCCGTTCCGTTTGTTTGACGATCCAGTGCTCTGGCGCCGTCGTGTCGGCCAGCCAGAATCGATAGGCAATCGTTCCGACCACGAGGAGGAACAAGCCGCTGGCCAGCACGGCGAGGACGCGGCGGGGGCGCTTGCGGGAAGGAGAGGGTGGCGGAGTCGGGGCTGTAAACGGGGCCTGGGCGTCGATTTCCCGCGCGAGGCGTTCCCACGCCTGCGTCGGCGCTTCGAAGGCGGCCTGATCCAGGGCAATGTCCTGACCGTAGCGTTCCAGTTCCTGCAAAAAGGTGGCGTGGTCGGGGTGTTCGGCCAGCCAGGCGTCGACCCATTGGTGGTCGGCCGGAGAGGCGGTTCCCCGTACGTAGCGCAGCAGCCGGTCTAGTTCATGTTCCGTCACACCTCAAAGAGGCGAACGGCACAGGACTTCCCTGGAAGAAATCGTTAGGAAAAGGTTAAGGGATTGTTAACTCCGCTTACTTCTGCTGGTAGCCCCGCTTTACGCGCTCGATCGATTTCGCCAGCCGGTACTCTACGGTTTTGACCGAAAGCTCCAGCGTCTCGGCGATCTCTTTGTACGTAAGGCCGGACATTTTGAGGCGCAGCATCAGGCGGTCAGGGTCGGGAAGACGGTCGACCAGGTGATCGATGCGGTAGTTCAACTCACGGAACAGCAGCACGTCCAGCGGATTGAACGGCTCGGTTGCGGCGTGCTCGACCGATTCATCCAAACCGTCCCAGACGTGTTCTTTCTTGACGACCTGCAAGGCCCGACGGCGCACCGCCACGTACAGATACGCGCGCAGTGACGTATGAATTTCCAGCTCCCGGCGCTTTTGCCAGAGGATCAGAAAGATGTCGGCGACCACCTCTTCGGCCAGGTCAGGACTTTTCGTAAGCTGGCAGGCAAAGTCGCACAGCGGGCGGTAGTGCCGGGTAAAAAGAGTTTGCAGGGCAGCTTGTTCACCCGCACGGAGTCGGGCAAGGAGAGGAGAGTCTGTAGCGTCGTGCGGTAGCATCAAATTCAACGAACACCGGGGCCTCGGATCAGACTACGTCACCGGTAAGCCCCACCAAAAAGGCAACACGACAAAGCTATGGAGGAATCGGGGGGAGAGGCTGCCGTAGGGTATTATCAAATCATTAACTCCTGCGGAGAACCCGCAGGGCCAAGCTCCGTACGGTTGGCCGACCGCAGTCCGACGCACGTACGCAGCATTCCCTTCCTCGAACGTTGGGCAGACCCAGGCGCTACAGCGGAATGTTCCCGTGTTTCTTTTTGGGCAGGGTATCGACCTTGTTTTCCAACATTTTGAACGCGCGGATCAGTTTACGTCGGGTATCTTCCGGTTTGATCACCTCGTCGATGTACCCCCGGTGGGCGGCGCGGTACGGGTTGGCAAACTTGGCGGTGTAATCGTCCACCTTTTCCTGAAGCTTGGCCTCCGGATCGTCGGCCGCGGCGATTTCCCGACGGAAAATAATTTCGGCAGCTCCTTTGGCACCCATCACGGCGATTTCGGCGGTGGGCCAGGCGTAATTGAGGTCTGCCCCGATGTGCTTGGAGTTCATCACGTCGTAAGCTCCGCCGTAGGCTTTGCGGGTAATGACGGTGACGCGCGGAACGGTGGCCTCGCTGAAGGCGTAGAGCAGCTTCGCGCCGTTGGTGATGATGGCGTTCCACTCCTGATCGGTGCCGGGCAGAAAACCGGGCACGTCTTCCAGCACCAGCAGTGGAATGTTGAACGAATCGCAGAAACGCACGAACCGGGCAGCTTTGGTGCTGGAATGAATGTCGAGCACACCGGCCAGCACGGCGGGCTGGTTTCCCACAATGCCGATGCTGCGACCGGCCAGTCGTGCAAAGCCCACGATGATGTTCTCGGCAAAATTGCGGTGCACTTCGAAAAATGTTCCTTCGTCGACGATGCCGTCTACCACTTCGCGCATGTCGTAGGGTTGGTTGGGGTTGAGGGGCACCAGGTCGTTCAGGGCCGGACGCGTTTCGTCGCCGGGTGTATAGGGTAGCATCGGCGCCTCTTCTTCGCAATTCTGCGGCACGTAGCTGAGCAGCTTTTTGATGTATTCGATGCACTCCACTTCGTTGGCGCAGGCAAAGTGCGTCACGCCACTTTTGGTGCTGTGGGTGGAAGCGCCGCCGAGTTCTTCGGCCGTGACGTTTTCGTGCGTTACGGTCTTCACCACGTTGGGGCCGGTCACAAACATGTACGACGAGTGTTCGACCATCAGAATGAAATCGGTGATGGCAGGAGAGTAGACCGCACCGCCGGCACACGGTCCCATGATCGCCGAAATCTGCGGCACTACGCCCGACGCCAGCGTGTTGCGGTAGAAAATGTCGGCGTAACCCGCCAGCGACACCACGCCTTCCTGAATGCGCGCCCCGCCCGAATCGTTGAGGCCGATGACGGGTGCCCCGTTTTTCATCGCCAGGTCCATGATCTTCACGATCTTTTCGGCGTGCGATTCGGAGAGCGACCCCCCAAACACGGTGAAATCCTGCGAAAAGACGTAGACCAGTCGCCCGTGGATGGTGCCGTACCCCGTCACGACCCCGTCGCCCAGAAAGTGCTGCTTGTCCATCCCGAAATCTTTGGCGCGGTGCATCACAAACTTGCCGATCTCTTCGAACGAGCCTTCGTCGAGCAGCAGGCGGAGCCGTTCGCGGGCGGTCAGCTTGCCTTTTTTGTGTTGCGCGTCGATTCGGTCGGGGCCACCGCCCTGCAGGGCTTCTTCGTTCTTACGGTTCAGCTCGGCAAAACGGTCGGGGGCGGGGGTGTCGTTCATGCGTACGTGTGGGTTGCGTTGGTAAAGGACGGTAAAAATATTCCTAATAAATGACTTATGGCGGCCCGCGCGGCGGTTCTTTTGGTGAAAGTCGTGCTTTGACCCGAAACAAGGCGTGTAGAACGGCCCGAACGTTCGCCGGTTCCGGACCAGCGTCTATATTTGCGCGGTAAGACACAAATTATGGAGGATGCTTCACGGCGTGTGGGGGCCATCGACATGGGTACCAACACGTTTCACCTGCTGATTGCCGAACCGGTCGCGGGCGAATCGCCCCGCATGCTGGAACGCGACAAGCGGTTTGTTAAAATCGGCTCCGGCGGAATTTCCAACGGCTATTTGACCGAGGCGGCTTTTGAGCGGGCACTCGGCACGCTGCGCCAGTTTTCGGAGCGGTTGCAGCACTGGCAGGTTTCGCCCGAGCGAGTGTTTGCCACGGCCACCAGCGCGGTTCGCAGTGCCAAAAACGGCGGCGAACTGGTCGACCGGATCAAGGCCGAAACCGGCATTCAGGTGCGCGTCATTAACGGCGACCAGGAAGCCGCCTACATCTACGAAGGCGTACGGCTGGCCCTGCCGCTGGCCGACGAGCCGAGCCTGATCATGGACATTGGCGGGGGCAGTGTAGAGTTCATCATCGGGAACGACGCGCGCATCTTCTGGAAACAGAGTTTCGAAATCGGGGCCCAGCGCCTCCTCGATCGTTTCGGGCAACAAGATCCCCTGGGGCCGGCTGCTGTCCAGCGCCTCTTCGATTACCTGGACGAACAACTGTTGCCACTGCACAACGCCGTGCATCAGTACGCACCGCAGACCCTGGTGGGCTCGTCGGGTTCGTTCGATACGTTTTGCGACATCTACTATCAGGAAAACGGCCTGCAAGCCGCCGAACACCAGACGGAGTACGAACTTCCGCTGGCGGTTTACCGACAGATCCACCAGGAGCTGCTGGAGAAAAACCGCGAAGAGCGGCTGGCCATTCCGGGGATGATCGACATGCGCGTCGACATGATCGTGGTGGCTTCCTGCCTGATTCAGTTTGTGTTGTCGCGGTACGGCCTGACCCGGATTCGCGTCTCTACCTTCGCCCTGAAAGAAGGGCTACTGGCCGCGGTGCTGGCCGGTAAAATGGTCTAAACACCCTATCTACGGCCTGCAAGCCTTGCGTAACGCCTTCCCACTTTGTAACTAGCAGCGAGTGGGGGAACGCTCTTACTTGCCAGTGGACTACTTTTCGTCCGGACGGCCCAGCGGATCGGTACCGGAATCCCACCAGCGCGACAGGCGATCGCTCGGAATGGCTGGAATGGCCAGCCCCGTTTCGGCATAGTGCGACGTATCGTTGAAAAGCGTGAGGCGTGCCCGCACCGGATCTTTAAAGTCGATGATGTTGAGGGCTGCCGGGCTCTGGTCGAGGGCATCGCGGTAGCGCCGGGGCTCGAAACCCAGCAACGAACTGAGCAACAGGCGGATGGTGGCCTTATGCGACACGATCAGCACCTTTTCGCCGGGATGGCTGCGTACGATGTCCATCACCGTAGGCAGGGCCCGGGCCGTGACGTCGAGGCCGGTTTCGCCGTCTTTCGGGGCGTAGGTGAAGGGGTCTTCTTCCCAGGCTGCCGCTTCGTCCGGATATTTCTCGTCTACTTCTTTTCGGGTCATGCCTTCCCAGTGGCCGTGCGAAATTTCCTGCAAGCCTTCGCGGATCTGCAAGGTAAGTTTGTGGGTTTTGGCCAGGATCTGCGCTGTTTCGATGGCCCTGCCGAGTTGCGAGGAGTAGACGGCCGAAATGGTTTCGTTCCGAAGGCGGAAGGCCAGCCGCTGGGCCTGCTCGCGTCCTTCGTCGGACAGGGGCACGTTGGCCGAGCCCGAAAAGCGAGATTCTGCGGTGGAGAGGGTGGCCCCGTGGCGGACCAGAAAGATGCGGGTCGTTTTGGACATAGAAGAAGGGTCAATGGGCAAACTATACATTGGGTACGGGGGGATCCGCGTAACGAGTTACGCATTTGCGCGGAAATAACCTTGTTGTGCTGTACTGTGCAGCGTGGGCGTTGGCTACGCCGTCTAACAGAAAAGGCCGTACATCTTTGCGATGCACGGCCTTTTGCACGAGAATTTTATGCGATTTACTGCACGATCAGGCGTCGGGTTTCGATGGCCTCACCGTGAGTGGCACGCAGGATGTACACACCCGGCGGCACTTGCAACTGAAGCGCCTGCCCGTTGCGCAGCGACTGCCGCGTAACTTCCTGACCTGTGATGTCCATCACCTGTGCCGAGAAGGTTTGTCCGGCGGCCTGAGGCCAGTAGACCTGCACGGTGCCCGCCGACGGGTTGGGGTAAAGGCGGAACTGATCGGCCGGCGGGGTGGTTGCTACCGGCGTAATTTGCGTGTAACGTTGGCGCGCTGCCTGAGCACTCTGGCGCAGGTCAGTCAGGTTGTCGGCACCGATCAAGGCAAAGGCCACGGTCACCGAGGCTTCGGGGGCCAGCGAAAAGGGACCGGAGCCTACCACGTGCGAGACGTCTTCGCCGGCGGTGCCGCCCGCAGTGAGGTACGTTTGGCCGGAAGAAAGCGAAAGGTACTTTTCGCGCTCCGAGTAGCCGTCGTACACCCCCAAGGGCGCCGTGCCGGTATCACCGTTGGTAATGGCGTAGTAGGTGGCTTCGCCCGGAGACAGAAGTTGAATCGCCGCAAATTTTCCTTCTTCCGCCACGTCGCGCACGTAACCGACCTGCAGATCGCTTTCCCAGTTAGCGCGGTCCAGGCCCTGTGACGATACATCCCAATCGGCGAACAAGCCCGCGTAAAATTGCTCCAACGCTTCGTTCCCATCGTTCGTGATGGTGTACTCGACGATCACGTATTTGTCGTCCGGCGCTTCCGACCAAGCAAAGCTGCGGTAGCCGACGCTGACGTTCAGGTGTTGTGGCAGGGTGTCGATGAGCCCATCGTCGAAATTGCCGCCCAACTCCAGGTCCGAGCGCGTGGAGGGGAGCACGCTGATGAGCTCCCGGGGGATGAAGTCGTCATTCTGTTCGATGCCGGTGGAATCGCGAACGGCACTGGCCACGCGGTTCGGGGCGTTGGCCATGATCAGGCCCATCTCGTAGAGCATGTCGGTGTCGTTGTACTGAAAGCCCAGCCCTTTGCCGGGACCGTAGGATTGGTAGCCGATGCGGCCGTTGCTGGTGATGGACGTGCTGACCTGGTTCACGGCGATGTCGAGCCACGTCTGGTTGACCAGCAGCGTAAAGTATTCGTAGTCTTGATAGCCCTGGTCGGTATACGTGAGTTTAAACTGAATTTCTCGTTCCAGCGGTGTGGTCGGGTCGAGTGCAATCTGGAAGGGTGCGGCACTGTTGTCCACAAGTTCGCCACTCCCGATGATGCCCAGCGTCGATTCGTCCGACAAAATCTGCAC
Organism: Catalinimonas alkaloidigena; assembly: GCF_900100765.1. NCBI lineage: Bacteria > Pseudomonadati > Bacteroidota > Cytophagia > Cytophagales > Catalimonadaceae > Catalinimonas > Catalinimonas alkaloidigena. The sequence continues at coordinate 562,145 of NZ_FNFO01000004.1, read as the reverse complement.
GTAAGGATCTGCACTGCTGAGGGTTACCTGGCAGGCGGCCGTTGTGGCACGCAGAAAATTGATAAAATCCAGGTCCAACGTTACAACGTCGCCGCTGTAAAGAAACTCGCTGCCCGCTTCGTTGGTGGCACGCAAACCCAGCTGGCGCACCGAAGGCTTGGATTCCGTCAGGGCACGGTAGAGGTTCAGCCGTCCGTGGCCCATTTTGTCTACGTACTGCGGGTTGAGGTCGTAGATCCCCGCGTCGGCCGTGACGCGAAGCTGCTCGCCCACCTGAATGGCATCGTAGTCGGGAAACGCCGCTTTGACGATGCCTGCCGCGCCGGCCACCATCGGAGACGCCATCGACGTGCCGCTGCTGCGGCCGTAGCCGTTCGTGTCGCTTTGCAGAATCGTACTGGTCAGGCTCACACCCGGCGCGCTGATGTCGACCGTGGCGTGGTAGTTCGAAAAGGAAGCTTTCTGATCGGTATTGTTGGTGGCCGTTACGGACAGGACGTAATCGTACGCTGCCGGATAGAAAGCCTGCTCCAGGCCGTCGTTGCCGGCAGCCGCAACGATCAGGCAGTTTTTTCCGAACGTGACGTAATTGACGATGTCTTGCCCGAACGAAGAAAAGCCCTGGCCACCCCACGAGCAGTTGATGATGTTGGCGCCGTGGTCGGCAGCGTACACAATGCCCTGGTAGCCAAACTGAATGTAAGCGCTGCCGCCCGCGCGCGTATCGTTATCGGACGCACACTTGATCGGCAAAAACCGGCAATTGTACCCCATGCCGGCAACGCCGATGCCGTTGTCAGTCCGGGCCGCGGCAATGCCGCCCACGTGCGTGCCGTGGTTGGTGCTGGGCGTACGGGTGGCCGGGTCGTTGTCGGCCTGAACGCGGTTGTAATCGGACCCGCCGAAGTCCCACCCGCGGTAGTTGTCGACGTAGCCATCGCCGTCGTCATCTACGCCGTTGATGGGGTCGTCGTAGTTCAGTTGCAGGTTGTCGATCAGGTCGGGGTGGTCCCATTTGGTGCCGGAGTCGACAATGGCGATGGTCACGGTCGTGTCGCCGGTCGAAACGTCCCAGCCGTCGTAAGCCGAAACCGCACTCAGGTAACCGCTCTGCTGGCTCGACAGGAGCGGATCGTTCGGAACCTCCAGGGTGCGATGGTAAAAATAGGGCTCGGCGTATTCTACCCGACCGGTGTGCAACACACGGCTGATGGCCTGGGGTAGGGGGACGGAGGCGTCGTAATGAATTTCGTAGATCAGCGAAAGATCAGCCTGCTTCCGGTAACGGTTTTGCGCCGTACTGCCCTGCAATCGGGTCGCGATGGGGGGGCTATGGTGCGGGAAAATCTTCTGAGGTTGTGCCTGGAGCGCGTCCAGTACCGTTTTGAGCGCGGGCTCGTCGATGCCGTCTTCGCGGCAGAGGTAGCGGTACTCGGGGCGTACTTTCAGGACGATCGTTTGAGGCGCGTGCGGTTGCTGGTAGTCGGTTTGCGCGTACGCAGCGGTGGCCAGCCAGGCCCACAGCACGCCGAATAGCGGAACATATCGGAACATAATAAACGGGTTAAATCAAGAGCACACCAGTCGGCCGATTACCGGCCTATAGGGTAACGTAGGGAAGGTAGTAACACGTACCATGCACCAAACGTTTTTGTGCCATTTACAAAACTACGGCAAACCGGGTAAACCGGATCGAACCGCTTGTGTGGTCAGGGGTTTCGAGTAATTTTGGCACCCTTATGCAAATCCTGATCCTCAACGGTCCTAACCTGAACCTGCTGGGCGTGCGCGAACCGGGCATTTACGGATCGCAGTCGTTCGAAGCGTACCTGGAGCAGCTCAAAGCCAGTTTCAGTGACGTGCAAATAGCGTATTTTCAATCGAATCACGAAGGCGAATTGATTGATAAACTGCACGAAGTGGGTTTTTCGTTCGATGGAATCATTTTAAACGCCGGTGGGTTCACCCATACGTCGGTGGCGCTGACCGACGCCGTGGCGGCCATCAAAACGCCCGTCGTCGAGGTGCACATTTCCAACATTTTCAAGCGGGAGGCGTTTCGGCACCACAGTTACCTGAGTCCGAACTGCGTGGGCATCATCTCGGGGTTGGGCATGGACGGCTACCGCCTGGCGCTGCTGTACCTGCTCCACGCCAAAACGACCACTTCGTAGCGTGACCCCGGTAACCGTTTCTGGTCCGAGCCGTTGCCTTTTATACACTTCTCCGCAGACCTTACTCAACCGAATACCTCAACCGTTACTCATCTACGTTTCATGATTACTTTCTTCCCCGGCCCTTCCAAAGTTTACGATCGCATCAGCGAGTACCTGCAAGACGCGTTTCAGGAAGGCGTGCTCAGCATCAGCCACCGCAGTACGGCCTTCAACGAACTGTCGCGGCGGGCCATCGAAGCGACCAAAGCCAAACTGCACATTCCCGACGATTACACGCTGATGTACACCTCGTCGTCGTCCGAAGGGTGGGAGATTGTGGCGCAGTCGCTGATCCGGGAAAAAAGCCTGCACCTGTACAGCGGGTCGTTCGGCGAGCGTGGATTTCAGTACACGAATTACCTGCACGAAGGGGCGTTGCCGTACGTGCTGGACGTGAACGAAGCCATTCCGGTACAGGACCTGCCCGTGGACGACAGCACCGAGCTGATCGCCTGTGTGCAGAACGAAACGTCGAACGGCACGCAAACTTCGGTCGATACCATCCGGGCGCTGCGCGATGCCTACCCGCAGGCGCTGATCAGCGTAGACGCCACTTCGGCCATGGCGGGCATCGCGACCGATTACACCGCCGCCGACATCTGGCATGCGTCGGTTCAAAAGTGTTTCGGTATGCCGGCGGGGTTGGGTCTGCTGGTCTGCTCCCCGCGTGCGGTGGCGAAGGCGGAAGAGATCGGCGAGAAGCGCCACTACAACAGTCTGTTGACCATCCTGAAAAACATCGAGAAGTGGCAGACCAACACCACACCCAACGTGCTGGGCATTTACCTGCTGATGCGGGTGATGGAGACGGCCCCCGATATCGCCGAAGTGGATGCGCAGCTTAAACGCCGGGCGGCACAGCTGTACGCCATGGCTGAGCAACTGCCGCACTACCAGCCGCTGGTGACCAACCACGCCGTTCGTTCGCAGACGGTCGTGACGGTTAAGACCGACGCTACCCGCCTGGCGGCAACCAAAGACGCGGCCAAAGCCGAAGGACTTTTGCTGGGCAACGGCTACGGTGAGTGGAAGGATTCGACGTTCCGCATCGCCAACTTCCCTGCCCTGCTCGACAGCGAGGTGGCACAACTGGTAGATTTCCTGACGGCCTACGCGAACCGACCGGCGTAAGTGGGTTGGTGGGTCGGGAAACCTGACGCGGTACATGATAATTCCGTATGTTGAGCGTTACGTTCTAAACCTAGCCCTTTATGAAGCGCTTGCTCTCTTTTTTCGTACTGATCCTGTTGACACATCCGCTGGCCGCACAATGGACCAAGGGACGCTTGTTTACCTGGGAGGGCGACACGCTAAAAGGGCAGGTGCGGTATATCGCCAACGACGTGGTGGAAATCGACCAGCAGGGACAGGTCCTGAAGTTCACACCCGAACAAATTCAGGGCTTCGATTTGTGGGATGCCTACCTCAACGGCGTGCGCTACTACCAGGCCTTGAAGCGGGGAGAGGGTAATGAAGAGCTGCTCAACATCGCGGCCTTTTTCGAGGTGATTTACGAAGGCGAACCCTATTCTTTGCTGGGGCGCCGTGTGACCATGCGCACGCCCGACCGCCCGGTGTATCCGTCCATGTCGCCCTATGCCTACCGCTACAACTATTTCTACGACCCGTTTTTCAACCCCAGCCGCTTTAATTCGTCCAGCACCAAACTCTTCGAGATTCTGTACATCCGCAACGCGAAGCGCGAGGAAATCGAACAGTATACCGACGAAACGCTGGTGAACCAGAACCGCATTGCGCTGAGCTTCGACAACCCCAACACCGTGATGCTCGACCGGCTCTTCGCGCGCCAATCGGAGGCCATGCTGGCGTTCATCAAACAGAACAAGCTCAACCCACGCAAGCGCCAGGACGTGATCGACATGCTGCGGGAGTACAACGCGCGGGCGGAGACTCCATAAGATTAGAGACAAATGCAACAAAAAAGCCTGTCTGGGACCAGACAGGCTTTTTTGTTGTAAGAAGTCGGAGGGCTCAACCCCCGTAGCCGGGGTTTTGCTGCAAGCCGGCGGCATCCACTTCGCGCAACGGAATGGGATACACCAGCCGATCGGCATCGAACGGAATGTCGTCAACCGCTTGCTCGGTACGCTTGGTGTCGTGAAGCGAATGGCCTTCAAACGCCAGTTCCAGCTTTCTTTCCAGCAAAATGGCTTCCAGCGTGGCCGACGTGGGCGACAACCCGACGCGCTCCCGAACTACCGTCAGGTCTTCCTGCGGAGTAGCACCGACGGTCGAACCGGCCCGCAGGTTGGCTTCGGCGCGCGTTAGGTACATTTCAGCGAGGCGAATCAACGGAACGTTGCCGTACTGGTTTTTCCACTTGCCGGTACGGACCAGGGTTTGCGGATCGCTCGGATCGTCCACGTAGAACAACGACAGGCGCTCGTCGCCTTCTTCGTACAGTGCCAGGTGAGCCGGCAGAATGTCGATGTCACCTCTACCACCGTTGTCCGGGTTGGCGTAGAACGTATGCAGGCTGTTGACGCCATCTTGCGTCGTTACCTGAATCGCAAAAATATCCTCCGAAGTAGACGTAGCCGTGTTATTAAACGCGTTGGCGTAGTTTCCTACCAGCGCATAGTCACCTTCTTCGATCACCCGGTTGGCGGCTTGGGCGGCTTTTCCGTACTCCTGCTGTTGCAGATAGATGCGGGCCAGCACCGCCGAAGCGGCATACGTGGTCGCGAAAAATCCGTTCTCTTCAGGCAAAAGTTCTACTGCGCGGGTCAGGTCAGTAATCGCTTGGTCATAGACCTGCGCCACGGTGTTGCGCGGCACGCGGCTGCTTTCGTCGATGGTGCGCGTGGGTGCGGTAACCAACGGAACCGCGGGGTTTTGTGTGGGGTCGCCGTCGTTCCAGGCTTTTCCGTATGTGCGGGCCAGGTCGAAATACACCAAACCGCGGATAAACAGGGCTTCCCCCTCTACGCGGTCGCGCTCGGCTTCGTCCACGACGTCGAGCGCGCTCAACACGTTGTTCGCGATGTTGATGGCCACGTAGGCCGCCAGGTAAGTGGATTCAACATTCGCGTTGTTAGTTTGGATGCTTTTGACGTAAAACTCGCGCGGCTGGATGTAGGTCCCCGACCAGAACACCTCACCGTCGTCGGCCAACAGGTCCGTGTCTTTCATCAGTTGTCCTCCGTACAGATCGCCGTCGCCCAGGGCATCGTAGGCACCCACCAGCACCGCCTGAACGTTTTCCGACGTACTTAGGGCTTCGCCCTCGTCGATCGATTGCTGAGGCTCAATATTCAGTTTGTCGCCGCAGCCTGTGGTAAGGGCGGCCGCTAACATAAAACTTGCTATAGAAAAATATGAAAAGTATTTCATTGCAGAGTAAAGGGTAAATTAGAAACCAAGGTTGATACCGGCGGTGATGGTACGGGGCTGTGGTGCCGAATAGAAATCGTTCCCCAGGCTGATGTTGCCCGTCGACGAAGTCGTCAGGTAGTCAGCATTCACTTCCGGGTCCCACCCTTCGTACTTGGTAAACGTCAGCAGGTTTTGCCCTGTCACGTAGATGCGTACCCGATCCAGCTTCAGTTTCGAGATCACCGCGCTGGGCAGGGTATAGCCCAACGTCACCGTTTTGAGGCGCACATAGCTGCCGTCAGAAAGGAAACGGGACGACTCCCCGGTGCCGTTGCCGAAGAACAGACGCGCCTGCGGGACATCGGTGATGTCGCCGGGCTGCTGCCAGCGGCGCAGTTGGTCGGTCGTTTGGTTATCGAAGAAGTCGGCGCTGGCTTGGAAAAACTTGCCCCCGCCGTTGTAAATCTCGTTGCCGAACACACCTTGGAAGAACACCGTCAACTCCAGGCCTTTGTAGCCGAAGGTATTGTTGATCCCGCCGATCCAGTCCGGGTTCGGATTGCCGATGACAATCCGGTTGGCGGCGTTGTAATCGTTCGTGGTTTCACGGCTGCCGGGCTGTTCCGGATCGTTGATGTAATACAGGGCGTCACCGTTCTCAGGATCTACACCGGCGTACTCACGCTCGTAAAACACGCCGATGGGGTAACCTTCGATGGCGCGGTTAACAAAGCCTCCTTCAATCACCTGACCGTCCAGATCGGTAATTTTGTTCCGGTTGATCGAGAAGTTCAGGCTGGTGTTCCACGTAAAGTCACCTACCAGGTTGGAGGTGTTGACCATGAACTCAAACCCTTTGTTTTGCAGCTTGCCGATGTTGCGCATCTGGGTCGTAAAGCCGCTCGATCCCGGTACGTTCACGTTCAGCAGAAGGTCGCGCGTTTGCTTGACGTAGTAGTCTATTTCACCGGAGATCCGATTTCTCAGGAAACCGTAGTCAATCCCGATGTCGGTCTGGGCCGTAGTTTCCCACTTCAGGTTGGGGTTGGGCGACTGCGAAGGGCGCAGGCCCGGCACTCCACCGTAGGCACCATCGCCCGAAAACAGGCCGCGGGCGGCGAAGTTGCTGATTTCAGCATTCCCCGTTAACCCATAGCTCGCGCGCAGTTTCAGGAAACTCAGAAACGCCGAGGTATTCAGGAACGACTCTTCGGTCAGTACCCAGCCCATCGACGCTGCCGGGAAGAAACCGTAACGTTCGTTGGCACCAAAGCGCGATGAGCCGTCGATCCGGCCGCTGAGCGTTAGCAGGTAGCGGTTGGCGTACGCGTAGTTGGCGCGGGCAAAGTACGAGAGAAAGCTAAAGGCGGTCTCTTCGGTGGTTCCGGACGTGATTTCAGCCGCGCTGGCCAGTTGCTTGAACGCATCGCTGGGAAACTGTTGCCCCTCTACGTACGACATGTCGCGGCGCGACTCCTGAAAGCTCATCCCGACGGTGGCTTCGATGTTGTGCTGCGTGCCGATCGTCTGGTTGTACTGGAAGAAGTTGTTGGTCGTATAGTTCAGCAACTGTACGTACCGGTTGGCACCCAGGCCGTTGGACGTGCCCACGTTGCGGGCGGTCAGCTTGCCGTAGTACTCTTCTTCGTTCTGGTTCAAGATGTCGACCCCGAACTCGGTACGGAATTTCAACCCGGGCAGAATGTTATAGCTCGCGTAGAGGTTGCCCAAATTGCGGAACACCGTCGTGGTGTATTTGGCATTGTCTACGTAAAGCAGCCCGTTGAAATAAAGCGTATAGTTGCCGCTCAAGGCGTTGGTGCGTGGGTCGATGACGGGCTGAATGGGGGGCTGGGCCACCAATTGCAGCGGCGTCGCGAACGAGTTGTCGTCCGACAGGCGGTCGTTGACGGTACGCGACAAGCTCAGGTTCAGGCCCAGATTCAGGCGCTCGGTGGCCTGGTGATCCAGGTTGATGCGTCCGTTGATGCGCTCGAAGCTGTTGCGGATCATGATGCCTTTCTGGTCGCTGTACGATCCCGCCACATAGAAGCGCGTTTTTTCATTACCGCCGCTGGCGTTCAGATCGAGTTGCGTGATGCCGCCTTTCTGAAAAGCCTGCTCCTGCCAGTTTTCATCGACCGCAGGGGTCGAATTCAGCGCCTGCCGCCAATCGGTGCCTGCCGCATAGCGATCGAAGCGGCTTTCCAGATACGCCACGTAATCGAACGAAGGATCGAGGGCATTGGAGTTAGCCGCGGCCTCGGTGAAAAGTTCGACGTACTGCTGCGCGTTCAGGTACTCGCGCTTGCCCGTGGGGTTGCTGACGCCTGACAACAGGTTGACCGAGAACTTGGTTTTGCCCGACTTCCCTTGCTTGGTCGTGATCAGTACCACACCGTTGGAGGCACGCGAGCCGTAAATGGCTGCCGCAGAGGCGTCTTTCAAGATGTTGATCGACTCAATATCGTTGAAGTTGATATCGGCCAGGGGGTTGGTCGGCGCGCCGTTGCCCGACTGGCTTTGTGCTGTAATCGGAATCCCGTCAATCACGTACAGCGGTTGATTGCTGGCCGTTACCGACGAAGAACCCCGTACGCGGATCGAGATGCCCTGACCCAGTTTGCCGTTGTTCGATTCGATAAACACCCCCGTCGCACGGCCCTGAATGGCCTGCTCTACGCTGGTCACCGGGAGGTTTTGAATCTCTTCGCCGGAAACCTGGGCGATGTTGCCCGTCAGGTCCGCCTTCTCCTGCGTTCCGTAGCCGACCACGACTACTTCGTTCAGGGCCTGGACGTCTTCGGCCAGCGTCACGTCTACAACGCTACGGTTGTTGAGCGCCACTTCCTGAGCCGTAAAGCCGATGAAGCTGAAAACCAGCGTCGCATCGCCCGATACTGTAAGGCTGTAGCGGCCGTTGACATCGGTTACGGTGCCGTTCGTCGTACCTTTTTCCGATACGTTCACGCCCGGTAAAGGCGTTTGGTCCTGTGCGGACACCACTTTGCCGGAAACGGTACGGCTCTGCGCTAGGAGGTTGCCCGTGAGCAGAAGCAGTACCATTAAAACAAGGAGTAATGGTTTTTGCATTGAAACAGATCGATAGTTAGAGTATAAAAAAAGAGAAAGATTTCGTGTCATTCAGGATCGTTACACGGCTGATCGCTCACAGAAGCGAGCATCACCGGTTCAGGTCCACAGAAACTACCTCCACGCGCTGCACGCATGGAGTAAAGAAGCTGATAAACTTCCAAAAGTGGTGGAAAGAGTGGTGGGGAAGCCAGCAAATTACTCGAAAACTCTTGAACCACAAATATCTTCTTACGTCCGGCCGGCCTGTTTTTGTGCAGCGTGCTGGTGCTTTCCAACCGGTACGCCAAGCGCGACCGGCCAGGAGAATTCGGCCTGCAAAAGCCACCCCACGCCCCGACCATTGCCGAGATTGTGTACTTTCGGGGGTGGGATGAATCGTCAGAAAAAAATCTTTTTGTGGCTTAGCCTTTTGTTCACGTTGGGCGTCATCGTGATGACCATCGACTTCATGTCGCGCACTACCCCGCCGGGTGCGAAACGCAAGCACATCGTCGATGCGGTGGCTCCGTTGCAGGACTCGACGCGCGCCGACAGCGTAGCCCCCTGACGCTTCTGACAACCCTTTGAATCCGATTTTTTAACGCAGTTTTCTATGTCCTCTCCGGATCTTTCTTACATTCTGAATGAACTGGGCGAAGACCACAGCCTCCACTACGGAGCCGTCTCGCCCCCGATTTACCAGACCACCAACTTCTGCTTTCGCGACGTGGCGCACATGCGCGAGGCGTTGCAGCACGAGTCGTCGATTCCGTTTTACACACGCGGCACCAACCCGACGATCGACGTTGTGCGGAAAAAACTGGCCGCCCTCGAAGGGGCCGAAGATGCGCTGCTGTTTGCCAGCGGAAGTGCGGCCGTGGCGGCCGCGGTGATGGTCCACCTCCGGGCGGGCGATCACGTGGTGTGTGTGCAGAAGCCCTACAGTTGGAGCAACAAGCTGCTGAACGTGATGCTGGCGCGCTTCGGCGTGACTACTACCATGATCGACGGCACGCGCCCCGAGGCGTTTGCCGAAGCCCTGCAACCCGCCACCAAACTGATCTTTCTGGAAAGCCCGAACTCCACCACGTACGAGTTGCAGGACCTGGCCGCCGTGGCGAAACTGGCGCGCGCCAGGGGCATTGTGACGGTGATCGACAACAGTACGGCCTCGCCGCTGGGGCAGCAACCCATTGCGCTGGGCATCGACCTGGTGGTGCATTCGGCCACGAAATACATCGGTGGCCACAGCGACGCCATTGCCGGGGTAGTGTGTGGGACACACGCCATGATGGAGCGGATTTTTGCGTCAGAGTTTATGACATTGGGTGGGGTGCTGTCGCCGTTCAACGCGTGGTTGCTGTTGCGTGGCCTGCGCACGTTGCCGCTGCGCTACGAACGTTCCTGTCGCACGGCCGAACGGCTCGTCGCTTTTCTGGAGACGCATCCGGGCGTAGAGCGGGTCTATTATCCCTTCTCTGAAACGCATCCGCAGCACGAGCTCGCCCGCCAGCAGATGACGTGGGCAGGAGGGCAGTTTTCCGTCTTATTGCGTACGCAGGCGTGGGATGCCGTCGAGCGGTTCTGCAATACGCTGAAGCGCTTCCTGCTGGGGTGTTCGTGGGGTGGGCACGAGTCGCTCGCCTTCCCGATGTGCACCCTGTACGACTCGGCCAATTACCAGGCCGTGCTGCCTTTCAACCTTGTGCGGTTTTACGCCGGGCTGGAGGAGCCCGAGGTCTTGATCGAAGACTTGCGCCGGGCCCTGGCGGCCATGGACGCGGTGCCGCAACCTGCGAAACCGCATTAGCGACGTTCCGGGAAGCACGTCCGGTGTACGGATTCCCCACCGGGGATCTTTGGCAATGCCGACCGGAAGTTCTACTTTGAAGAAAATTGCCTTCGTATGTGCCCACCACACATAGCGTCTTTTGTACGTGTTGCCGTGCTGCTGCTGTTCGGGGCCGGCTGGAACGTCGCCTTGCCGGGGCAGCCGTTGAGGTTCCGGCACCTGTCTACGGGCGATGGCCTGTCGCAAAGTTCCGTGCTGTTCATAACACAGGATGCGCAGGGGTTTCTATGGTTCGGTACGCACTACGGCCTGAACCGCTACGACGGCTATGCCTTCAAAGTCTTTCATCACCGCGAGGGCGACTCGACCAGCCTGGCGCATAACGAAATTACGTCGCTCTTCACCGACCGGGAGGGCGTGGTGTGGGTCGGCACGCATCAGGGCTTGAGCCGCTACGACCGGACGCAGGAACAATTTCGGACGTTTCGACCCCAGGCGGGCGAGCCCAACCACCTGCCGGCCCTGACGGTCCACGCCATGACCGAAGACGAAAACGGTACCTTGTGGCTGGGCACGGCCTTGGGCCTGAGCCGTCGGGACGGTGAGCATTTTCGCAATTACCTGCCGCAGGTCAGCGTACAGGCGTTGCTGTCGGACGGTCGGGGCGGGCTCTGGATCGGCACCGGTACCGGCTTGCTGCACTTCGATCCGTCGAGCGGGACGTTGCAAACCATAGGTACCGCGGAAGCGGAATTGCCTGCAAGCGACGTGCGCGCGCTCTGTTTCGATGCGGAAGGGCAACTCTGGATCGGGACGTACGGCAACGGCTTGTACCGGCTTGCACCGGAACAAAACCGGCTGGAACGCTACCGCCACCGTCCCGACGATCCGAACAGCCTGATCGATCACCACATCCGTTCTTTATGTCTCGACAAACGTGGCGATCTCTGGATCGGCACGTTGCGCGGCCTCAACCGCCGTGACCGGGCAACGGGCACCTTTACCCGATTTACGAGTGACGTCAACCATCCGGAGGGGCTGAGCCATAGCTCCATCCATGCGTTGTATGCCGACCGGCAGGGAAGTTTGTGGATCGGGACGTACTATGGCGGCATCAACCTTCTGAATCCGCTTTACAACCGGTTCACGTACCTTCAGCACCAGGCCGACCCCAACAGCCTGAGCAACAACGTAGTCAGCACGCTTCGGGAAGACGAGGCGGGCAACCTCTGGATCGGTACGGAGGGCGGGGGGCTGAACTTGCTGGATCGGGAAACCGGTCGGTTTACCCACTTTACCCACCAGCCCGATGCGCCGGGGAGCTTGAGCCACAACAACGTAAAATCCCTGCTGCTGGACCGCACCGGCGGCGTCTGGGTAGGGACCTACTGGGGTGGACTGAACTACCGCCCGCCGGGCGCGCAGGAGTTTCAACATTATCAACACGAAACCGAAGACACCAGCAGCCTGAGCCACAGTTCGGTCTATGCCCTATTGGAAGACCGGAACGGAACCCTCTGGGTAGGGGCATACGGTGGCGGCGTTGACCGGCTCGACCGGCGCACCGGCGCGTTTACGCATTACCGGCATGATAAGAACGACCCCCACAGCCTCAGCAGCGATGTGGTGCGCACCTTGCTGGAAGATCGCCTGGGTTTGCTGTGGATCGGCACCCGCGACGGACTCAATTGCCTCGATCCGCGGACCGGACGCGTCACGGTCTTTCGGCACGATCCCGCCACTCCGACAAGCCTGAGCCGCGACGACATCAACACGCTCTACGAAACGCGCGATGGTGCGTCGCTCTGGGTAGGCACCTACGGCGGAGGACTGAATCGTTTCGATCGGCACAACGCCACGTTCCGGCATTACCAGACCGGGGAGGGACTGCCTGGCGATGTGGTGTACGGCATCCTGGAAGACGACCGGGGATACCTCTGGATCAGCACGAACCACGGCCTTTCGCGCTTCGATCCGCAAACGGAAACGTTTCAGAATTTCGAACTGGCCAGCAACTACTTCGGCAACGAGTTTACCAGCGGGGCCTGCCTGCGGCGGCGCGACGGGACCATGCTGTTCGGGGGGCTGAACGGCATCCTCATGTTTCACCCCGACAGCCTCCGGCCCGATCCGTACACCGCGCCGCTGGTCCTGACCGACTTCCGGCTGTTCAACCGTTCCGTTTCCGTCAGTCACGAAGGACCACTGCCCCGGCCGATTGGGGAAGTCAGCGACCTGACGCTCTCGCACCGCCAATCCATTTTCAGCCTTTCGTTTGCCTCGCTCAACTTCGTCTATCCCGAAAAAACGCAGTACGCTTACCGCCTGCGGGGACTGGAAGCGCAGTGGAACCGCGTGACCGGCAAACCCACCGCCACCTATACCAACCTGGAGGCCGGTACGTACCAGTTTGAAGTAAAAGCCGCGAACCACGACGGCGTCTGGAACGAGGCGGCGGTTCCGCTGACCATTACTGTGCTGCCCCCGCCCTGGAAAACCGGATGGGCCTATCTGCTGTATGCGGTGGCGCTTGCCGGGGCCATTTTCTACCTGCGGAAGCACCTGTTGTTTCAGCAGCGCTTGCAAAACCACCTGCGCCTGGAGCAGTTCAAGCGCGAGCAGCACGACAAGCTGCACCAACTCAAGTTACGGTTCTTCACCAACGTCTCGCACGAGTTTCGCACGCCGCTGACCCTCCTGTTGGGGCCGCTGGAAGAGATGCTCGACACCGCAGAGGGCAGCTACAGCAGCAAACGCAAATTGCAGTTGATGAAACGCAACGCGGACCGCCTGTTGCACCTGACCAACCAGCTGATGGATTTCCGGAAGATGGAATCGGAGCACATGCAGCTGCGGGCGGCTTCGGGCAACGTGGTCAGGTTTGTACAGGAAGTGATGCTCTCGTTTCAGGAATACGCCCGCCAGCGGCAGATCACGTACGCGTTCCAGACCAACCAGGAGGACGTGATGCTCTGGTACGACCGCGACAAACTGGAAAAAGTGCTTTACAACCTCTTGTCCAATGCGTTCAAGTTTACCCCCGACGGCGGGCAGATTGGCCTGGAAGTAGAAGCGCAGGAAGAAACGGTACGCCTCCGGGTGAAAGACACGGGCCGGGGCATTGCGGCGGCGCAACTGCCCCACGTATTCGAGCGGTATTACGAAGGCGCACACGAAGAAGCCGCCTGGGCCGGAACGGGCATCGGGCTGGCGCTGACCAAAGGACTGGTGGAACTGCACCGGGGCACCATCGCGGTGGCCAGCGAAGTGGGGCGGGGCACGTGTTTTACGGTGACGCTGCCGCGGGGTGACGCCCATTTGCGCGCCGACGAGAAGCTGCCTGACTTCAAAGACAGCGAAGACGAACGCCATTACCGGCACGTTCCCCTGGAGGTGGAAGCGACACCTTTGCCCGAAGAAGAACCGGCGACGGAAGTTCCAACATCCGAAGCCGAACGGCCGCTTCTCCTGCTGGTGGAAGACAACAGCGACGTGCGCTCGTACCTGCGGCATCACCTGGCGTCGGCGTACCGCATTCGCGAGGCTACCGACGGCGAGATGGGCTACGAAGCGGCCCTTGATTGCCAGCCCGATCTGATCATTTCTGACGTTATGATGCCCCACCGCAACGGCATCGAATTGTGTCGCCAGTTAAAAACCGACGTGCAGACGTCGCACATTCCCGTCATTCTGCTGACGGCCCGTACCTCCCTCATCTTCCGCATCGACGGGCTGGAAACCGGCGCGGATGACTACATCACCAAGCCGTTCAGCCCCCGGCTGCTGCGCGTCCGTGTCCAAAATCTTCTGGAAAACCGGCAGCGTCTGCGCGAACGGTTTGTCCGTACGCTGCAACTGGAGCCCCGCGAAATTACGGTCACCTCGGCCGACGAAACCCTGCTGCAACAGTTGTTGAACGCCGTCGAGGCCCACATGGGCGACGTGCATTTCGATGTGCAGGCGCTGGCGACCGAAGTAGGCCTGAGCCGCACCGTGCTTTACACCAAGGCGAAGGCGCTCACGAATCAAACGCCGCACGAGTTTATTCAGACGCTGCGGTTGAAGCGGGCCGCGCAGTTGCTCAAACATCCGCACCTCACCGTGTCGGAAATCAGCTACCAGGTCGGGTTCAGCGATCCGAAATACTTCAGCAAATGTTTCCGGAAACATTTCGGTCAGACGCCTTCGCAGTACGCCGCCAATCCGGTAAAAGTGTAATGCTTGCTACACAGTCGTGTGGTGGGCTTCGCGTAGCCGCGTCATGGCCCGGTGGAGGTGATTCATGACGGACTGATAATTGATCGACAGTTGCTGGGCAATTTCCTGCACCGAAAAATCGTCGAAATAGCGCAGGTAGACCACCTCGCGCTGGCGCTTGGGCAACTGGCACAGCAACTGCTGAATGCATTGCTCCTGGTACGCGTGCCGCTCCTGCCGGATCAGCAGCTCTTCCGGCGAGTCGCAGGGCGGAGACGGGGGCAACAGTTCCAGCCGCCCTTCCCGACGGGCATTTTGTTGCATAACGGCGCAGATCTTGTACCGGATGGAGGCCCGCAGGTAAGCGCCCACCGACCGGACGTCCTGGAGCCGCGCCCGCGCGTGCCACAGGGTGATGAAGACCTCTTGCAGGCAGTCTTCCGCCACTTCCGTTTCGTCCGCGAAGCGCAGGGCGTAGGTATACAGTTCTTCGTAATGCCGGTCGAACAGTTGGGCGAACGACGTGTCGCACCCGTTGCGCCAGCGGTTCCAGAGTTCACGCGAATTGAGCGTAGTAGAGGAGGCGATGTTCATAAAAGCTTCCGAGACGTGAGGTAAACAGAATTTACTGGCCTTTGCCGGGCGGGGGCACCACCAGATAAGCCCCTTTGAACGATTGATTGCGGCATTCGATGACGGCATCGCCCGCGCCGGGAATCAACTCGATCACGGCCCGTCCGTTCGCCATCTGGATGACGGCACTGCGGTCGGGAGTGCCGTAGTTTTTGAGCAATTGCCCCGCTCCGTTGTGGTCGAAGTAAACGAACGCTTCGTAGTCGAGGCACCGCTGCCCGGTGGCGTCTACTGCCAGGGCTTCGATCTGTTGATGGCCGTTCGGCAGCGTTTGTGCCGACAAGCGGATTGCGGCAGGAGGGCCGGCACGCCGGTACGTGTAGTGGATGTTCAGGGTATCGCGCGTCACCGCGTTTCCGTCCGCATAGCCAATGGCCACTACCTCATTTTCGCCCTCAGCGAAGTTGTACTCCCACGTCAGGCCACAGGCAGGAAATTTCGTCAGGTCGCGTGTCCGGTGTCCCAGCGATCGGCCGTTGGCCTGCAACTCCACTTCGTCGCAGTTGCTGTACACCGAAAGGGTGCGCGCCAGGCCTTCGGGACCGCTGCGTTCCGTCCACGTGTGCGACTCGATGTAACAAAATTGGGGGCTGTCGGTCCAGTAGCTTTTGAATACATAGTAAGCATCTTTCGGGCGTCCGGCGCGGTCGACCAGGCCTTTCTGGTTCATGTAGGGGATGGCGTTTTCCGGCCGGAGTGGCGTGCCGAAGTCTTTGAAAGCCCACTGCGCATTGCCTACAAAATCGTCGAGTTGTTCAGAGACGTGCAGGTGCCAGTCAAAAAGATCGACGATGTAATTTTCGCTCCAGTCGCCGCTGTTGGCGATGTTTTTCACCGCTACCTGATTCACCGCTTCTTCCCACTCGTTGGGGTTCAGGCGGCCTTCGCCCGTGATGGGCTGTTCGGTGTGGCGGCCCAGGTGACTGGAACCGCCGTATTCCACGTGCAGCAGACGGGGATGCTTTTGCATCGCTTCGCGGATGGCTGGCTCGTAACTTTTGTAAACGCCGGAATACCACCCTGCCCAGATCGATGGCGAAAACACATCGACAATGGCCGCCGCGCCGGGGTATTTCCGCAGGGCGGTCAGGCGGCTGCCGTCCAGCGTGTGGGCGAGGTCGTTGAGTTCCTGCAGAAAGGCGTCGATGGCTTCTTCGTGGTCGCCTCCCGGAAAGTCAGGAAGCCAGTCGATTTCGTTGCCCAGCGACCAGAGGATGATGCTAGGGTGGTTTCGGTTCTGGTCGATCTGCTCGCGGAGCAATTGTTTGGTTCGTGCCTTCCAGACGTCGTCGCCCACGCCGCCCCGGCACCAGGGCAACTCGTCCCAGACCAACAGGCCCAGGCTGTCGCACTGGCGGTACACTTCCGGGTCTTGCGGGTAATGTGCCAGCCGCACGAAGTTGGCGCCCATCGCTTTGATCTGTTGCATGTCCTGCCGATGCAGGCTGTCGGGCAGCGCGCCGCCATAGCCCGCGTGTTCTTCGTGACGGTGGGTGCCGCGCAGCAGCAGACGCTCCCCGTTGAGGTAAAACGGACCGTGTTCCTTAAACTCGAACCAGCGGTAGCCCACTTTTTCGGTGAGTTCGTCCACCACCCGGTTGCCGTGGCGCAACTGGACGTGCAATGTGTACAGCGTCGGGTGGGCGGGCGACCAGAGTTGCGGTGTGCGCAGGGTCGGGAGCTGCACATGCACCGCCGAGTCGGCAGGCGAAGGAGAGCTACGCTTCGTCAGCACGGTTTTTCCGGCCGCATCGCGCAGTTCGGCGGTGAGTTGGTAGCCTTTCGGCAGCGGAGTGTTGAAAAAAACGTCCAGCTCGGTGCGGGCCGCCCGGGCCGAAACCTGTGGGGTATGCACGTGGACATTGGTCAGGTAATGCGCCGGAACAATCTTCAGCCAGACGTCGCGCGTCAGGCCTCCGTACAGAAAAAAATCCGATTTCTGCGACGGAATCAACTGCGGATCGTAGCCATTGTCCACGCGGATCAGCAATTCGTTATCGCCCTCTTTCAACCAGGAAGTGAGGTCGATCTCGAATCCCAGGTAACCGCCGAGGTGCCCGCCGGCGCGTTGACCGTTTACGTAGACGTCCGATTTGAAATTGGCGCCCTCGCAGTACAGCAGAAGGCGGGCGTTGGCCGGGACCTCAGGTTTGCGGAGGCGTTTGCGGTACCATCCGGCGTCGCGGCGGTAGCCCGGTTCGGCGTCGACGGCATCGAACGCATTCCAGGTATGCGGCAGGTCGACCGCTTCGCCTGGTGCCGTCAGTTGCTCGGGCGTGGGTGCAGCGTCTTCCATATATTCCCAACCCGGGTTGAGGTTGAGCTGTTGCCGGGGCGCGTTCGGTTGGGCAAAGAGACCTCCGCTGAACATCAGCGAGAAAAACAGAAAAGAAAGGCGCATGGGAAAAGTTATGACGGGTCCTGAAGGTGCTGCCGGCGCAGCAGCGCTTCTACAAAATAGTAGTCGGCGTAACTGATCGGGACGTCGATCTCGTCGCCGTGCGGCACGTGACCGGTGCTGTGGCGCAGCAGAAAAGGCGTTTCTACGGACGTGGTGCGGTAACGGTCCGACGCCAGCGTCGTGAGAAGCCGGTCGGCGGTGGTGCGGTACGTGTCGGCCCGTTTGCCGCCCAGCGTGCTCAGTTCCAACAAGGCCGAAGCCATGATGGCCGCAGCCGACGCGTCGCGGGGTGCTTCGGTGGCCTCGGGGACGTCGAAGTCCCAGGGGGGAATGCCGTCGGTAGGCAGGCGCTGCAGCAGGTAATCGGCGATGCGGTGTGCATGCTCCAGAAACTGCGCCTCTCGTGTCTCGCGGTAGGTCATCGTGAAACCGTACAGTCCCCAGGCTTGTCCGCGCGCCCAGGCCGATTCGTCGGCGTAGCCCTGGTGCGTCTGGTGGGCCAGCGGCTGGCCGGTCAGGGTGTCGTAGCTCACGACGTGAAACGAGCTGGCGTCGGGACGGTAATGGTTATGCAGGGTGGTGAGGGCGTGTTGCCGGGCGACGCTATAAAAGCTGGAATCGCCCGTGAGACGGGTAGCCGCAAACAGAAGTTCCAGGTTCATCATGTTGTCGATGATGACGGGGAATGCCCATTCGTCCTGATGGTGATCCCACGAGCGCAGCGCACCGACCGTGGGGCGGAAGCGCGTCATCAGCGTCCGGGCACCCTGCACAATCACGTCGCGGTAATGCGGGTCGTCGGTCAGGCGGTAGCCCTGCCCAAAGCTGCAATAAATCTTAAAGCCCATGTCGTGCGTGCGGCCGTTCCATTTTTCCTGTTCCAGGCCGGCCGTCCAGGCCTGTGCCGCTTGTTTGAGCTGCTGGTTTCCGGAGTAATCGTACAGCATCCACAGCACGCCCGGGTAAAATCCGCTGGTCCAGTCCCGGGAGCGAACGCCCCGCACCGAGCCATCCGCTTCCAGCGAGCGGGGAAAGCCGTCGGCCGTGTCGAGCGGATAGTGCGCCAGCGCCTGGTGTGCCTGATCGGTCAGTTGCTCCAGTACCGCCGCAGGGTCGAACGCCGACGTGTGGTGCTGCGCGGGCGAAGGCGACGCGCACGCCCCGGCCAGCAACAAGAGAAGTACAAAAAAGGATTGCTTCATGAAGGTGTGAAAAAAGCAGCCCGGGGCCTTGCGGGGACGAGCGTTGCCCCGGAGCTGCCACTCAACAAAAAATTAGTTGCCGTAGCCGGTGTTTTGTCCCAGGTTCTCGTTCAGCGAAAGGTCGAGTTGCGGCACCGGATAGATCGTTTTGTAAGGCGCGTACCCTACGTTGGCAATCGAGTCCTGCGCCATGGCCTGGTCCAGGGTGTTCCAGCGCACCAGATCGAAACGGCGTTTGCTTTCGAAACAAAGCTCGAAGCTGCGTTCCTGCCGGATGGCCTGCCGAAGTTCTTCCTGGCCCAACCCGGAAAGTTCGGCGAGCCCTGCGCGGGTCCGCACCTGGTTCAGCGCGGCGAAAGCATCGGCGGTGGGGCCGTTGGCTTCGTTTTCGGCCTCGGCAAACATGAGGAGCACCTCGGCGTAGCGGAAGACCGGAATGTTGGTGTCGGTGCGGCGGCTGCGGTCCTGGAAGTTGCTGCGCCCGGCGTCGTACCATTTTTTGATGTACGGATGGTTGGTCAGCGGATTGTCCGGATTTCCGAAGACGGTGTACGGGTACGTTTGGTCGGGAGTGACCACTTCGGTCAGGAAGCTGGCGGCCTTGCGCTCGTCCTGATCGTCGAACTCGTTCATAAAGTCCAGCGAGGTGTGCCAGAAGCTCCAGCCCGATTCGTCGCCCACGGAACCGGGCCGCGACTGGACCGACATGATCGAGTAGGCGTTGTTCGGGTCGGCGTGGTTCTGAATCGAGAAGATGTGCTCGGCGCTGTTCTTGTGCTCGATTTTCCACAGATCGGCCACGTCTTCCAGCAACTGGTACTGGTTCGATGCCATCACTTCTTTCGCTTTCGCGGCGGCCTGTGCCCAGTAGGACGTTTCGTTCAGCGGCGCGCCGGCCATGGTCATGTACACTTTCGCAAGCAGGGTTTTGGCCGCGCCCTGGGTGGGCCAGCCTTCGCCGCCGCCCCAACTGGTCGGGAGGGTCTGTTCGGCCGCCTGCAAGTCGCTGACAATCACCTGGTAAATTTCCGCAACGGGCGAGCGTTCCAGCGTAGCGCCCGCTTCGAAGTCGTTCACCGGCTCGGTCAGCAACGGCAGGTCGCCGTACAGCCGCACGAGGTGGAAGTAGTTCAGCGCCCGCATGAACTGCGCCGCGCCCAGGTACCGGCCGCGTTCGGCGTCGGTCAGGGACGCGATGGCCGGAATCCGCTGAATCAGCATGTTCGCCTCGTTGATGGTCTGGTAGGCTTCGCCCCACACTTCCCGCACGTACTGATGATCGACTTGGTAGGTATAGGCGTCGATTTCGTAGCGCAGTCCGCTGGTGTAGGCCGCGAACGTATGGTCAGAGCTCACTTCGGCCAGGAAGTAGAAGGCGCGGTCGTAGTACGCCTGTCCGCGCATGTAGTTCTGCAAACCTCCCAGAGCAATTTCCACGTCGGCGGCCGAAGCCGGAAAATTGCTGGGCGACAGAAAGCTTTCGGGCGCTTCGGTCAGAAATTCGGAGCAACTGCCCAGACTCAGGGTGGTGCCGGTGAGGAGGGCGATGACGTATTTTTTCATGAGTAATGTCGAATGAGGTGGTGGATTAGAAAGAAAGGTTCAGGCCCACGGTGTAGGTTTTCACGCCGGGGTAGCCGCCGTTGTCGTAGCCCAGTTCCAGGTTTTCGGACGAAGTGCTGCCGCTGCCGCCCCGCGAGTTGACCTCCGGATCGTAGCCGGTGTAGTTCGTCCAGGTGAAGAGGTTCTGCGCGCTGACGTACACCCGCAACTGGCGCAAATGCAGCTTGTCGCTCACGGTGTTCGGCAGGTTGTAGCCCAGCACCAGGTTCCGCAGGCGCACGTACGAGCCGTCTTCCACAAAACGCGTCGACATTTCGCCGGGACTTTCGCCGGGGGCCTGAATCGTGTTGCTGGTGCCTTCGCCGCGCCAGTAGTTCAGGGTGGTGGCCAGTGCATTGTTCGACCCGCCCACGCTCTCCAGGTAAAAGCGGTTCAGGTTCAGCACGTCGTTCCCCTGCACTCCCTGGAGGAAGATGCTCAGGTCGAAGCCCTTGTACGAAAATTGGTTCGTGATGCCGAAGACGTACTGAGGCAAGGCGTTGCCGATGATGGTTTTGTCGTCGTTGTCGATTTTGCCGTCCTGGTTCAGGTCTTTGTAGCGCACCGTGCCGGGCTTGGCACCCGACTGCGCCAGTGCATCGGCTTCTGCTTCGTTCTGGAAAATGCCGTCGAACACGTACCCCCAGAAATTTCCGACCGGCTCACCCACGCGGATGATACCCGTTTGCGAGAAACCCGCGCCCATTGCGCCTCCGGAAGCGTTCAGCGGAAACTCGGTGTCGTCGCCCAGTTCCAGCACCTCGTTGCGGTTCCAGGAGATGTTGGCTGAGGTGGTCCAGGTAAAAGGCCCGATCAGGTTACGCGTGGTCAGGCCCAGTTCCAGTCCGCGGTTGCGCATGCTCCCGATGTTTTGTACCTGGCTGGTGTAGCCGGTGTAGGTCGGCAGCAGCTTGCTGTAGTGCAGGTCGTAGGTCTTCTTGTCGTAGTAGTCGGCGGTCAGGTCGATGCGGTTGTTGAACAGCCCCAAATCGAATCCGACGTTGGTCTGGCCCGTGGTTTCCCATTTCAGGTCCGGGTTCGGAACCCGCCCGGGCTGCACGCCATTGGTGTAGGTCGTGGTGCCGAGGGTGTAGCGCGAGCCCAGGTTGAACGACGCCAGCGACTGGTAGGGGGAGATGGCCTGGCTGCCCGTAATGCCGTAGCTCAGCCGCACCTTCAGGTTGGAAACGGCAGCGATGTGCTGCATGAACTGCTCTTCGCTGATGCGCCAGCCCAGCGCCGCCGACGGGAAAAACGCCCACTTGTTGTTGGCCGCAAATTTGGAGGAGCCATCGGCCCGCCCCGAAAGGGTCAGCAGGTAGCGGCTGTCGTAGCTGTAGTTGATGCGTCCCAGAAAGGAAGCCAGCGTCTGCTTGGTATAGTTGGAGGCGGGGGTGAGGGGCGTTGAGGCCAGCGACAAGTTTTTGTAGGTCAGAATGTCGCTCGGAAAGCCGCTGCCGCCGGTGCGGTTGTAGACGTCGCGAATGCCCTGCGCCGTAAAGCCTGCCACGCCGGACAGATCGTGCCGCTGGTTGAACGTGTGCTGGTAGGTCAGGGTGTGCTCCAGGAGCCAGTTGGTGTTCCGGCCGTTGGCGATGGTGGCCTGCCCCGCGTTCAGGGCCGACTGCAAACGGCGCGAATCGTAGCGTTCCGACAGATCTTCATCCAGTATATAGCCGAAATTTAGCTTGTAAATCAGGTCGTTCAGAATTTTATACTCTGCAAAGGCATTGCCCAGCAGGTAGTTGCGTGTGCGGCGGTCGATGCGGTCCGACAAAATCAGCAGCGGGTTGTCCAGTTGGTCGCCGGGCAGCAGCGAAGGCGAGTAGGTTCCGTCGGCGTCGTACGGCGCGATCAGCGGCGAAAAGCGCAGGGCCGACATCGTGACCGGACTTCCCTGGCTGCCGTAGCCGTCGTTCATTTTTACGAGGTTGTTGACCGACCGGCTGTACGTGATGTTGTTCCCGAAGCGGAGCCGGTCGTTGACGGTTTGCGTCAGATTCAGGCGGAACGTGCCGCGCTGAAAGTTTGAGTTTTTGATGACGCCGTCCTGATCATAGAAGTTACCCGACACCAGAAAGCGGGTCTTTTCGCTCCCGCCCGAAGCCGAAAGCTGATAGCTCTGCATGGGGGCCACCTGAAAAATCTGGTCTTGCCAGTCGGTGCCGGTGCCGTAGCTGGCGGGGTCGTTGGGGGTGTAGGGCCGCAGCGGATTGGCCAGCAGAAGTTCGGCGTGTTGCTGCGCGTTGAGCATGTCTAGTTTCTTGGTGATCTGCTGCCAGCCGTAGAACGACGACACGTCGATCTGGACTTTTCCGGCCTGCCCTTGCTTGGTCGTGACGATGATCACGCCGTTGGCACCGCGCGATCCGTAGATGGCCGTCGCCGATGCATCTTTCAGGACTTCGACCGAAGCAATGTCGTTCGGATTCAGCAGTTGCAGGTCACCCCCCAGCATTCCGTCGATGACCACAAGCGGATTGTTGCTGCCTTGCAGGGAATTACCCCCCCGAATCCGGATCTGGACCGTGCCGCCGGGGTGCGCACTGGTGGTGGCTACCTGCACCCCGGGAACGCGTCCTTGAATGGCCTGATCGGGCCGGGGGGTAGGGATGGCCTGTATCTCTTCGGACGAAACGGAGGCGACCGAGCCGGTCAGGTCCGATTTTTTCTGCGTGCCGTAGCCCACCACAATCACCTCGTTCAATTGTTTGGTATCCTCGGCCAGGGCGACGTCGAGCGTGGCGCGGCCGTTGACCGGAATTTCCTGCGAGGTAAACCCGATGGAGCTGAACACCAGCGTGGCGTTATCGGTCGTCTGGATCTGGTACTTGCCGTCGAGGTCGGACGTGGTGCCTTGTGCAGTGCCTTTTACGATGACGGTGACGCCGGGAAGCCCCTGTCCATCGGAAGTAGACGTGACCGTGCCGGATACCGTACGCGCGGCTTGTGCCCAGACCGGCGCGGAACTGAGGAATCCCAGCAGACCGAGCGCTAGGCTAAGCCCACGCAGGAGGAGAGTAGTTTTGTACATCATGTATCGTTGTTTGAGAAGTAAGGATTCTACAGGAGGTAAATAAGAAACAGCACCATGCTGACGATGAAGAAGCCCAGAATCAGTTCGAGCGGAGAAACGGGTGGTGGCGATTTCATACGTAGCGTGTGGTGGGAATAAGAACCGCCGTAAAGCAAGTGCAAACGTTTGAATCGAGCGTGCGAAGGTGGGGGGAGAATCGTCCGGCAGGAGGAGAATCGTCCGGAATGGGGTGGAAAATCGTCCGGGAGGGCAGGTAAGCGCCTCGGCACGCCCGCAGCGGCGAGCAACGTGTCAGGCGTGACTACCAGATGGAGATGCGAGAATAGAATACGCCTATATTACATATTCGTCATATTTATTCTTAGCTTTCTTATTTTCGTTCTCCGTTCACGCTTTCAACCACTTTTAATCGTATGAGAAAATTTTTTCCGATTCTTTTGTTCGGCACCTGTGTAGGAGTACAGGCGCAGTCGCTCGGACCGACACTTCTCGCCCCGGCCGGAGGGGTCTCGACCGACGGCGCGTTTACGCTCAGTTGGTCTGTCGGCGAGCCTGTCGTTGAAACTTTTTCGACACCGGAAATAACCCTTACCCAAGGGTTTCATCAGGCTAATTTGGTCATCAGCAAGGTCGACCGACATCCGGAGGCATTTCAGGTCCAGGTCTTTCCGAATCCTACCAGCGATCAGGTCACCTTGGAGCTGGCACAGAAGCCCGGGCAGTACGTGGTCTGTAAACTGCTCGATGTGCAGGGGCGTACCCTCCTGACCGAGCGCATCACGCAAGACCAACAGCAGCTTGACCTGCGTGCATTGTCGGCCGGCACCTACATCTTGATGCTCCTGACGCCGGAGCGTGAGCAGCCCGTCGCTACGTACAAAATCCAAAAAGTGAAATAACCTTTCTTTAACCAGTTTTTTGATATTCTATGCGAAAATTGATACTCCTGCTGTGCGGCATGCTGAATTTTGCCGTGTTCGCACAAGCGCCTCATTCGTTCAATTACCAGGCTGTGTTGCGCGATGCGGCCGGCACGCTTCTGACGGATCGCTCCGTAACGATGCGCCTGAGCATTGTTCGTGGAACGGCCGACGGGCAAGCTGTCTATGCTGAAACCCACGCTACGCAGACAAATGCTTATGGCCTTATTACCCTGAAAGTGGGGGAGGGAGAGACCAACCTGGGTGATTTCTCTTCGATTGATTGGCAGACCAACGACTTCTTTCTGAAAGTCGAGCTGGACGAAAACGGTGGTGTTGCCTACCGTCAGTTGGGAACGTCCCAACTGCTCAGTGTTCCCTTTGCGCTGTATGCCGACCGGGCCGGAAATGTCGTCGACTACGAAGGCGGCGAAGGAATCGGGATTGCCGGAAATGTTGTTTCAAACTTAGCCCCTTCGCCCTGGGTTCCGATAAACACGGGCATTTCCTACAATAAAAAAATCGGTATCGGGTACACAACCTCAACCTTCAGGGGGCGGGTGCACATCAACAGCAAAGACAGCATTGGAGGCGAATTGCCCCTGTGGATCAACGGAACGACAACCGGACTCACGTTCGGCAGCAACACACACGGCCGGTTGTTGCGTTTGCAGCAAAACGCGGACGATAATCGTGTTTTCGACCTGGGGATCGACCGCAATCAGGCGTTCTTTATTCAAAACCACATGAATGGTTACCATCCGGAGTTTACCATCAGCGCCGGAGGAAACGTGGGCATTGCCACGGCGCAACCCAAAAGCCGCCTGCAGGTAACCGACGGCGATGTATACGTCGACAACAGCAGCCGAGGCATGATTCTGAAGTCGCCTAATGGACAGTGTTGGCGGGTGACCCTCGACAACAACGGCGAGTTTGTGAAAACACCGATTACTTGTCCTTAATCCAAGCAACGGTCACTAAAACGCATAAAAAAGGCGCCTCCTTCGGGGGGCGCCTTTTTGCTGGTTGAGGGTTGCCTGGAGAGCAATGGGCTTACGGTTCGAGGGTGACTTCGCGGAGGGTGTTGTCGTAGGCGGGTACCTCGTCGAGGATGTAGTAGTCCACCCCGGCGTAGGAAAAGAGGTAGTCGACCTTCTCGGGCAGCTGAGCGACTTGCTGGGTTTGTGCCTGCAGGTTGCCGTCCAGGTCATAGACCTGTTGCGTGAAGGTGATGGTAGGTTCGGCGGTGGTGTCGTCGTCTTTCTGCGGGCCGGAAGGACCAGCCAGGGTGGAGAAGGAAACGACCAGGAGAAGGGCGAGGGTAGACAGAAGAGTTTTCATGAGGGGGTAGGAGTAACGTGCTGAGAAATATGGGTTCGGTCAGGTAAAGTCCAGAAGTGTGCCAAACCCATGAAAAGCCCCTCAGAAGCGCGTATAGGTATTTTTATTCCTGTCTAGATGTACGATTTCGTACACCATGCGTGCATCAGCGGACAGTGTAAAGGCGGAGGGCAGACCACATCTGGAGGCCGGGGAGCTTGGCAGAGGGAAGAAGAAGTTTCGGCCACTAAAAGCGCCCGTTGGTAGAGATCTGAAAAATAGCGGCCGCAAACCGGTGACCTTTGGGCCGATTCAGCGATATATGCTAAAGAGTACCTACGCTCTTTTTCGCAGTCACTGACCTTGCCCCAGCGTGGACGCCACACTGGACGAGCAACCAAACGTCACTATACAATTTGACTCTCCCTGAATCCGTGCGCGCGATAAGGCATTGATTGACCTTATGGGAAATTCATAAGCGAAAAGATCTGGGGAATACTTTGCAATGATCTGCTCGCGATGGCCGCTGCCCGATCTGAACAAGAGGGGCGGCGGCTTTTTTTACGGCAGACGCCGGTCGATGTACGCAAACAGGTTTTCCTTATAAAGGTCGCCAATGGGAATCGAGAGCTTGCCGATGGCAATCTGGTTCTTGTTGATGGTTTCAATGCGGTCGAGGGCCACGATAAACGAGCGGTGTACGCGCATGAATCGGTCGTCGGGGAGTTTTTCTTCCAGGCTGCGCAAGCTAAGCAACGACAGGATGGGGCGGGGCTCGGGGGTGTGGATCTTGACGTAATCCTTGAGGCCCTCAATGCAGATGATGTCCTGAAACGGAATCCGTACCAGTTTGTAGTCGGCCTTGACAAAGAGCGCATCCGGCGCAAGCGTGGTGGTGCCTTTGGCTTTCTCCCGCATTTCGAAGTACTCGTGTGCCTTGGTCGCGGCTTTCAGAAACTCTTCGAACGAAAAGGGTTTGAGCAGGTATTGCAACGCATCGAGGCGAAACCCTTCCAGGGCGTACTTCTCGTAGGCCGTGGTGAAAATGACCTTGGGGCCGTTTTGCAACGACTTCATCAACTGAATCCCGTTTAAGTCGGGCATCTGAATGTCAAGGAAAATCAGGTCGATGGGATGCTCGCTCAACCGTTGCAGTGCCTCCGTCGCGTTTCTGGCCGTGCCCACCAGGGTCAGGAAAGGAACGCGCTCGATGTAGTGCGCCATTTGTTTTAGGGCAAGCGGCTCGTCGTCAACGGCCAAGCAGCGGATGTTCATCAGAGAAATAGTTTGATTTCGACAGCGAATTGAGAATTGACCTCTTCCATCTGGAAGGTATGGCGTTCAGGATAAAGCAGGTTGAGTCGGCGGCGTACGTTGCTCAGGCCAATGCCGGAGCGATCTTCCAGCGGATCTTCGCGCCGGAATACCCGGTTCAACGTACGAAAAACGATGGCGTTTTGGTCTTGGGTCAGCTCGATCCGGATGTTGCAGGGTTGCTGGTAGCTTACGCCGTGTTTAAAGGCATTTTCGACCAACGGAATAAACAGCAGTGGGGCCAGCAGAAGTTGCCCGTTCTGCATCTGGAACGTAAACTCCACGGTTACGTCGTCGGTCAGTCGGAGGCGCATCAGGTCGATGTAGTGGCGCAGAAAATCGATTTCCTGTTGCAGCGTGACCTGCGATTTTTCGGTTTCGTACAGTACGTACCGCATCATCCGCGAGAGCTGGTGGATGGCTTTTTGCGCCAGCGCGGGGTCTAGTTCGGTCAGCACGCTGATGTTGTTCAGCGTATTGAAAAAGAAGTGTGGGTTGATCTGGGTCTTCAGGAAGGCCAGTTCCGAGGCCAGGTTTTCTTTCTCTAGTTGGTCCTGTTTTTCTTCGTCGCGTAACCACTTGCGGATGGTCATCAGGCTGGTGCTGACGCTCAACACCACCAGCGAAGCAAAAAACGGATAGAGCCGGAACGTAGGAATGCGGAAGAACGGCCCGGCGGGCGGGCGGCCCCGGTTGAACTCCGGCCGGGGAGGGAGGGCATTGCCACCCATCCCGTTGGTATTGGGGAAGTTAGGGCGCTGCATGCCCAACTGCGGATGGTCCATCAGAAAATAGTGCAGCAGAAAATCGGCCGCTAAAATAACCACCACACAACCTACCAACGCCAGGCTGTAGACCAGCACCTTCCGCTGGAACAGAAGCCGCGGGATCAGCACGTGAACGTTCAGATAGTAGAGGCCGCAGAGCAGTGACGCGATCAGCAGATACCGGAGCGTCAGGAAGAGGGGGAGGCGAAACGCCGGACCCTGAAACGCCAGCGGAAAGGAAAAAATGGCGAGCCAGACCAGGATGGGAAATACCAACTGAATGCGTCGCGAATATTTTTGCCGGGGCGTAGCGAGAGTCATGAATCGGGGACGTGCAACTTCGGGTGGAGGCACCAATTTTACGCATCGCACGCCGAACGCGCGACAAGTTTATCGTCAAAAATCGGACTTACGGTGGGGAATGGGCCGGGAAATGTACGAAGCAAGCAGATCTCTAGACAGAGCGTAGGGGCTTGTCGCTAAAAAGCATAAAAAAGGCGCCCCCTACGGAGGCGCCTTTTTGCTGGTTGAGGGTTGCCTGGAGAGCAATGGGCTTACGGTTCGAGGGTGACTTCGCGGAGGGTGTTGTCGTAGGCGGGCGTCTCGTCGAGGATGTAGTAGTCCACTCCGGCGTAGGAAAAGAGGTAGTCGACCTTCTCGGGCAGTTGAGCGACTTGCTGGGTTTGTGCCTGCAGGTTGCCGTCCAGGTCATAGACCTGTTGCGTGAAGGTGATGGTAGGTTCAGCAGTGGTGTCGTCATCTTTCTGCGGGCCGGAAGGACCAGCCAGGGTGGAGAAGGAAACGACCAGGAGAAGGGCGAGGGTAGACAGAAGAGTTTTCATGAGGGGTAGGAGTAATGTGCTGAGAAATATGGGTTCGGTCAGGTAAAGTCCAGAAGTGTGCCAAACCCACGAAAAGCCCCTCAGGAGCGCGTATAGGTATTTTTCTCTCTACCCAGGTGTACGATTCCGTACACTATGCGTGCATCAGCGGACACCTTTTTGCCTTACACCAGGGGCCAGACCAACTCAAAAAAATCGCGCATGTAGGGATGGAGCGTCCGTTGAAAGTCCGGAGTGTAGTCGTCCGGGCGAACGATGACCGGATCGGAGTGCAGCGCGTCTAGTTTCAATGCCCCCCGGCCGCGTGCAAATAGCATGACGTTGAACGAGTCGGTACCACGTCCGTGCCCAAACGGATCGGTCTGGAAGTAGGTCCGTGCGCACCCAACGGTCTGTAAGTCATATAGTTCCAGATTACACTCCGCTTTGGCTTTGCGAAGGGCCGAGTCTTCGGGCGAGAGGCCGCGCAGTTGCCGCCCGCCGATGCACCAGAGTTCGCCTTTGGCAGGTTCGTTGTCGCGCACGATCATCAGAAAACCGCCTTCGTAAGCGATCATGATGTCGTGGCAGGCGATGACCATACCGGCGTGGGCGGCCCGATAGGTGGGGTCGGACATAAAATCGGCTTCGAGAGGAGCCAGCGCTACGGGGTTACCGCCTTCGATCGCGTACTGTTTCATAGAACGAAAGTACGCAGCCATCTCCGGAAAAAGCCATTTTAAAAAGAGCGCTTGATTGTCCGAAAAACAAAATGTAACTAGAAGCCCAGTTCATTTTTCCTCCTCTATGCAAATCAAAGAAAATCCCACCACCTTCGATGTCTGCGTGGTTGGTTCCGGTGCGGGCGGCGGCATGGCTGCCAAGGTCCTGACCGAGAGTGGTGCCAAAGTCGTCATCATCGAGGCTGGTCCGCTGTTCGATTCTTCCAAAGGCGACATGTTCAAGTGGCCGTACCAGTCGCCCCGCCGTGGCGCGCCTACACACCGGCCTTTCGGAGAATTTGATGCCGCGTTTGGCGGGTGGGAGATTGACGGAGAGCCTTACACCACCGTGGGCGACACCCAATTCGACTGGTTCCGTTCGCGGATGCTGGGCGGTCGTACCAACCACTGGGGGCGCATTTCGCTACGCTTCGGGCCGGACGACTTCCGCAAGCGTAGCATCGACGGCCTGGGCGACGACTGGCCCGTGACGTTTGAAGACATCAAACCTTATTATGATAAGGTCGATAAACTGGTGGGCGTGTTCGGCGTTAATTTTCCGAAAGAGCTGGGCCTGACCAACGAGCCCGACGGCGTGTTTCTGCCGCCGCCCAAGCCCCGAGCCTACGAACTCCTGGTCAAACAGGCGTGCGACCAACTCGATATTCCCGTTGTGCCGTCGCGCATGTCGATCCTGACGCAGCCCCATAACGGCCGCGCGGCCTGCCACTACTGTTCGCAATGCAACCGGGGGTGCTCGACCCACTCTAACTTTTCGTCGCCCTCCGTGCTGATTCCGCCGGCGCAGAAAACCGGTAACCTGACCATCATTCCCAACAGCATGGCCCGCGAAGTGCTGACCGACAGCGAAGGCCAGGCCACGGGCGTTTCGTACGTCAGCAAAGAAGACGGGCAAGAATACGCGGTGCGCGCGAAAATCGTGGTGCTGGCGGCTTCGGCCTGCGAAACGGCACGTCTCATGCTCAATTCCAAATCGAGCCGCCATCCGAACGGCATCGGGAATTCGAGCGGGATGGTCGGAAAATACCTGATGGATTCGACGGGCGCCTCGCTGGGCGGGCTGGTGCCGCGCATGATGAACGGCATTGCCTACAACGAAGACGGTGTCGGCGGTATGCACATGTACATGCCGTGGTGGAAAAACAACCTGCGCGACAAGCTGGACTTTCCGCGCGGGTACCACATCGAATTCGGGGGCGGTCGCCGCATGCCAGGCTACGGCTTTATGGGAGGCTTGCAGAATTACAACGCGTACATTTTCAACGACAAAGACGAGAGTCAACTGCCGACGCGCCGGGCGGGCGGCTACGGCAAGCAGCTCAAAGACGACTACCGCCGCTTCTACGGCGCGCAGATCGGCTTTGCGGGCCGGGGCGAGCCAGTAGCGCGGGAAGACAACTATTGCGAGATCGACCCGCACGTGGTCGATCAGTGGGGCATTCCGGTGCTGCGGTTCCACTACAAATGGAGCGATTACGAAGTCAAGCAGGCCAAGCATATGGTCGATACGTTCGAAGAGATCATCGAAACGATGGGCGGCAAAGTGCTGGGCAAAAAACCGGGCGAAGACGAGAAATACGGACTGGCCACGCCGGGGCGCATCATCCACGAAGTGGGCGTGGTGCGGATGGGCAACGACCCCAAGAAAGCGCCGGTCAACAAGTTTTGTCAGTCGCACGACGTAAAGAATCTGTTCGTGGCCGACGGTGCGTCGTTTGTCACCAACCCCGACAAAAACGCGACCTGGACCATCTTGGCGCTTTCGATGCGCACGGCCGAATACATTGTCGATCAACGGAAAAAAGGAAACATCTAACCCCATTCTCCCGAATTACCATGAGTCATAAAATAGATCGTCGTACGTCTCTGAAATACCTCGGCGCAGCGTCGCTGGCGGGTGGCCTGACGTTTATCGGTTGCGACCCGGCCGACAAAAATGCCTCGACGGCAGATTCGACCGAGGCCATGCACGGGCACGAACACGCCGCCGGAGACGGGGAGATGAAGCTCAGCGAAGAAGATCAGGCCCTGATGAAG
Organism: Catalinimonas alkaloidigena; assembly: GCF_900100765.1. NCBI lineage: Bacteria > Pseudomonadati > Bacteroidota > Cytophagia > Cytophagales > Catalimonadaceae > Catalinimonas > Catalinimonas alkaloidigena. The sequence goes on along the minus strand of NZ_FNFO01000004.1, from coordinate 530,732 downwards.
GAGCGGTTCTTCGACGACCACGAGATGGCGACTGTAACCGTACTGGCCAACCTGATTCTTCCGGCCGACGACCGCTCGGGCAATGCCGAAGAAGCGGGCGTGCCTGAATTCATCGAGTTCATGATGAAAGACCAGCCGCACTACCAGACCAGCATGCGGGGCGGTTTGCGTTGGCTCGACGTGCAGTGCATGAAGCGGTTTGAGACGTCGTTTGCGGAATGTACCGCGGCGCAACAGACCGAAATGCTGGACGACATTGCGTATCCGGAAGAGGCCAAACCGGAGATGAGCCAGGGCGTTCGCTTCTTCAACCAGTTTCGCGATTTTGTAGCCACCGGCTTTTTTACGAGCAAGATGGGCATCGACGACTTGCAGTACATCGGCAATCGGCCGACCGTCTGGAAAGGCAGTCCGCCCGAAGTGCTCGAACAGCTGGGCGTGAGCTACGACATGGTCAGCGAGTATACGTTTGTGAACTGAACGTGACCTCTGTGGTAAGAAAAGGAGTGGGGCTTGGGCACCTCGGCGACGACGTGTAAACTTGCTCCATTCGTTTTGCTCCTAATCTTTTTATTATGCCGAATGCTTCTCTGCCGCTGGGCGTCATTTTCGATATGGATGGCGTGATCGTCAACAACTTAGCGTACCACCTCGACTCGTGGGACCAGTTTTTACAACACCATCGCATCGACATCCAGCGGGACGAAATTCTGCCTCGCATCAACGGTCGCACCGCAAAAGACATTTTCGAGGATCTGTTCGGGCGCACCATGTCGGACGAAGAAGTGGCCACGTTGTCGGACCAGAAAGAAGGCGCTTACCGGGAACTGTACCGGCCGCACCTGGCCCTTTCCGACGGATTACAGGAATTGCTGGACGCCCTGCGGGCACAACAGGTACCGATGGCCGTAGGCACTTCAGCCCCGCCCGACAACGTGGTGTTTACGCTGGACGGTTTGCAGGTGCGTAAGTATTTCAAAGGCGTGACCGACGCCTCTCAGGTTACCAAAGGCAAGCCCCACCCCGAAGTGTACCTGAATTCGGCGAAGATCGCGGGCGTGGAGCCGCGTTTCTGCGTGGTGATCGAAGACGCTAAAGCCGGTGTCGAGGCCGCGCTGAACGCCGGAATGTCGGTCGTGGCCATCACATCGACGCACCGCGCCGACGAATTAGGCACCCCCCATCTGTTGATCGACAGTTTCCGGGAACTGACCGTGGAAAAGCTGCGGGAGTTGGTCGCGGCTCGCAACGCTTAGCCCAACAAAAGGCTAACGGGTCGGCGGGTCGGTGCATCCCTGCTCCTGACGCGTATCGGCAATGTGGAAAATCTTCCAGCCGTCGGGCCCGCGAAACAACTGAAACGCATCCGTGCCACAGTGGTGCAGGCGATCGTCTAAGTAAAAGGCGTAGCGTTCCCACACGGTCGCGAGCGCGCCGTCGATCCGTACCTCGATGTCCCACACGCGTTCGTTCCACACTTCTTTGTGTGGGGTGCCGATCGCTTTGATAAAAGCGTCGATGGACCCCTCCTGCAACACCGGCTGGCCCGCCTGGGTCACCACCGAGAACGCCCGTGCATTTTTTGTAAAAACGGTCCGGGCCATGGTGCTATCTCCCTTCTGCATGGCCTCGAAAAGCTGATCCACAACGTCGAGGACCTCGTCCTGTGCCGTGCGGTTGGCCTGCGCGCAGAGCGCATGACTCAAAAGAAGAGTACAGAAACAGGCATAGAGAAGAGGTGCGCGCATGAGTGAAAATCAGGACAGTGAATCGGGAAAATAATCGGTTTGAGCCGACTTGCCAAGTGGGGCGCTCCTTTAGAGGAGCGATTCGTCTTTCTGCCCAAAACCTTACTCTTATCAGAAGTAACGCCAGATGAAGTACTCAGTGTCAGGCGGTTGCGCATAATCGTTCAATAAATTATTTGAATGATTAAAAATTGATTCCGATTTGTTCACAGAAGCTTTTGATTGAGTTTGTTTAACAATATATGTTCGAACACGTAATCGTCGAACATTTCGAAAGACTTCTCGACAAACCGGCATACTTTTTTTTGCGGTTGACACTGCACCGGCGATTCTTACAGCCTGGCGAAAGCCTCTTTTTTAGTCCGTACTAAAATATCCTTATTGTTGAATTCCTTTTGTGCAGACCAGCTGAAGAATATGAAACTATTAGGATTTTTTATTGGCATTATCGGGCTTATTCAGGTTGTAAACGGACAATCGATCTCGCACCAGGTGGTGGCTTCCGTAGGAGGCAGCGCCGTCGTTCAGGACTTTGGCCTGGACTGGACCGTGGGCGAAGTTGCCGTGGAAACGAAGGACCCGGAGCGCTTTACGCTCACCCAGGGGTTTCACCAACCGCGCCTGACCATCACGAGCCTGACCGGACCGATGCGGAGTGTCTGGAGCGTGAAAGTCTACCCGAATCCTACGCTTGATTTTCTGATTCTGGAAGGCCCCGAAACGGGCACCCGCATTCAACTGGAATGGACCGACTTGCTTGGTCGCCGCATCGATCATCTCCCCAGCGAAATTAGTTCCCTCCCTGCCCGGCTCGACCTGAGCCAATTAGCGGGTGGACAGTACCTGTTGCGCCTCTCTGCTCCGAATCGCCAGGTTTACTCCACCTACAAAATCCAGAAGTTAAACTAAACACCAGCTCCATGAAGCACTTAGCAACTGCGTGCCTCATGATGTGGTTGAGTCTGGCCGCCTTGGCGCAAAGTCCTCAACGCATCAACTACCAGGCCGTTGCCCGCGATGCCTCCGGCAACGTCCTACCCAACCGCGAGATGAACGTCCGCATCACCATCCTGAGCGGACAGCTCCAGGAAGACATCAGCTATGTCGAAGTGCACGAAGTGACGACCAATGCCTTTGGCCTCTTCACGCTGCAGATCGGCAACGGCACCCCCGAATTTGGTACGCTGGGCGAAGTTGCCTGGGAAAGCGGGTCGCACCATTTGCAGGTCGAAGTAGACCCCGACGGCGGTACGAACTACATCGCCATGGGCGTAAATCCCCTCGTCTCGGTGCCTTATGCCCTCTATGCACAAGACGTCGCCAACAAGGACGACGCCGACGCCGACCCGACCAACGAACTCCAGACGCTGACGTTGCGCAACGATACGCTCTTTCTGAGCGACGGGAGTGCCGTCAAGCTGGCCGACAACAGCGCCACGAACGAACTGTTGCAAAGCGCGCGACTGAACGGTAAAACCCTCGAGCTTGTCGACGCGGGTGGTACCCAAACCATCGACCTGAGTGGCTTGGTAACGGGCCTGGAAGATGCGGACGCCGATCCAACCAACGAATTGCTGACCGGCGCTCAGTTGAACGGCACCAAGCTGGAACTGACCGACAACGGCGGCAAGAAAACTGTCGAACTCGCATCGCTGAAAAACGACGCGGACGCCGATCCCGGCAACGAACTGATCGAAGAAGTAAAGCTGACGGGCACCAAGTTGCAGATCATCGATGCGGGCGGCACCAAAACGGTAGAACTCGCGTCGCTGCAAGACGGCGTAAACGACGCGGATGCCGATCCTAACAACGAGCTGTTGACTAATGCTGTGCTGAACGGCACCAAGCTGGAATTGACGGACCGTGGCGGGAAGAAAACCGTTGAACTTGCGTCGCTGAAAGACGGCGTAAACGATGCCGACGCCGACCCCAACAACGAGTTGATTACCGACTTTTCGATGACGGGCACTACGCTGACCATCAAAGATCGGGGGGGCAACAAATCGGTGAGTCTGGCAGGATTGATAAACGATGCCGACGCCGACGCTACCAACGAATTGTTGACCAGCGCGACGTTGGACGGGATGGACCTGAAGCTGACCGATGCCGGTGGCACCAAAACGGTGGACCTGTCCAGCCTGAAAAACGACGCCGATGCCGACGCTACTAATGAATTGCTGAGCAATGCGCAATTGAGTGGAACAGAGCTGCAATTGACCGATGCGGGCGGTACCAAAACCGTCGATCTGGCCAGCTTGGTGGACGACATTGACGCCGATACAACGAACGAACTATTGACCAGCGCGACGTTGGACGGTATGGACCTGAAACTGACCGACGCGGGCGGCACCAAAACGGTGGACCTGTCCAGCCTGAAAAACGACGCCGATGCCGACGCTACCAACGAACTGATTCTGGGCCTGGGCCTGGTCGGCACCAAGTTGCAGGTTGTAGAGCCCGACAATACGCAGGAAATCGATCTGGCACCGCTTCTGGCCGACACCAGTTGGGCCCTGACGGGTAATGACGTAAATACGGGCGAATTCATCGGTTCGAAAAATGCGGCCGATCTGGTTTTCAAAACCGATAACACCGAACGCATGGTGCTGTCGGCAGCAGGCCGGTTGGGCATTGGTTATACGTCGGCCGCCATGCCGGACTCAAACCACGTTTCGGTGGGAGAGGCCACCGGCGATGCGCACGCTGCGGTAGCGGGCTACGCCAGCGGTAAGGCCATCGGGCTGCTTGGCATCAACCGGGGCGACGGGGCAGCGGTGTTGGGACAAGGCGCGCGGGGAGTCGTGGGGCAACAGACCCGCACCAACGCCGGCGATGCCGCTGTCTTTGCCAACGGCGAACTGCTTTCGTCCGGCACGCAGGGCATTGTCATGGATCATCCGGCCGACCCTACGGGCCAAATGCTGCGTCATTTTGCTCTGCAATCGAACGAAGTGCTGCACGTATACCGGGGACGCGCTACGCTGGACGGCAGCGGTTCGCTGACCGTAACCCTGCCGGCCTACTTCGCCGACATCAACGGATTAACGTACACCTATCACCTGACGCCCATCGGCAAGCACGTCGATCTTTACGTCCAGACGGAAGTGAGCGGCAACACCTTTGAGATCGGGGGCGGTACCCTGGCCGACGCGGGTACGGTTGTTTCCTGGGTCATTTACGTGGATCGTGACGACGCCTACCTGCAGGCATATCCGCAGCAAAAACAGGCAGAAGTCTCAAAAACAGCAGGTGATGCGGGCAAGTACCTGCAACCCGCCCTCTACGGTGCGCCCGCTTCCGGCGGCATTTTCCCACAGCGCTAAATGTTCATCCGTATAAAGCTACCCGTTCCTCTAATTTTGAGAGGAACGGGTTTTTACTTTTTAGAGTATGTTATGTTGTATAAAAAGCTCCGTAACATTTTTTTAACATTGTGCCCGATACTCTTTACTTTTACATCCGGGCGGCGTTCCGCCCAAGCCTGACACTAGCCTATCCGTAATGCTGTTAGATTTTGAAAAGCCGATCGTGGAGTTGGAGTCTAAGCTGGCCGATATGAAGCGCCTGGCGGACGAAAACGGAGTTGACGTAAGCGAAGCGGTGCGAACGCTGGAAGAGCGGATCAACCAACTAAAACGCAACACTTACACCAATTTGACGCGCTGGCAGCGCGTACAATTGTCGCGTCACCCGGACCGACCCTATACCCTGGATTACATCGAAGCCATTGCCGATCGGTTCATCGAACTGCACGGCGACCGTACGGTAGGCGACGACAAAGCCATGGTCGGGGGCCTGGCCGACATCGAAGGACAAACCGTAATGGTGATCGGCCATCAGAAAGGGCACAACACCAAACAACGCCAGTACCGCAACTTCGGCATGGCGAACCCGGAAGGATACCGGAAGGCCCTCCGCCTCATGAAAATGGCGGAAAAGTTCAACAAGCCGATCGTTACGTTTATCGATACCCCCGGCGCTTATCCGGGTGTAGAGGCTGAAGAACGTGGCCAGGGTGAAGCCATCGCCCGTAACCTGCGGGAAATGTTCATGCTGCGCGTGCCCGTGATTTGCATCGTGATTGGCGAAGGTGCCTCGGGTGGTGCCTTGGGCATTGCTATTGGCGACCGCGTATTCATGTTGGAAAACACTTGGTATTCTGTCATTTCGCCCGAAAACTGCTCGACCATTCTGTGGAGGAGCTGGGAATACAAAGAGCAAGCGGCCGAAACGATGAAACTGACAGCCAGCGACATGCTGGAATTCGGTTTGATCGACGGCATTCTGGACGAACCTCTTGGCGGCGCGCACACCGATCCGGTGTTGATGAAAACCGTGGTGAAAGAGGCTATTCTCCAGCAGATCGAAGAGCTATCGCAGATTCCGACGGATGAGCTGATCCACCAGCGCATCGAAAAATTCACCCACATGGGCGTTGTCCTGGAATCGGCTCCGAAAGTGACCGGCTCTTAATCGAAGAAATACACTTCCTCAGTAAACCACCGTCTGCCTAAGATTGGTGGTTTTTTTATGCCTCCTTGCCCGGAAGCCTACGTCATCGCGATTCGATCCCCTAAACTTCTTATCTTTCGGAACAGGAAGGGGTGGCGAAAGAGCGCATTGCTTTAAGTCGAGTGATACTTGTTAATAATAGTACTCAAAAAGTAACAATTCTGATGTTAAATAGTTACTTTTTAAGGCCAGCGTCAATACACAAAAAAGTGATTTCGTTCGTTTTATAAGCGGAGACGAGCGCAGATCAAACCAACAACCTGGATCGTTTTTTGAGGCATGATCCCCCTGAAGCGCCTCCCCGAATTGTAGGTAGCGTACGTAAAAAACCACGCAGTGGGGAGATCAGGCGCAAAATTAGTGTAGCACCAAACACCATTGTATGAAGATTGGCATTGCTTTGTCAGGCGGAGGAGCGCGGGGAATCGCTCATCTGGGCGTCCTGAAAGCGCTGGAGGAAAATGGCATTCGCCCCCACATGATCACCGGTACCAGCGCGGGTGCTTTGGCCGGTGCCTTTTATGCTGCAGGTCTGAGCCCCGAACAGATTCTGAGCATCATTACGCAAACGTCGTTTCTGCGCGCGCTCCGACCGGCCACCAACTTGCGCGGCTTGTTGAGAATTGACCTGATTCAGGCGGTTTTTCGTCGGCAGATGCCGGTGGATACGTTCGAAGAGCTGAACACAAAACTGATCGTCGCCACGACCGACCTTACCTACGGGGAGCTGGTCTACTTTTCGTCGGGAGAGTTGCTACGCCCGGTGACGGCCTCTACCTGCATTCCCGGGCTTTTCGCGCCCATCGAAATCAACGGCCATTGCCTGATCGACGGCGGTGTGTTGAACAATATGCCCGTCGAACCTCTGGTCGGTCACAGCGATTTTATCATCGGCGTGCATACCAACTGTTACCCGGAGCGCCCCGAGATCCGGTCGTTACGCTCCACCATGGAACGGGCGTTTCAACTGGCGATCAACGACAATGTGCGCGAGCGGATTCCCTTGTGTAATTTATTCATCGAACCGCCTGAGCTCTCGAAGTTTACAATTTTCGATCTGAAACGGGCGCAGGAAATCTTCGACATCGGCTACGAGTACACCAAAAGCCTGCCTGCCCTCGAAATGATTGGCCGCCGACTGGCGTCGTAAGTTCTTAGTAAAGTAGAAAACCCGATGCGTCGTCTCTTTCGAGCGGCGCATTTTTGTCGTATCGCATGCGTATTACCTGTACCTACCTTCCGTATCAACTGCGTTTCCGCTTCGAGGCGGGCACTTCGCGGGGAGTTCTCACCGAGAAGAAAACGTGGTTGATCCGCCTTACGGTCGAGGCGTTTCCCGGCCGCGAAGGCTGGGGCGAATGCGGTCCCCTGCGCGGGTTAAGCCCTGACGACCGTCCCGATTTCGAAGCGCGGTTGCATGAGATCTGCCAGAACCTCAGCGCGGTGACGTACGATCCGAACAACGAGGCCGCCCTGTTGGATGCCCTGGTACCGTCCGAATTTCCATCGATTCGCTTTGGTCTGGAGTCGGCGCTGGCCGATTGGCGGAACGGAGGAGTACGCCGGATCTTCGACAATGCCTTCAGCCGGGGTGACGCGGGGCTGCCCATCAACGGGTTGATCTGGATGGGGAGTGCGGCGTTTATGCGGGAACAAATGGAACAGAAGCTGGCGTCGGGGTACAACTGCCTGAAAATGAAAATCGGTGCGATCGATTTCGAGGCGGAATGTGCGTTGCTGGAAGAAATCCGGAAAAACTATTCGCCCGATCAGATTACCCTGCGCGTAGATGCCAACGGGGCCTTTGCACCCGACCAGGCACTGGCGCGACTGCAACGGTTGGCACAGTATGAGCTGCACTCGATCGAACAGCCCATCCGCGCCGGCCAAGTAGCTGAAATGGCGAAGCTCTGCGCCGAAACGCCGCTGCCCATCGCGCTTGATGAAGAACTGATCGGCGTTTACGGTCGTGAGGCAAAAGCGCGGCTGCTGGACCAGGTTCGCCCGCAATACGTCATCCTGAAACCTACTTTGGTGGGGGGCTTCCGGGCCTGCCGGGAGTGGATCGAACTGGCCGAAGCACGACAAATCGGCTGGTGGATTACGTCGGCGCTGGAATCGAACATCGGTCTGAACGCCATTGCCCAGTTTACGGACGAATACGACATTCATCTGCCCCAGGGTCTGGGTACCGGGCAACTCTACCACAACAACGTGCAAGCCCCGCTGACCATCCTCCAGGGATTTTTGCATTATGATCCGCAGGGTACGTGGCAGTTCCCCACGGCCGGGCCCATGCCTCCTGCCTGATCGGCACGCCATTCCATTGACGGTCCCCCGGATTTTCAGTAGATTGCTTCGATCATCCTACTTTTAAACACAGATTATTTTGGAAAGACGAGAAGCCCTGCGCCGGGTGACTTACCTGATGGGAGGCACCCTTTCCGCTCCGGCCCTGACGTATCTGCTGAGCGGGTGCGATCCCAAAAAGAGCACGGAGACCGCGGAACAAGCTGAAGAAGGTTTTCTGAACGACCAACAGCAGGCCATTGTGGCCGAAACCGCCGAACTGATTATCCCCACCACCAGCACGCCCGGTGCCAAAGCCGCAGGCGTTCCGGCGTTTATCGTCATGATGCTGGAAGAGTGCTATCCACAGGCGGACCGCGATAGCTTCAAAGCTGGCCTGAAAGACATGGAAAAGCGCAGCAAGGACAAATTCGACAAAGAGTTTATGGAGGCGACTCCTGAACAACAAGCCGAAGTGCTGAAAGAAATGGCGGCTGCGTCAGTACAGGAAGCCACGCCCGGGGCAGCAGAAGGAACCGAAGACCAGGGGCGTCCTTTCTTCCGCCTGATGAAAGAACTAACGTTGCTGGGATATTTTACCTCCGAAATCGGGGCGACGCAGGCGTTGGCCTACGTGCCGGTGCCGGGGCGCTTCGACGGCTGCATGCCGATGGAAGAAGGTCAGAAAACCTGGGCACTGTAACTTACTTACGCTTCGCTGAGCCTCCGAAAGAGGCGATTGCTTCCGCCGCTCAGCGGGTATGCACTTATTTTTTCGAACAACCTCATGCAAGTAAACGGAAAAGCCAAAGAACAAAATACGTACGACGCCATCGTGATTGGCTCAGGCATCAGTGGCGGTTGGGCCGCTAAAGAACTCACCGAAAAAGGCCTCAAGGTACTGATGCTGGAACGTGGCCACCAGCTCGAACACGTCAAAGATTACGTCACCGCTACCAAAGCCCCGTGGGAGTTCAAACACCGGGGGCGCATCACCAACGAACAGCGCGAGTCGCACGAGTTCCTGTCGCGCGACTACCCTTACAGCGAGCACAACGAAAGCTATTGGTTTAAGGATGCCGATGCGCCGTATGCCGAAAAAAGCCGCTTCGACTGGTTCCGTCCCGACATCGTCGGCGGAAAATCCATCATGTGGGGGCGGCAATCCTACCGCCTGAGCGAAATGGATTTCGAGGCCAATGCCAAAGAAGGCGTCGCCATCGACTGGCCGGTTCGTTACAAAGACATGGCCCCCTGGTACGATTACGTAGAAAAATTTATCGGCGTCAGCGGGCAGAAAGAAGGCCTGCCGCAGTTGCCCGACGGGCAATTTATGCCACCGATGGAGATGTACTGCGTCGAGAAAGAGGTGAAGAAGGGCATCGAGTCGAATTTTAAAAATCGGAAGATGACCATCGGGCGGGTGGCGAATATCACCCAGTCGCTGCCGGGCCGTACCAGCTGTCAGTACCGCAACCTGTGCAGCCGGGGCTGTCCGTACGGAGCGTACTTCAGTACCCAATCGTCTACGCTGCCGGCCGCGCTGGCCACCGGCAACCTGACGCTGCGACCCAACTCCATCGTGAACGCCATCATGTACGACAACGACAAGGGCAAAGCCTCGGGCGTGCGCGTGATCGACTCGCAGAGCAACGAGACGATGGAGTTTTACGCCAAAATCATCTTTTTAAATGCGTCGGCAATCGGCTCGGCCTTTGTGCTGCTCAATTCTACCTCGGACCGCTTCCCCGAGGGACTGGGCAACGACAGCGGGCAGGTAGGGCGCAATGTGATCGACCACCACTTCCGCACCGGTGCGGCAGGTGAGTGGATGGGCTTTGAGGACCAATACTATTACGGCCGCCGTGCCAACGGCATTTATGTGCCGCGGTACCGCAACGTGGGAGGCGACAAGCGCGACTACCTGCGGGGGTTCGGCTACCAGGGAGGAGCCAGCCGCCAGGGATGGCAGCGGGGCGTGGCCGAAATGGCCTTCGGCGCAGATTTCAAGGAAGAACTGACCCAACCCGGCACGTGGCAAATGGGACTCGGTGGCTTCGGGGAGACCTTGCCGTACGAAGACAACCGCGTGTACCTGGACAAAACCAAAACGGATAAATGGGGGCAGCCCACGGTGGTGTTCGACGTCACGTTCCGCGAAAACGAAGAAAAAATGCGCAAGGACATGATGAACGATGCCGCCGAAATGCTGGAGGCCGCCGGGGTGAAGAACGTGCGTACCTACGACCGGGGTTCTTATCCCGGCATGGCCATCCACGAGATGGGCACGGCCCGCATGGGGAACGATCCTAAAACGTCGGTGCTGAACAAATGGGCACAGATGCACGCCGTACCGAACGTATTCGTGACCGATGGCTCGTTCATGACGTCGGCCGGGTGTCAGAATCCGTCGCTGACTTACATGGCGATGACGGCCCGCGCTGCCGACTACGCCGTAAAGGAACTGAAGCGTATGAATCTTTAACCTATTCCGAAACCGATTTCTTGAAAGCCTCGACTCTGCATAGGGTCGAGGCTTTTTGCTGAAGGGGCTTGCCCTCGGCTAACGGGCGGGGGCGGTTCGCTAGCGGATAATTCTAATACTTTTTAGAGGCACGCTCACGGGTATGCACGGACGAAGGGATGATTTGTGTGACATTTTGAGGAAAGGAAGCACCGTCGGGTGCGTGATGGCTACCTTCAAAAGAGGTGTTTTGGGCTAGGTTAATTAGTTCGGTTCACAGCTAGGGAAAGGTAGTTGCAACGTCTAGTAGTGGGTGTAGTGCACTGGCGTGCTGGTATTGGTTGTTACAGAATCTCCTCCTGATGTTTATTGCTCCTGTAAGAAACCCGGCCGGATCAGCGGGGTGCGAATTTGGACTCTCTCTAGCTTTGAGCATTGCCTGACGAGCGAGATAGAACCGTACCGCATCAAGCCTTTATCGGTGCTCTGGTGCCACCTTTACTCACGTATCACGCAGAAAAATAGCATTTACGTGGCCTCGGTCGAACAGGCCATCAACCATTACACCATTACCTCAATGTTATGTCGGCCAGATTGCTGGAAACATGCGCCGACGAACGTCCCTTTATTCATCATCTATCTCAAAAGCCGTGGTGTTCGCATCACGGCTTTTCTTTTTACAGACGAATCATTTTTTTACCATGGAAAAAAAGTTGCGGGGCGGTTGTGATATTCCGGAGGTACCTGCGAATCATAGGACAAATCAAAAATCGCAACGTGTTTATTTCCTTCCATCATGGTGTTGTGCTTGCCTCCTGGCTTTGGTTACCCGATCCGCTGCGCACGGCGATCTACCGCCTGCAGGCGTCGCTCCGAAGCGATGGCCCGAACGAGGGGGCCGCGGTGGCACACGACGCAGTAGCCTCGGACCAGCCCGCGAGCGAGGACGCTTTTCTTGAACTCCTCAACGCCCACAAAGGCATCGTCTATAAAGTAGCGAACGCTTACTGTACCCACGAAGAGGACCGGAAAGACCTGACCCAGGAAATCATACTGCAGGTCTGGAAAGCGTTTCCCCGGTTCGACCACCGCCACAAATTCTCGACCTGGATGTACCGGATCGCGCTGAACGTGGCGATCTCGGCCTACCGAAAGGCCCGGCGGACTGCCGCTACCACACGCCCGTTGCCCGACGGCGATCTGTTGCTGTTTACCGAAACGAACTCGGTCGAGCTGGACGAAAAGCTGCACTACCTACAGCGCTTTATTGCGGAGTTGAAGGAGCTGGACCGCGCCCTGATGCTGCTCTACCTGGAAGGCAACGACCAGAAGGAAATCGGCGAGGTGCTGGGCCTGAGCGCCACGAACGTTTCGACCAAAGTGGCCCGCATCAAACTGAAACTGAAACAAAAATTTGACACCCTATCCTTTTCCTAACGAACATGAACGATCTTGAACTGAAATCCCTTTGGGCCGCGTACGACCAAAAACTGGAGCAATCATTGGCCCTGAACCGGGCGCTGCTCTCGGATGTAAAAAAGATGAAGGCGGCCTCGGTCGTGGCCTCGCTCAAACCATTGAAACACTTTGCCATCCTGGTCGGCATTCCGTGGGTTCTATTCCTGAATGTCCTCCTGGTTACGTTTTTCTCGGTCGGGAGTCCGATGTTCCTGATCTCCGTCGGCCTAGTGTCCCTCCTGACCACGCTGGCCATCGGCTTTTACATCTACGACCTGGTGCTGATCTACCAGATCGACACCAGCGAATCTGTGCTGGACGTACAGGAAAAGCTGGCCAAACTGCAAACGGCTACGCTCTGGTCGGGCCGCCTGATGTGGGTGCAGATGCCGCTGTATTCGACGTTTTACCTGACGCAGGGCATGGTGGCCCACGCCGGTACGTGGTTCTGGGTCGTGCAACTCGGCATCACCTCGTTGCTGGCCGTGGTGGGTCTCTGGCTGTTCTTCAACCTGAAACCGGAAAACCAGTCGAAGCGCTGGTTCCGTCTGCTGATGCAGGGGCGGGAGTGGGACGCCGTACGGCAGGCGCAAGACCTCCTGAAACAGGTGCAGGCATACAAAGCGTCCGAAACAACGGTCGCGTAAGGGGCCGGTCCGCGTCAGAAGCACCCGATTCCCCGCAACCCGATAACTTCGTGGCAAATCTCGTTCCTGTTGCCCATGCGGTTGCTTCTGGTGTTTCTGGCGCTGGCCTTGTTGGTTCTGATTCCGTTCTTCTTCTGGGGCGACGCCCTCGAATCGTTCTTTACCTTCTCCGGCTCGGTCGATTGGCTCGAAGGCTACGGCGCGTGGGCCTGGGCCATGGCCATTGTACTCCTGATCGGTGATCTGTTTCTGCCGCTACCGGCCACGGTCATTATGGCCGCACTCGGATTGCTCTACGGGCCTTGGTGGGGAGGGGCACTGGCCGCCACAGGGTCTTTTCTCTCCGGGGCGCTGGCCTATGAACTCTGCCAGCGGATTGGCCCCAACGCGGCCCGCCGTATCCTGAGCGAGGGCGATCTGGACCGGGGCCAGCGGCTGTTTTCCAGGGCCGGAGGGTGGATCGTTGCCTTCTCGCGCTGGATTCCCGTCCTGCCCGAAGTAGTAGCCTGCATGGCGGGACTCACCTGCATGCCTGCCCCGCTGTTTTACGGCGCCCTGGCCTGTGGCTCCCTGCCCTTGGGCTTTACCTTCGCGGCGGTGGGCCACTTCGGTCTCGAACGTCCGGTGCTCACGCTGGTGCTCAGCGCGCTCGTCCCCATGCTGCTCTGGCTGGCCGTGCGACCGCTCTTGAAGTGGGAGCAGAGGTAGACGACCACGCGTATTCCGGTCGCCCGACGGTCCGTGCTCCGGGTTAGTAGCGCCAGCTTTTCAGGTCGGCGCCTTCTGGGGCGGAGGCATTGATACGTTGCATAATCTGGGGGAGGTACATCGTGTTGTAGCGCAGCCGCGAAATGTGGTTGGGATGAACGTGGTCGCCGTTCCAGCAGTGTTCTGCCCGGTCGCCGTAGTCCACCTCTCCCTGGTAGGCAGGCGCGGTAGTCGCCTCCAGAAAATTTTCCGTGAGGTAGACGGCGTTGTTCAGGTAGTAGTTGTCCATGTCGCCGCAGTAGATGTGGAGCTTCCCCTGCAACTTGGGGCCGAGCGTCGCCCAGTCGCGTTCCATGATGTAGCGCAGGTCGTAATTCTCGCGCCAGAACTGCGCCACTTCCCGGTCGATGGTACCGGTTTTTTTGTCCCAGATTGGTTTCGGATATCCGTTTTCGCCCATGGGCGAGTAAACCGCCTGCCAGATGTCGAACTGATCGCCGGAACGACTGTTCGTGCCGAGCACCAGTTCCAGGTGGTTGTAATCTTTCAGCGTCACGTTGACCTGGCCGAGGGAATTGCGGTGGCCTGGGCGTTCTACTTCATGGAACGGCCCGCTCAGGTAATAAGCGTTGGTGTCTTCGTAAAGGTTGACGAGCGTGTAGGCCCGGAAATCGATTGGATCAGGACAGGCCGCAAAACATCCGTTGTATTCGTCCGGATAAAAGACCTGCGCCGCCAGCGCTTCCCAGCCCCCGGTAGAGCCGCCGTACAGAAAACGCGACCATCCTTCGCCAATACCGCGGAATTGCTTTTCCAGGTACGGAATCAGCTCGTAGGTAATCGCATCGCCGTACGGCCCCAGGTTCTCGGAATTGACGGCGTACGAGTCGTCGTAGTACGGATTGGCGTGCTGAATTTCCACAATCAGAAAACGCGGCAGCGTATCGCTCGTCCAGGTTTTGTAGAAATTGTAAGCTTCTTCCTGCTGGATGCGGTTGTACCCGGAAATGCCGAAGCGTTCGCTGTAGTCGGGTTCCAGCGTGGTGTCGGGCGGTTCGGTCCGAAAACCGGAGAAGTCGCTCGGGAAGTGCCCGTGAAAAATCATGAGTGGGTAATGTGCTTCCGGGTGCTCGTCAAACCCCTCCGGCAGCAGCACGTGCGCCCCCAGGTACATGGGCCGCCCCCAGAACTCCGTGAGGCGCTGGCTCTGGATCTTCACGTGTTTGATGTATTTCGAATCCTGCGGCTCCACAAGCGGCGGAATTTCCTGGTCGAGCACCAGTTCGACCGTGCCGCCGGCGGTCGGGTCGATGTGCACTTTTTGCGGCGTGCTGTACAGGTTGCCGGGCGCGCGTCGCCATTGCTGCCCCTCGCCCCGGTCCATCGGCAGTTTGACGGTGTGGCCGCTGGCCAACTGAAACGTTTCGTACTTGTGGAGCAGCGCCTGCACCCAGTAATCGCCGGGCGGCAGGTCGTTCAGACGGGCAAAAGGGTAGCCGAATACCTTACCATCAATGACGGCTTTATCGCCTGATTTCCATTCGTTTACGTCGATTCCGAAGATCGGGATGGCCTTCGCCCCGGCCTGTACCTGCAAGCGGGGTTCGGTCTGATCGCTGGTCGTGAGCATGAGCAGCAGACGCCCGTCGAGCGTGTCCTGTTGCGGAAAGGTAACGGAGAAGTGGAAGTCGTCAGAATCGGAAGGGGTACAGGAAAGAAGGGCCAGGAGCGGCAGGAACAGGTACAGAAGTCGCTTCATGGGTAATAGTTTGGGCGAAGATGGGACGCAAACCGGAATAATGCAATGTTTCGGACTTAGGAAGATGGAGCAGAACGGCACTTTCTAGCGGCGCGCGCTGGCGCGGCTTTGGAATAAAAGCATGACCGAACTGCATTTGTTAGGGTTGTGACCCTCAGGCGATAAGAAAGTTCAGCACGGCTACTAAAGGGGCTGCGATTTTCCGCTAACTTTTGCCCGAAACGTGTCTGGCGGCGCGCTGTCCACCCCGGAACGCCGAGAAGCTCCTGTTTTAGATTCCGGTTTTTACCCTACTTTTCTCTATGTTCAGCTTTTCGGAATTCACGCGACCGCTCACCGATCCGGTGATCATCCTTTCGCTTATTGTGGTGGTCATTTTAGTCGCTCCGCTGGTGTTGAGTCGCTTCAAAGTGCCCGGCATTATCGGCCTGATTCTGGCGGGTGCGCTGGTCGGCCCCAAAGGCCTCAACCTGATCCAAGGTACGGACACCACGCTGTTCAGCACGGTCGGCTTGCTTTACCTCATGTTTCTGGCGGGGCTGGAGATCGATCTGATCGACTTTCGGAAAAACCAGCGCAAAAGCATCGTGTTTGGCGCGTTTACCTTTCTGATTCCCCAGACGATCGGCACGCTGGTAGGCTATTACGGACTAGGCTTCAACTGGGCTTCGTCGGTGCTGCTGGCCAGCATGTTCGCCTCGCACACGCTGCTGACCTACCCGATTGTGAGCCGTTTCGGCATCGCCCGTCACGAGGTGGTGACCATTACGGTGGGCGGCACGATCATCACCGATACGCTGGCGCTGCTGGTGCTGGCCGTCATTGCCGGGGCCGCCGAGGGCGAACTGAACATGCTCTTCTGGGTGAAGCTGATCGTGTCGCTGGGCATCTTTATGGGGTTGGTGCTGGTCGTTATTCCCTGGATTGCCCGCTGGTTTTTCCGCAACTTGGCGAGCGAAAGCATCTCGCAGTACCTGTTTGTGCTGGCAGTGGTGTTTTTCTCAGCGATGCTGGCACGTCTGGCGGGGGTGGAGCCCATCATCGGGGCGTTTATGGCGGGTCTGGCATTGAATCGCCTCATTCCGCACTCGTCGCCGCTGATGAACCGCCTCGAGTTCATCGGACAGGCCCTTTTTATTCCGTTCTTTCTGATCGGGGTCGGGTTGCTGGTGGACCTGCGGGTGTTTTTTATGGGAAGTCAGGCGTTGATCGTAGCCGGGACGATGACGGTCGTCGCGTTGTTTGGCAAATGGAGTGCAGCCTGGGCCACGCAGCGCATTTTTGGCTATTCGGTGCCGGAGCGCAACATCATTTTCGGGTTGAGTAATTCGCAGGCCGCGGCCACGCTGGCCGCCGTCCTGGTAGGGTATCGGTTGGGACTGCTGAACGAGAGCGTCCTGAACGGGACCATCGTCATGATTCTGATTACCTGCCTGATCAGTTCGTTTGTGACCGAAGCCGCCGCCCGCCGCCTGGCCACCACCGAAGCCGAACGCACGCCCCCCACGCCCGAAAAAAGCGAACGCATTCTGGTGCCCATCGCCAACCCCGAAACGCTCGACCAGTTGGTCGATCTGGCCGTGATGATCAAGCAACCGGCTTCCGCCGAGCCGCTCTACCTGTTGTCGGTAGTGCTCGATAATTCAGAGGCGGCAGAACGGCTGGTCACCGCCCGCAAACTGCTGGAAAAGGGACGCCAGCACGCCGCCGCGACGGAAAACGGGGTGCAGGCACTGCATCGGGTCGATTTTAACGTGGCGAGTGGCATCATCCGTACGGCCAAAGAATTGCTCGTGACGCAGATCGTGATCGGCTGGAACGGGCGGGTGTCGGCCACAGAACGGCTGTTCGGCAGCGTGCTCGACAACGTGGTGCAGAAGACGAGCCAGATGATTCTGGTGACCAAGTTGCTACGCCCGCTCAACACGGTTCGCAAGATGGTCGTCGTTGTCCCGCCCGATGCCGAGTGGGAGCCGGGGTTTGTGGCCTGGGTCGAAACGCTGCGGACCATCTGTCGGCAGACGGTCGGCAAAGTGCACCTGTTCGGCACCGAATCGTCGCTGAAGGTCATCGACAACCGCTTGCGGGAAGAAAAGCCCTCGGTCGATACCGTACTACGCCCCTTCGACGACTGGGAAAATTTCCTGATTCTGGCGCGGGAAGTCGGGGTGGAGGATCTGCTGATTCTTGTCAACGCACGCGCACGTACCCTCTCGTACCACGACTACCTGGACCGGTTGCCACGCCTTCTGTCTCAGTATTTCGAAGAAAACAGTTTCATCATCTTCTATCCGGAACAACAGCGCAACACCGCCGATGAACTGACGGGGTATTAAGAGAAATAGGCCCGTGCGAAGTTGATTCGTAACGAGTTATCCGCGACGGGGACTTCCTGCAGACTACTGGTCTTCGTCCGCAGCGGCCACGGATTTCCGGCCGAAGCCCGGCCCCCACAAGGCACGTCCCGGTTTGGCTCCTGTGTGTTCTCCATGCTGAAGGACCGGCGTGCCGTTCACCAGCACATGGTGCATCCCAACCGCATATTGATGCGGATGGTCGTAGGTGGCGCGGTCTGCAATCGAGTCAGGATCGAACACCACCACGTCGGCGAAGTAGCCGGGTTGTAACGCACCGCGTCGCGTCAGTTTCAGGTTTTGCGCGGGCAGGCTCGTGATGCGCCGAATGGCCTCCTGCAAGGGCAGCACGTTTTCCTCGCGCACGTATTTGCCCAGCAACCGCGCGAAGTTGCCGTACGCCCGTGGGTGGGTGGACGAAAGTAAGAAGACCCCTTCTGTGGCGCGCGAAGTGGCATCGGAGCCCAACGCAACCCACGGTTGGCGAAGCTTGGTTTTGATGTTCTCCTCGCTCATGATGAACGAAACAATCTGCACCGACGACCGGTCTTCCAGCACCAAGTCAAGCATGGTTTCCGCCTGATCCTGACCGCGTTGCTGAGCGACTTCTTCCAGGGTTTGGCCAATGAGCGGTTTGAGCGCCTCCGATTTAAAGCCCACGAGCAGAATGCGGGGGAAGGGTGCTTCCGATCGGATTTCGTGCAAGAGTCGCTGCCGCGTGTCGGGCATTTGCAGGCGATGGTAGAGCGAATCGGGGCCGCCGCTGTGCGCCCAGGACGGAATCCGTGAGTCCAGCCCGTTCGAACTGGCCGTATACACGTATACGTCGGCGGTAATGGGCAGCCCTTCCTGGCGTGCTGCCTCGATGCGGGCGATGGCCGAGTCCAGCTTGGGCCAGTTGCGTTCGCCCGCTGCTTTCAGGTGATAAACTTCGGCGGGAATGCGAGCTTCCCGGCTGATGCGAATCAGCTCGTCGAGCGCCGGCAGCAGCGAATCGCCTTCGTCGCGCAGGTGCGAAATGTACATGCCCCCATACTCTGCCGCCACTTTGCAAAGCTCGATCAGTTCGTCGGTGGACGCGTACGTCGCCGGTGCGTAAATGAGCGATGACCCGATGCCCAGCGCCCCTTCTTCCATTGCTTGCCGGACCAGTTGCCGCATCTGCGCCAGTTGCGCGGGCGTGGGAGCCTTGTCTTCCAACCCAATTACATACTCGCGCACGGTGGTGGCGCCCAGAAACGACGCTACGTTAGGCGAAACGCCCTGGGATTCCAGGTGCTTCAGATACTCGGACAGGGTGGTCCAGGAGACGTCGTACGTCAGGTCGCCCTGTTCGGTTTTCATGCGTTGTTTCATGTCCGCGTTCAGCGGTCCCCACGAGACGCCTTCCCCAAATACTTCGGTCGTTACCCCTTGCCGGATTTCGCCCTGCGAGCGCCCGTCGATCAGGAGCGATTCGACCGACCACGACAAGACGTTGATGAACCCCGGCGCGACCGCCAGTCCTTCTGCGTCGAGCACCGTAGGGGCGTCGGCTTCCGACAAATCGCCCAGGGCAGCAATGGTGTCTCCGGAAATGCCGATGTCGGTCTGTACCGGAGCGGAGCCGGACCCGTCGTAGACCGTGCCGTGACGGATGATGAGGTCGAACGACGTTTGCGTTTGGGGCGAAGCGGGGCGGCAGCTCCAGAGCAGGAGCAGGCAAAACAGCGGGAACAAGCGTGGCATCATGACGCCTAAGCTACAAAACCCGATGGAAAGGCAAGGCAGGAAGGAGTAGATCGCGGAAACCGGGCCGGACGTTACCCGCCGAATTTGCTGAGCACAAAGGCGACCAGGAAGCCCAGCACCGTGATCAGTCCCGCGAAATTATGGGCCACGGCAAAAGCCTCGGGAATCATGGTGTCGACCAGCATGGCGAGGATGGCCCCGGCCGCGACGGCAGTTGTGGCGGCGATGACATCAGGCGAAAAGTCCTGAAAGACCGAATAGCCCAGCAAAGAAGCCGCCCCGGAAATCAAGGCAATGCCGCCCCATACCCCAAAAATATAGCGCGCCGACCGGCCTGCGTTTTTCATACCGGCCGCGCTGGAAAGCCCCTCCGGCACATTCGAGAGAAAGACGGCCACCACCGTCACCAGACTTACGGCACCGCCCTCCAGCAGACTCAGGCCAATCACGATCGATTCCGGAATGCCGTCCAACAGCGCACCGATGGCAATCGCCAGCCCGCTGCCTTCGTCGTCCGACTCGGAGGGTTGTTCGGCACCGGAGCGTTTGCGGTGGCGCGCACCGTAGTAGCTTAGAAGCCAGTTGGCAGCGGTATAGAGGGCCGCTCCGGCTACGAAACCGAGGGCAGTGGCATCGAATCCGCCGCGCTCGAAGGCGTCTTCCATCAGTTCGAACGAGAGGGCTGAGATCAGCACCCCGCTGCCGAACGCCATGATGGCGGCGATCATACGGCGGGGAACGTGGGCAAAATAGCCTGCCAAAGCGCCTCCCAACAGGGCACCTCCGGCCACCAGTCCCCAGACTCCGGCCATTACCCAGGTCGGAACGGCAAGCAAAAAAGGCATGAACTTATCCTAAAAATCGTATGCAAACGGGTGTCGGTGCCCCGGCAATCGTCCCGCGGCTGGCCAGCTGACCCGTGGCACCGTCAATGCCTATGGTAACGATGGAATCCGACGCCTGGTTGGCGGCCAGGAGAAATTTCCCGGACGGATCGACCGCAAAATTGCGGGGCGTTTGGCCTTGGGTCGAGATGTGCTGCCGGTAGTCGAGCTGGCCGGTTTCGCCGTCGATGGCGTAGGCCACAATGCTGTTGTGTCCCCGGTTGGAGCCGTACACAAAGCGGCCGCTAGCGTCGAAATGAATGTCGGCGCAGGAGTTATCCCCGTTAAATGAAGACGGCAGGGTCGGTACGGTTTGCACTGCTTCGAGGGTACCGGCCTGGCGGTTGTAGCGATATGAGGTTAGGGTCGAATTCAGTTCGTTGATGACGCAGGCCAGCCGGCCATTGGGGTGGAAAACCAAGTGCCGTGGGCCTGCGCCGGGTGCGGCCTGCGTTTCGGCGTTCGGACGAAGTTTGCCGGTGGTCGCATCGAGCCGGTAACTGATGATCTTGTCGATGCCCAGGTCCACGGCAAACGCAAACTGGTTGGTCGGGTCCATCAACACGCAATGTGCGTGCGGTGACTGCTGGCGCTGTGGGTTGGGACCACTGCCCGTGTGTTGTACCAGATCGCTCATGGCCCCGAGGCGTCCATCTGCCTGCAGGGGGTAGACCGCCACGTTGCCCGCTACGTAGTTGGCCACCAGCACGTAGCGGTTCTGCTGATCGACCGAGATGTAACAGGGAGCCCCGCCGCGCGTGGGCTGCTGGTTGAGGAGCGTGAGTTGGCCCGTGGCCGGATCGATGGCGTAGGCGCTCACCGCGCCGCCGGGTTTGCCTTCGAACTCTTCGGTCTCGTTTACGGCGTAGAGGTAACGTTGCTGCCCGTCGATGGCCAGGTACGACGGATTCGTCAGGCGTGCGGCCAGTTGCTGGTAGATCAGGCGACCGCTGGTCGGGTCCAGTTCGTAAAGGTAGATGCCTTGACTCTCTTTGGACGTATAGGTACCGACGTAGAAGCGGTAAGGAGCCAACGGGCGGCGGCCGTGGGCCAGTTGAGGCAGCGAGAGGCCTACCGCGCCGAGTACGGATGTTTTCAGGAACTGACGACGTGACGAATGGAGCATGAGAATAGGGTGGATCGGTTGGAAAAACGGCGGAGGTCGGTTGCCTCAGCGGCAGCCAAGTTATCGGATTTTACCTTGAGATGGCGTATTCCGGACACGTAAGCCCGTAAACGCCAGCGTCAAAGTTCAGGCAAGCGTGTAAAAACGGTCTGTAGCGCGCTGCAGGTGTCGTTTTTCTACAAGAAACAGGCAAGGCAGTCTACTAGCTTTGCCTAAAAAAACGCGATGAATTGGCGACGATTCTTCTTCCAAGCACTGCTTCTGGACCCATCCTGGCGGGGCGGGGCGCTTCTGCTCTGTGCGCTGCTTTTCACGAACGAGGGGCGTGCCCAAACCTGGCGGATCGCGTACTACGGCGAAACCGTTACGCACTACGGCCTGAAGGTGGGAACACAGTACCCCCTGAAAACCAGCGAGCGCCTTAAAAAGACGGAAGCCCGCGTCACCCGCAACTGGTTGTTTACACCGGGCGTAGCGCTCTATCGTCACCCGCAAAACCACGTGGGACTCGTCGTAGCTCCGGAAATAACGTACCAGCGCCTCGGCCCGAAAGGAGGGTTGCTGGAAGCCGGAATTGCCCCCAGTTATTTCCGGTATTTTCTGGAAGGCCAAACGTACCGGGTTACGCCCTCCGGAGAGTTGCAGAAGAAAGCATGGGCCGGCCGAAGCACTTTTCTCCCGACGCTCTCGCTGGGCATCGGGAAAGACCTGTCGGTGAAAAAACGCATTCCCCTGGCCTGGTACACCCGGTTGAACTGGAGCGTACAAGTGCCCTATAACGCCTCGTTTCTGCCTCGTGTGGCGCTGGAAGCGGGCATCATCAAAAAACGTCTTGGCACTCATTAATCATGTCTACTCTACGTCACCTTGTTCTGTTAGCGGGCCTGCTGTGCCTGACTGTTGCCTGCCAGCGCGAAACGCCTGACCGCGTGGCCGACAAGCTGAATCTGGTCCACAAAGGGGCGGAAATGCCCATCTGGATACGGGGCAACGTCGCTTCGGGCAAGATGGTGCTGTTTCTGCACGGCGGCCCTGGCGACTGCGCCATGTGCTACCAGCCTTATTTTGAAGCCTTGGAAAAAACGGTAGCGGTGGCCTATTGGGATCAGCGCGTGGCGGGTTCGTCGTCCGGCCGGGTCCATCCTGATTTGTTGACCTATGCGCAGTTTGGGGAAGATGCTTATTACGTGGTTACTCTGCTGAAGCAGCAGTATCCTGACGTCGATCTGTACCTGTTAGCACACAGCTTCGGGGTAGAATTAGCCTGGCAGTTTCTGACCACCGGCGACAACCAACGGCTCGTCAAAGGCGCCATGCTGGTGAACGGGATTTTCTCGACCTACCGGTGGCTCGTACAGATGCAGGCGTGGGTCTTGGAAGCCGCCCGCGCACAGGGCCACACCGCCGCGGAGCAATTTGTCACCGAGCATCCACTGACCCCGGAGACGCTCGCAACGTACGAATGGGGCACGCTCTACCGGCACATGCACGATCTGGAAGGCAACCCCGTTTCGGTCTACGAAGACAAAAAATACGTGTTGAATTACCTGTTTGCTTCACCCAACACCGCCCTGGGCATGTTTACCCACGCCGGTGCCTACGAAGGATGGGCCCGGCACGAAATGCTGCGCTACGACAAAAGCACGGCGTTGTCGGATATTACGGTACCGATCGGGCTGTTCTGGGGCGAAAAAGATGGCGTGGTGCCGCTGGGAGTGGGGCTGGAAACCAAAGCGTTACTGCCTGAAGACACGGAGGTGACGTGGGTAACGTTCGAAAACTCGTGGCACGAGCCCTTCATCACCGAGTCGTCGCGGTTTGTGCAGGAGGTGCAGGCGTTTGTAAATCGGTACTGAAAGGTCATAAAAAAGGGAAGCGTTACGCTTCCCTTTCTATTTTTTGACTACTGCTGCGGCAGAGGAGTCTCCTCGTTGGGCAAAAGCCCGGCGCGTCGCAGGAGAGCACGCGGCGAGGGTTCTTGGCCCCGGAACCGCTTGTAAAGCAGCATCGGATGCTCGCTTCCCCCGGCCGACAAAACGTGGCGGCGGAACAGGTCGGCCGTCTCCTGGTTGAAAATGCCTTTCTCCTGGAAGAACTCAAACGCATCGGCGTCGAGTACTTCGGCCCACTTGTAGCTATAATACCCCGCCGAATAGCCGCCCTGGAAAATGTGGCTGAACGAACAGCTGGTGTTGGTCCCTTCTACTTTCGGATAGAGTTCCGTTTCAGCCAGGGCTATAGCTTCAAACCCGCTGACCTCTTGAATAGAATCGGCTTGCTGGCGGTGATAGGCCAGGTCGAGCTTGGCAAAGCTGATTTGGCGAACGGTCTGGTAACCGCTCATGAAATTGGCACTGGCCTTGATGCGTTCCACCAACTCGGCCGGAATGGGTTCGCCGGTCTGGTAATGGCGGGCGAAAAGGTCGAGGGCTTCTTTCTCGTACACCCAGTTTTCCATCACCTGCGAAGGCAGCTCCACAAAGTCCCAGTAGACGGACGTGCCTGTCAGGCTGGCGTACATGCCGTCGGCCAGAAGCCCGTGCAGCGCGTGACCGAACTCGTGGAAAAGGGTCGTAACCTCGTTGAACGTCAGAAGCGAAGGCTTGGTCGCCGTAGGCTTTGTGAAGTTGCACACGATCGAAATGTGGGGACGTTGTTCCTGGCCTTTCTCCTTTTTCTGATCGCGATACGACGTCATCCAGGCCCCGTTACGCTTGCCGGGGCGCGGGAAGAAATCGCCGTAAAAGACGCCGATGTGGCGTCCGGTGCCCTTCTCTTCGACCACAAACGTGCGGACATCGGGATGGTACACGGGAATGTTGTCGACCTGACGGAACGTAAGGCCGTAGAGTTTCCCGGCGACCTGAAACGCGCCTTCAATCACGTTTTCCAGCTGAAAGTAAGGCTTCAGAATCTCGTCGTCGATCTCGAACTTTTCTTTTTTTAGCTTTTCGGCCCAGTAGGCGTGGTCCCACCGTTCGAGGCGTTCGGGGCCGCCGTGTGCGCGGGCATACGCTTCCAGGTCTTGTACCTCGCGCAGGGCGACGGGCTTGGCATACTGAAGCATTTCCTCCAGAAAATCGTAGACCTTCTGGGGCGATTCCGCCATGCGTTCTTCCAGGACAAAATCCGCGTGAGACGCGTAGCCCAGCAGTTGGGCGCGTTCCTGGCGCAACGCCACCAGTTCTTTGATAACTTCCTGGTTGTCGTTTTCACCACCGAACGAACGCGAGGCATAGGCGCGGAACAGTTCCTCCCGGCGTCCCCGATGATCGGCGTAGGTCATAAACGGCAAGTAACTGGGAAACTGCAACGTAAAGATCCAACAGCCTTCTTTCCCCTTTTCACGGGCGGTGTCGGCTGCCATCTCGCGGGCATCTTCCGGCAGTCCGGCTAATTCGGCCTCGTCGGTAATGACCATTTCGTACGCGTTGGTGGCGTTCAACACGTGCTCGCCGAACAGCAGCGACAATTCGGCCATCCGCTTGTCGATTTCCCGGAGGCGTTGTTTGCCGGCTTCGTCGAGGTTGGCACCGTTGCGCACAAATTGCTTGTAGGTTTTTTCCAGCAACGTGGCGGCTTCGGGCGTCAGGTCGTACTGAGCGCGGTCGTTCCACACCTGAGCGATGCGTTGGAACAGCTTTTCGTTCAACAGAATGTCGTTGCCATACTCGGACAAGAGTGGGGAGGCATCGCGCGCCACTTTCTGCAACTCGGGGTTGGTTTCTGCGGCGTTCAGGTTGAAAAGAATGCTGGAAATAATGCCTACGCGTTCGCCGCTGCGTTCGAGGGCTTCAACGGTGTTCGCGAAGGTCGGGGGCGTGTTGGCATCAGCAACCATCTGTACCTGTGCTTTTCCTTCTTCAATGGCGGCCTTCAGCGCGGGCAGAAAATCGTCTACTTTGATGCTGGAAAAAGGGGCTACGCCAAAAGGTGTCTCAAAAGGCGTTGCTAATATATTGTTCATAGGAGCACAACTAGTTCAAGTGAATTGGAAATAATGCGTGTTACTGCCCGTCGAAGCTGCGTATGCGCTTGTTGAGGTTTCGGGCAAAAGGTAGCAGGTGTAAGTCCACTGCCTCATCGAAAACAAAGATCTTCAACAGATAAGACGTCGGAGCGTTGTTTTATAACGATGAATTTTTGTCAAAGTAACTAATAATTTAGAAAAGGGTACGCAAGCACTGATCTGAAAACCGTTTAAAACAGGCTTTGGTTTCGTACTGATGGCACTTGGCCCGGTTTTAAAACAGATCAGGCTACCCAACGAGCCGGAAGAAGAAAAGGAGGAGGCAGCGGGGGCGGGGCAGTAACGAAAAGAGGGTTTGCCCTGGCAGGAAAACCCTCTTCTACTACGTTGCGTGCAGGCTATTTGCGGTCCAGCACGTCGCGGATGTTCTGGAAGATCTCGTCGATGCCGCCGATGCCATCGATGGCACAATACTTACCCTGTTGGCGGTAATAATCGGCCACCGGCAGCGTCTTGTCGTTGTATTCCTGGATGCGCTTGCGGATGAGGGACTCGTCCTGGTCGTCGGAGCGGCCGGACGTTTGGCCCCGCAGCAACAGCCGCTTGGTCAGTTCTTCGTCGTGGACGCTCAACGCCACCATGCACCCGATTTCCGTATCGTACCGGCTCAGGAGTTCGTCCAGCGCCTGGGCCTGCGCCACCGTGCGCGGAAAACCATCGAAAATAAAGCCCTTCGCGTCTTTGTTCTCGGCCAGTTTGCTTTCGATCATGCCGATCACGACTTCGTCGGGCACCAGAATGCCCTGGTCCATCAGGGTTTTGGCGCGCAGCCCCAGTTCCGTACCCGCCGCAATCTGCGAGCGCAGCAGATCGCCCGTGGAGAGGTGAACCAACCCGTATGTATCGATGATGTTCTGGCTTTGCGTTCCTTTGCCCGCCCCGGGAGGGCCAAACAGTACGATATTAAGCATAGTTACTGATTTTAACGTAGAGTATCCGCCGTGGTCAACTCCGGACGGAAACCGTTGAAGTTAGAGGTTATTGAGTTGATAATTGATACAAATGGCGCAGGTTTCGGCCCAGTCCGTCGTAGTCGAGGCCGAACCCTACTACAAAACGATTCTCGATTTCGTTGCCCACGTAACGAATGGACAGCGGCCGCTTCAGGGCCTTGGGCTTTAGCAGGAGTGTTGCCACTTCTACCGACGCCGGGCGCATTTCGCGAACCGAATCGAGGAGGGCACTCATGGTCAGCCCCGTATCGACAATATCTTCGACAATCACGACGTGTCGGTTGTGCAGGTCTTCTTCCAGACCCAGAATTTCTTCTACCTCGCCTGTGCTTTGTGTCGCTTGGTACGAAGCCACTTTTACAAAAGTTACTTCGCAGGGCGTTTCCACGCACTTCAGCAGATCCGCCGCAAAGATAAAGGCTCCGTTCAGCACCACGACGAAGATGGGATTGCGATCGCGGTAATCGTCGGTGAGTTGCTGCCCCAGCCGGGCAATGCTTTGTTGCAGTTCGTCTTCTGACAGAAACAGCCGAAAAGATTTGTCGTGAATGGTTACGGACGATTCCACGGAGCAAGTGTTGGTTTCCACAAAAGTAGTGATAATGTAAAGAGAAAAACGAGGCTGGAACTGAAGGCCGTGTCGCTTGCGCGGTATTGCCTTCAATTCCAGCCAGTAAAATCGGGGAAAACGTGAGGTTACTTTACGTCGGCCAGGGCGGGGGGCACGTCGGTTGCGGTCTCCACCCGGGGTTGCGGTTGCGTCTGGCCCACTTCGGCCGCCGACGGCGGCACGTACAGCGAAGGTGCAATGACCAGGGCCACGACCGAAATCAGCTTCAGCAGAATGTTGAGCGACGGACCAGACGTGTCTTTGAACGGATCGCCTACGGTATCGCCCACCACGGCCGCTTTGTGCGGATCGGAGCCTTTGTAGTATTTCTGGCCGTTGATCTCGACGCCTTCTTCAAAACTTTTCTTGGCATTGTCCCAGGCACCACCGGCGTTCGACTGGAATATGGCCATCAGCACGCCCGACACAGTTACGCCCGCCAGCAGCCCGCCCAGCATTTCGGCGCCGGCCAGGTACCCAACGGCTACCGGGGCGGCAATGGCCAGCAAACCGGGCATGACCATCTCGCGAATCGATGCTTGGGTCGAAATGGCGACACATTTGTCGTATTCGGCCTTTCCGTCGGCGGCATCAAAAATAGCACGGTCTTCTGGCGTGGCGTTGCTCAGGTCGGAATCGTACTTGCGCATGATGCCGAGCGCTGCGGTCAGTTCCGGAATGGTGGTGAACTGACGGCGCACTTCCTGGATCATCGCCATGGCGGCCCGGCCTACAGCGTTCATAGCCAGTGCCGAGAACACAAACGGCAGCATGCCCCCAACGAGCAGACCGGCCATCACGCCGGGCTTCGAAATGTCGATGGCGCGCAGCCCCGACTGTTGCATAAAGGCGGCGAACAGGGCCAGGGCCGTCAGGGCCGCCGAAGCGATGGCAAAGCCTTTCCCGATGGCGGCCGTTGTGTTGCCGACGGCATCCAACTTATCGGTGCGTTGGCGAACGTCCTTGGGAAGTTCGGCCATTTCGGCAATGCCCCCGGCGTTATCCGAAATGGGACCGTAAGCGTCGACGGCCAGCTGGATGCCAGTGTTGGCCAGCATCCCTACAGCCGCAATGGCAATGCCGTACAGGCCCGCGAAGTAGTAAGAAACCAGAATGGCGGCTGCGATCAGAAGCACAGGAATGCCGGTCGACATCATGCCCACGCCCAAGCCGGCAATGATGTTGGTGGCGGCTCCGGTCAGCGATTGTTGAGCGATGGACTTGACCGGGGTGGTACCCAAGCCGGTATAGTATTCGGTTACCTTCCCGACCGCCAGACCCACAACCAGGCCGGCGATGGTGGCGAAAAAGACGCCCATGGCGGTGTATTCTTTGGTTTCCAGGGCGGTACCGGGCAGGGCCTCGACCGTCCAGCGTTCGGGCAGTAAGCCTACGATCACAAAGTAGGAGACCAGAATCATCAGACCGCCCGAGCCAAACTCGCCGAGGTTCAGGGCAGCTTGCGGGTCCCCCCCTTCTTTCACACGTACGAAAAAGGTACCGATGATGGAGACGATGATGCCGGTCGCGGCTAGCACCAGCGGTAAGACAATGGCCGACAGCCCGCCCAGGGCGTCTTCAAAACCCGGCATGCCGATAAAGGCGGCGCCCAGCACCATGGTGCCGATGATGGACCCCACGTACGATTCGAACAGGTCGGCACCCATACCCGCGACGTCACCTACATTGTCGCCTACGTTGTCGGCGATGGTGGCGGGGTTGAGGGGATGGTCCTCCGGAATGCCCGCTTCGACTTTCCCGACCAGGTCGGCGCCTACGTCGGCTGCTTTGGTGTAAATGCCGCCTCCCACGCGGGCAAACAGGGCGATCGACGAAGCTCCGAGCGAAAAGCCCGAAATCACGTTCAGTACCATGTTAAGGCTGGCACCGTCGGAACCGTAAAGTTGCGTGTAGAGGATGAACAGGAGGCTTAGCCCCAGCACTCCTAATCCTACTACGCCCATGCCCATAACCGAGCCACCCGCGAAGGCGACTTCGAGGGCACGGCTCAGCGAAGTGCGTGCCGCCTGGGTGGTGCGCACGTTGGCCTTGGTGGCGACCCGCATGCCCATGAACCCGGCCAGTGCTGAACAAAGGGCACCCACAATGAACGAAAACGCTACCAGAGCGGTAGAATTCTCTTCCTGTGTCCCTTTGAAGCCCAGCAGTACAGCTACGGCAATTACGAAAATGATTAGAATCTTGTACTCAGCTCTTAAAAATGCCATGGCCCCCACGGCGATGTTACGGGCAATGGCTGCCATGCGTGGGGTACCTTCATCTTGTTTGGAGAGCCATGAAGTTCGCCAGAACACGAACAACAAAGCCAGGACGCCGGCGATCGGCAAGAAGTACACAATGTTTTCCATGAAGAAACGATTAACCTGAGATTGTTTGAGGTAGGGCATCTGACATGCCGCCCGCTAAAGTAAACATTTCCACAACACTTCGGCGAATGTTTCAGACAGGAAGAATGCAATTCAAAACCGGCTGAAACATAGCGTCATTCCAGGACGAAAATTGGTGATCTAAGCGCTGACCATCAGCTTTTTGCTTAAACCTCACATCGCCCTTGCACAGGGCTTCTGGCCTTCTGTACCGTAATGCTTATCTTCAAATATGGCAGCGTAGCTCCTCAGCACGAGCGACATCTACGCAGGTAAGTGGCTGAAATTCGGGGGATTTGCGCCCCAGCCCGGCAAACGGACATCGGATTTCCGCCATGGATCGAGTTGAAGCGCACAACGCACTCCGCTGCCCCACCTGGCTAAATGTAAATTCCAGGTGAAGGACTTAAGGCTGTAAGGAATAAACAGATAACGCATCAGAAACAACTATGGCAAACACGGCATCTCTATCATTTCATCAGAGCGATGAAGAGCACGATCCGGTAGCACTGAACCAGGGGACCGAGGTAGAAGTGGAAGAACAAACCGAGATGGAGTACGAGGAAGAGGAATACGAGGAAGAACCGCGCTCCGGGCGGGGGTGGGTCATCGCCTCGGTGATTCTTCTCCTGGCAGTAGGCGCTTCCGGTTACGGGAACTATCACTTCTTCACCAAAGCAAAAAACTTCCAGGAAGAAAAATTTGCCGAATCGGCCCGGGCCGATTCCATTAAATCGGTGCAGTGGAAAATCGAAAAAGAAATTGCTCAGGCAAACGCCACGATCGAAGAGTTGATGCGCTACAAAACGGAAAGCGAGAGCTTACGGACAGATCTGGAAGAAGCCGCGCGGAAAATTAAGGGCTTGCAAGCCAGTTACCGGCAACTGCAGCGCCAGGGCGGCTCAGCGAAGTTGAGTGAATACGAGCAGAAGCTGGACGAAGCGACAAAAGAGAACCAGGAGGTGCAGGAGAAATACGCGACGCTGGTCTCTGAACTGGACCGGCTGCGGTCCGAAAATGCCGGCCTGCGCGATTCGCTTTCGGCCGTGCTGACGAAAGAACAGGCCATGCAGACGCAGATGTCGGCAGCCGCCGGCCTGAAGTTTTACAGCGTCATCACCGAGTCGACTGAAGAGAAACGAGGCGAGTACGTCTTTACGTCGAAGGCCAAGCGCGTAGATCGCTTTTCGGTAAGCTTCGTGATCAGCGAGAACAAACTGGCCGAAAAAGGACCGCGTCAGGTGTACCTGCTCATCACCGACCCGAAAGGCACCATGCTGATTGGCGAAGAAGATGGCGTGTTCTACAACAAATCGAAGCGCGAAGAGAGCCGCTTTACGCGCCACAAAGAAGTGAATTACACCGGTCAGTCAGAGAAGATCTTCTTCAACTGGGAAGGTTCGGCCAAGTACTACACCGGGAATTACAACTTCGAGCTGTACCTGGATGGCGAGTTGATGGCTACGTCGAAGGTGACGCTTCGCTAAAAAAATAGTTTCAAGGTTGGGAGAGCCGCTGTTGTCGCGTTGTGCGAAACAGCGGCTTTTTTATAGTGAGGTTACTCGTTCGCCAGGCAGAGCGATGCCGCCCCAATGATGCCGGCATTGTTACCCAGGGTGGCCAGTTCGATCTGCAGATCGTCGAGGTAGTAGGGCGTCAGGTGGCGGTTCATCACGTCGAACATGCTTTCCTGCACGTACCCGAAAGTTTCAGAAACGCCGCCGCCGATCAAAATGGTGGTGATGTCCAGAATGCGGATGGCCGACACCAACGCCTCGCCCAGAATCATCCCCACTTCCCGAAATACTTCGAGCGCCAGGGCGTCGCCGTCGTGGGCCGCCTTCACCACCGCCTTGGAGTGCAGAAAGTCGTCGTCGGTCAGCGTAGTGGTGAACGACGAATTCATCATCTTGTCGCGGGCAATGGCAATAATGCCTTGTTTTCCAATGTTCTGTTCGATCAGGCGGCCATTTCCGGCCACAATGTGACCGATCTCCATGCCGTTGCCCCGTGCGCCTTTAAAAAGCTTTTTGTCGATTACCGCTGCGCCGCCAATGCCCGTGCCGAGCGTAATGAAAATAAAATCGCCGGGGAGTTTCTTCTTGCCGAAATAGTATTCGCCCAGCGCCGCCGCATTGGCGTCGTTCTCCAGGTAAAACGGCACGGTGGGAAAGCGATCGTTCAGAATGCTCAGGAGTTTTACCCCATTCAACTCGGGCAAATTGGGCAGCTCCAGGGTCCGTTTGCGTTTCCGGCTCAGCGTACCGGGAATGCCGATGCCGATGCCGCCTACTTTGCCGTGCTCGTCCAGTTGCTCGGCGATTACGTCCAGAAAACCTTCTACAAAACGGCCACTGTGCCGCAAATCAAGGGTTGAGTATTTCTTTTTGGATAACAATTTACCTTCGCGTGAGACGAGCCCGCATTTGACATTGGTGCCGCCCACGTCGATGCCCAAGAGAGATTCCACGTAGTAATGAGTAGTTTTTGAGTTAAAAAGGCTTAGGTTGATGATGCGCCTGAGCTTGTCTAAGACCACAATGAAGTTAGGAAGCGGTTTCTCCGTCGTCTTCCGGTTCGTTCGGGAGAAAGGCGCTGCCTTCGCGTCGCTTCATCACGTTAAGATCGGCAATGAAATAATCAGGATAGGGGAGGGCTCGCTCTTCGTCGGTCAGGTTCTCCATTTCGCGCAGCACTTCCGGGTCCGGATCGTCCGGAATGTAATCCTTCGGCGGGTCTTCGTCGTCCCAGCGGCGTGGAGCCTTTTTCTCTTTCTTATTCGATTTTTTACGGTCCCAGCGATCCCAATCAAAGTTCGGATCAGGTTCTTTGCGTTTGATGGGCTTCTTCATAGCAGCAAAGCTCGTATAATTCTCGCTAACGCAAATAAAGAAGACGAGTTTACAAAAATATAACTTTCTGTGTGTCGCGCGGTTGACAAGCCGCGCGATAAGGGCAATTAACTGATCCGCAAGGGGTTATTCCCGGACCAGCCGCGCCGTCTGTCCTGTTTCTGGCAACACGACCAGGTAGACCCCGGCTGGCCAGGAAGCAAGGTCCAGTTCGGTATGATCTCCGGTAACGTTGCAGGAATGCACCTGTTGCCCCAGGGCGTTGACGACCTGAAGCGGTGAGGCGCGCAGCATTGTTCCGAAATCGATGCGGAGCCTGTGCTTTGCCGGGTTGGGGTAGAGGCGCAGGGGCATCTGCGTGAGGCGGGCCGGTGCATCGGTGACGATCAGATCGGCGCAAATCAAATTATCGCTGTCGACAGGATCGAATGAGCCGTTGACCCCCGAGATCCAGACACAGAACCGCTGCGGGGTGCCGTCTCCGGAAAAGGGATGGGCGACGCGTTCGAGTGTTAACGAGAGGGTGTCGCTGGGCGTCATGTGCAGTCCGGTAAAGTGCTGATGTACTAAGATTTCGCTGCACCAGGGCGTTAAGCCGGCGGTGGCCGTGATCCAGAGGCTGTCGATTGCCGGCTGACTGTAATCGTTGGTGATTTTCACCTGAAGCGTGGAAGAAGCATAGTATGGCACCTTCTCCTGCACTTGCGTGCTGAGTACTGTAACTTCCAACAGCTTTCCGCGATTGACAGGGATGGTGGGTAAGAAGAACGCCAATCCGTTGGTGGTGGCCTCGTCAACGCCGACCAGGAAGGCATTGGGCTTCAGGCCGGGCCGCGAAACGCCCACGATGCCCAGATCTTCGCGTGGGGTAACATACAGCCGATGGGCTTGGAGGTACATACCAAAGTAGTCTTGCCGAAGTCCGTCCGGCGAGGGCCTGACCAGGTTGGTATCCGTACGGTAAAGTTGCATCGTACCGTGTTCGACATCGAGGCCGGCAACGTAATAGGAAGTATCGTTGGCCACCAGGGCGGTGATGGTATCGAGCAGGTCCGAGAACTCCGCCTGCTGGAGGGTTTCCAGGGTTGTCTGGTCCCACTCCTGCAGTTGAACATCCCAGGCCACCAGCAGATTGCCCGCGGGTGTGGTGGTCAGGGCGGTCCGGGGGCTTTGCTGCGCGCGTTGTGCCAGGACGTTCCCCGCATGATCCAGCAACCAGAGCGTGTCGCCGGTCGATACCGCTAGCGAGGTAGCAGTAGGGGCCAGCAGGGCCCGAATCGTATCACCTTCGAGCAGGATACGACCCAAACTATCGCCCGTGGCCGAAAAATGAATTAGTTGGGAAGCATAACCGACCCAACCGGAACCGTCGGGCTGTACCACCGTCTGGGGCAGGGGCAACCCCCCCTGCGATTCAAATTGAAAGTGGGTTTCCTGTAGCAGTTCTCCAGCCGTGGTCATCCAACTTAGCGTTACCTGATGGGGTAGCATAACGTCGCAGACCACATTCCCTACGCCGGTGACGACCACGCGGTTATCGGGCAGCCGGTCAAGGTCGGTCACTTGGTTGTAGGGCACACTGTCGGGCCAGTGATAGGCCCAGAGCACTTCGTTGAAGCGATTCACCGCGTGCAGCAGCGGGCGTTCCCCAAAAACGGGATCGACTTCGTAGCCGCCCGCGATCCAGGCGTCGGCCGAGTCGTCGACGGGGACAAGGGCGTGAAATTCGCTGGTGGGGGCGGCGGCGTAGTTATACTGTTGCGCCTGCAACGTGCTGACTATCAAAAAGAAACACAGAGAAAGAGCGTAGCGGATGGGCTTCATTGCGAAAAGTGGAAAAGTGTAGGTGTGAAAGAGGTGCACGGAAGAACGCAATCTTTCGACAAATTCACAATATCGCGCGGTTATTTCTGCGTGAAGTTCGCCAAATCCGAAATGGTCCGTAGTCCTAGTTCCTCTGCCTGCGATTCGCGCATCATCATGGCGTGGGTATTATTGAACCCCAGCGGTTGCAGCCATTGCACGTCGTAGCGGGTCTGCATTTCGCGTTGCACGTACCGGTAGACCCGTTCACGGTCGAACGTCACGCTGTCGATCGTGGCTTCGTCGGCCTGCAGCAGCGCCAGGAGACCCGTTCCGGTGTATTCCGGATACAGATCGATGTCGCCGTGCGTCAGCGCGTCGAACACCAGCTTGGTCCCGCCAAACCCCAACTTGGTTTCGGTCGTTAGGCCCGTACGTGCTTCAATCACCAGCCCCAGGAGTTCGGCCAGAATAAAACTTTCCGTAAAGTTTTTCGAGCCGATCTGCACTTGGGCATTTCCTGCGCGTTTCGGGACTAGTTTCAGCCCTTTCTGTTGCAGGAAATTCGCGGCTACCTGCTGGGGTGTTTGCTTGGCTTCGTCGACCTGATAGTTCATCCGCATCATTTCTGCCTCCGAAATGCGGTCGTCGAGCCACGCCAGCGCGTCTTTCAGCTCCGGATAGCGGCGCAGCGTGGCGTTCCGCACGAGGGGCGCGGCGTAGTAGGGCGGGAAGTACTGCTTGTCGTCTTCCAGCACGCGCAGGTGATAGGCCTCAATGCGTCCGTCGGTCGAAAAACCCGAGATCACGTCGACGTCGCCGTTCCGTACCGCTTCGTACATCAGCCCGATTTCCAGTTCCGATACGGCC
Source organism: Catalinimonas alkaloidigena (assembly GCF_900100765.1). NCBI lineage: Bacteria > Pseudomonadati > Bacteroidota > Cytophagia > Cytophagales > Catalimonadaceae > Catalinimonas > Catalinimonas alkaloidigena. Next base: position 495,547 of record NZ_FNFO01000004.1, on the reverse strand, counting down.
AGGTCCAGTCCGTAGGCTTGCCGCAGGCCCGTGTACCCGTCGGCGCGTTCGACGAACTCGGACGGAAAGCCCGCCCGCAGTTGATCGGAGCCGTAAGAGGTAAGGGCCTGGTAGGGAACAAAGACTAGAAAAAGGCCCGCTGCCGTGAATAAAACGGGTTTGACGAGCCGGCGGATGTGGCGCTGCACCAGTCCCAGCAGTCCGTCAAAGGCCAGGGCCAGCAGGGCCGCCGGGACGGCCCCGGCCAGAATCAGGTTGACGTTGTTGAGGGCAATGCCCCGGAAAATAAATTCGCCCAGCCCGCCCGCGGCAATCAACGCACAGAGCGTGGCAATGCCGATGTTGATCACCATCGCCGTCCGAATGCCCGCAAAAATAACGGGTACGGCCAGCGGCAGTTCGACCCGCGTCAACACCTGCCAGTCGGTCATGCCCAGCCCCCGCGCGGCCTCGCGTACATCGGGTGCAACTTCAGTAATGCCCGCGTAGGTGTTCCGGACAATGGGCAGCAATGCGTACAAAAACAACGCGATGATGGCCGGTACCACGCCGATGCCGACCAACGGCAGCAGAAAACCCAGTAATGCCAGGCTCGGAATGGTCTGAATGACGTTGACCGCCCCCAGCACGCTCCCGGCCAGCCGAGGTCGCCGCGTCAGCACAATCCCCAGGCTCAGGCCAACGACCAGCGCAATGCCCAGCGAAGTGAGGGTAATCCAGAGGTGCTGCAGGGTTTGTTCGGCGATTTCGGCGCGCTTTTCCCAGAAAAAGTGGAGGAGCGTTTGCATGAATGCCGAAGTTAGTGAAACGCAGGCATGTGTGGCTTTTTCGTCCGCACGAGACCGGACCGTTTGGGCGGGATTTTTTCCGGTTCGGGTGCTCTTTTTCGGGATTGGTCCGTATGCGTTTTCAGAACCTTCACCGGATGTGTTCTATTGCTCTCTCACTAGCTCCTCTCCCGGCATGCAAACTTCTACTCATCTGGGCCTACGGGCCTCCGTCGCCTGGCGTTATGTCTTGCTTTTTCACGTCGTGCTGGCGCTCTTCAAACTTTACGTGCTGGTGCTGGAACCGATCGACCTGTACGTCGAAGAAGCCCAGTACTGGCTCTGGTCCAAACACTTGGCTTGGTCGTACTATTCCAAGCCGCCGCTGATTGCCTACCTCAACTTCCTGACGACCCAGGTTTTTGGCGATACGGTATTTGCCATTCGGCTCAACGCCGTGCTGGTTGGGCTGGGCCTCGTGGTGCTGGTCTACCGCCTGACGTATGAGTTGTTCAAGGATGAACTGACGGCCGTACTGGCCTCTTTCCTGGTCTATGCCTTTCCGTTCTACCATTTTGTTTCCACGCTGTTTCTGACCGACAGTCCGCTGGCCCTCTGTTGGCTGTTTACACTCTACTATTTCTGGCGTGCTGTGCAGCACAACCGCCTGCGCGATTGGTGCCTGGTGGGCCTCGGTGCGGGGCTGGGTTTTCTGGCCAAGTACGTGATGGTGCTGTTTTTTCCCATCGCGCTGATCTGGCTGTGGGTGTACCGGCGGGAGCGGTTGGGACAAAAAGGCTTCTGGCTGGCCGTTGGCATTACGGTGGTGTGTATGGTCCCGGTGCTGGTCTGGATGGCGCAGCATCAGTTTGTGGCGGCGCGGCACGTGACGCACCTGGCCGGGGCCGATGCAGCAACGCCCACCGTCTGGAAAGGGCTGGTGCGGTTTGTTTCCTACACGGGGGGGCAGGCGGCTTTGGTCTCGGTGTTTTTGCTGCCCACGTTCTACCTCGGCCTGAAACGTCTGGCGCGCCGTTCGCTGAAACCGGAGGTGGCGTTTTTGTGGAGCTTTCCGGCGGGCGTGTTCTTGTTTTTCGGGGGCATGTCGGTCTGGCGTGAGGCCTATCCCAACTGGCCGGTTTTTGCTTACGCAACGTTGCCTATCCTGCTGGCCTATCTGGCAACGACGCTGGGGCGGCTGCGGCAAACGTGCCGGGCGGTGATGCTGTCGGTAGGCGTGCTGATGCTGGTTTTCATCCCCGTCACGCGCACTACCCTGGTACGCTGGGTTGACCCGACGGCCGAACCGCTGGGCGAGATGATGGGCTGGCGCGAACTGGCCGAAACGGTCGAAGCCGAGCGGCAGCAACTGGGCGAAGTGCCTCATTTTGTGTTCAGCGACAGTTACCAGATCGCGTCCGAGCTGGCTTTTTACCTGCCGGGGCATCCGCAGACCTATTGCATCAATTCCGGCGGCCGCCGCATGAACCAGTTTGACCTGTGGCCGGGGCTGGAACAGTTTGCCTACCAGGGCTACCGCGGAATCTACATCAGCAACGTGCCGCTTGCTCCCGAAACCGAGCAGGCGTTCGGCCTGACGCGTCACATCAAGCACGTGCTGCTTTACACCGGAAACGCGCTGCGCAAGGAATTTTACATTTACATCTTGGAAGATTTCGAGAATATGGAGCCGCAGACCCCGCAATCCTTCTGAGTGCGCGAACGGCTACGTCTGTGCTGTAGAGAAAAGGAGGGAGGCATTTTTTGGAAGAAAACAAACGTTTGCACGTTGTCTGGCAGGGCAATTGTCCTTATTTTTCGGCCTTGTTTTTACCTATCTTCCAAACTTATCATGTTCTTTATGAAAGTACGTCTTTCGCTGAACGCCAGGTTTCAGGGACGAAGACCGCTCACGGTCCCCCCACCCACCTGGCGTTTGGCTCTGTTAGCCCTCTCCCTATGCAGTTTTCTGGGGCTACAGGCACAAACTCCGCAGGCCGGATACACCGCCATTCCCCTGACGGACCTCTCTGCGTTTCAGTCCACCGCCGGTAACTGGACGGTGGTCGGCTCGGTCACCACGCACCCGAAAAAAGCCGGTCAGTTTACCACGACCAGCGGCACGGGCATTCTGGTGAACCAACCTACCGACAAGGCCAAAGCCAACATCATGACCAAGCAGGAGTTTGGCGATGTGGACCTGTCGCTCGACTACATGATGGCCGAAGGCTCGAATTCGGGCGTTTACCTCATGGGACGTTACGAAATTCAGCTGTTGGACAGCTGGGGTAAGCCTAACATGACGTACCAGGACAACGGCGCCATCTACGCACGCTGGGACGAAGCCACACAGCACGGCTACGAAGGCCACGCGCCCGGCATCAACGTGAGCCGCGCGCCCGGTCTCTGGCAACACCTCGAAATTTCGTTTCAGGCACCGCGCTTCGAAGGGGGCAAAAAAGTGGCCAACGCACGCATCTTGAGCCTGAGCCTGAACGGCACCGTGCTGCACGAAAACGTAGAACTGACCGGCCCCACCCGCGGCCCGGCGTTCCCGGAAGAGGCAGCCACCGGCCCGCTGTTCATTCAGGGCGATCACGGTGCCGTTGCGTTTCGCAACCTGGCGTATAAAGCTTTTACCCAGGATAAAATCGCACTTTCGAACCTGAAGTATCGCCTGTACGAAGGCGCGTTTCAGAAACCGGAAGAGCTATCCAGCAAAGCGGCTTCGCAGGAAGGTACCTTGAACGAGCTGACGTGGCGAGGGGCCAGCGGCGCGAACGAGTACGCCTACCAGATTACAGGCACGATGCAAATCCCGGCGGCCGGCCAGTACATTTTTGAGCTGAACACCGGGACCCGCAACCAGATGATGATCGGCAACAAGCGGATACCAGACGGCACGCCGGTGCAGTTGCAGGCCGGGGCGCAGCAGTTTGAAATCCTGACCCTGAAAGATTTTTCGTGGCAGGGGCAGCAACTCGGCCTGATGGTGTCAGGACCCGGCATGCGTCGTCAGCCGTTGCACGCCTCCGGGTCGATGCCGCTGAACGACCCCACCAGCCCGATCCTCCTGCCGGTGCAGGGCGAGCCGAAAGTATTCCGCAGCTTCATCGACTTCAAGCAGGATGCCACTACGCCCGAACGCCGGATTCCGCACGCCATTTCGGTCGGTGATCCGTCGGGCGTACACTATACGTTCGATGCCGACAACGGCGCGTTGGTGCAGGTGTGGCGCGGCGAGTTTCTGGACGCTACGCCCATGTGGAACAGCCGGGGCGATGGCAGTGCCGATCCTATGGGCAGCATACTGCCGCTGAACGACGCACCCGCGCTGGCCGTGCTGACTACCACCAATGCCGAGTGGCCTACCACCGAGCCGGAGGGCACCTACCGCATGCGCGGTTACAAACTCGACGCACAAGGCTACCCCACTTTCCGCTATACCATCCACGGCCTGAACGTTCAGGACCGCATTGTGCCGGCCGAAGGGGGCAAGAAACTGGTGCGGGAAATCCGGCTGGAAAATCCGGCCTCGACCGGCCTCTATTTCCGCGTGGCCAACGGGACGGGCATCGCCAAGCAGCGCGATGGTGCCTATACCATCAACGATCAGCAGTACAAAGTAAAGCTGCTGGAAGGGCCGACGCCTACCGTGCGCAACGGCAACGAACTGGTGGTCCCCATGGCCCAAATGCGTGCCGGACAGGCTCTGCGTTACGAAATCATCTGGTAATCCCGAATCTTGAACAACATGTTTTCTCATAAATTTTTACAAGCGCCCTCAGCCTGGCTGCGCCGTTGCCTGGGTGCATCACTGGTGGCCCTGCTGGCCCCCGCGGCGGTGTGGGCGCAGGCGTCGACCGACGCCGCTCCTCCTACCGAAGACGATTATTACCAAATGGTGACCATTCCCATTCCCGAAGGCATTGAGCTGGAGGGCGGTGGCGTAGTGGCACTGCCGACGGGCGAACTGGCCGTCTCTACACGGCGGGGCGACGTCTGGATCATTGAAAACCCGTACTCTACACAGAGTGCGCCCCGCTACCGCAAATTCGCAAGCGGCCTGCACGAAATTCTCGGGCTGGCCTACGTGAACGGTGACCTCTACATGTCGCAACGCGGTGAACTGACGCGCCTGCGCGATACGGACGGCGACGGCAAGGCCGACGAATACGAAACAGTGTACGCGTGGCCGCTTTCGGGGCACTACCACGAGTACTCGTACGGACCGGTGGTGATGCCCGACGGCAGCATGATCGTGACGGGCAACGTGGCCTTCGGCGACGTGGAATGGTGGCGTGGCGAAAGCCGGGTGCCGTGGCGTGGCTGGGCCCTGCGCATCACCCCCGACGGAAAAATGGAACCGTTTGCAACGGGCATGCGCTCGCCCTGTGGCTTGGGTGTGGTGGACGGTGAGTTCTTCTACACCGACAACCAGGGCGACTGGCAGGGCTCGGGTTTTGTGTCGCACATCGAGAAGGGCGACTTTGTCGGCCACCCCGCTGGGTTGCGTTGGACTTCGGAACCTAACTCGCCGCTCGACCTGACGACCGAAGAGCTGTATGCCGTGGTAGACCCGCGTCTTACGCCCGAAGGGCAGAATCCCATCAAACCGGAAAACGATCCGAACGACAAAACGACGCTGTTCGAAACGGCCCGGAAAATCCCGGAAATCAAGCTACCGGCCGTATGGCTGCCGCACTCCATCCTGGGAATTTCAACGTCGGAATTGAAAGTGGATACCACCGGCGGGCAGTTCGGTCCGTTCGAAGGTCAGCTGTTCATCGGTGATCAGGGGCAGAGCAAAATCGACCGGGTATTTCTGGAGAAAGTGAAAGGCGAGTACCAGGGGGCGGCGTTTCAGTTCCGCGATAACTTCCAGTCGGGTGTGTTGCGCATCGCCTGGGGCAACGACGGCTCCATGTTCGTCGGACAAACCAACCGGGGCTGGGGTTCGAAAGGGCCGGAGCCTTATGCGTTGCAACGACTGATCTGGACCGGCAAAACGCCGTTCGAGATGAAGGCCGTACGTGCCATGCCCGATGGGTTTGAGATCGAGTTCACCCAACCGGTCGACAAAGCCACCGCCGAAGATCCGGCTTCGTACCAGATCACCGGCTTCATTTACAAGTACCACCCGGTATACGGCAGCCCCGTCATCAACGACTCGATCAATCCGATTCAGGGCGTAGTCGTATCGGCCGATGGGCTGAAAGCCCGGTTGGTAGTCGATGGCCTGCGGGAGAAGTACGTTCATGAGATCAAAGCCGAAGGCGTGCGCTCCAACGGTAACTTGCCGCTGTTGCACAACACCGCGTACTACACGCTGAACAACATCCCCGAAGGTGCCAAACTGACGCTGCCCGAGCGGGCGAAAACGGCCGCGGCTCATGCCGACCATGCCATGATGAAAGAGGCCAATATGAAAAAGAAGGCCAAGGCGACTCCCGCACCCGAAGCGAAAAACACGCGCTCCGGAGCACCGATGACGCGCGCCGCTAAAAATCCGGTCAAAAAGCCAGCCGGATGGGGCAAAGCCGATCAGTCGATCAAAGTGGGAACCAAACCCGGCCTGAAATACGACGTCACGGAACTGACGGTGAAAGCCGGTAGCAAAGTGGAACTGACCTTCAGCAACAACGATGACATGCCGCACAACCTGGTGATTGTAGCGCCGGGGCAGGCCGTTCCCGTCGGCGAAGCGGCCATGGCGTTGGGACTGAAAGGGCAGGGGATGAACTACGTGCCCGATAACGAAAAGGTGCTTTACTTCACCGAGTTGCAAGGTCCGGGTGCGTCGCAAACCCTTTACCTGGTGGCTCCCGAAACGCCTGGCGAGTACACGTACGTGTGTACCGTGCCGGGTCACTTCTACATCATGCAGGGAACGCTGAAAGTCGTCAAGTAACTAAAGCGCGCCGCAGCCTCGCGAACTGCTTTCCTCATTCAACGCAAAAGCCCGACCTTCTCAGGTCGGGCTTTTCTGTTTATGGTTACGATACAAAAATTAGAAACTCGATTGCGGCAGCGAAGCGACCTCTTTCGGATCAGAACCGTACTCGTTGTCGAATTCTTCGCCTTTCGCAAAAATCAGCCAGAGTCCGTAAAACGGAATGAGCTGATACCAACCGCTGTTGCCCAGGTCGTGGCAACGCTTGGCACCTTGTGCAAAGAACAGCCACAAGAGGCCTACGTAGAGCAGTAAGGCCAGCATCGCAACCATAACTGCTTCTTCTGCCAGCGATGTCAGGGCACCGCACACCATTATCCCCGCTACACAAGCCAGGTACGTGAGGCCGTACTCGGTACGTCGGATGCGGCCCTCGAACGAAAACGGAGCTTTAAACATATTTCCAGTTGTTTTGGTGAAAACGTAAACAGAAATGGGAAATAGGAGGATTTATTGGATATTTTCAAGTTGGACTGGTCGTTGAGGAAGATTCTGGTGACAGGAGTAGGGCGCTCGTGGTGTGGAAAGAAGAGAAGAAGCGCTTTGGATACCGTTTACTACACCCAAAGACGGAAAAGTGGCGAGGTAGTTTAGGTTTTATGTTGTTATTAAAGTGTGAGCCTCAGCTACTTTCTAGTCAGAAGGCCGTCCGGGAAGTACATAAATCGTCTTATATACTTACAAAAGCCATGTTTGATGCCCGAAGTAGTGAGGGTTATGCCTGACGATAAGCGGTTTAAAACACAAAAAGCCCGACCTAAAAGATCGGGCTTTTCGAAATCTATCTCTCTTACTCTAACTGCTTTTGATTAGAACAACCCTAGTTTACGTCCCAGAAGAGTTTGTGATTGGGCGTATCGCTGGCCGACACGGCATTGTAATTTTCGGTGTTGTACTGCTTCTCTACGTTCGGATACGTCAGGCGTGCCGGTGGCATTTCAAAACCAGGCGTGCTGTTGTCCGGCACGAAGGTCAGGTTCGGGTAATCGGTGCGCCGCATCTCTGCCCAGGCCTGCACTGACTGCAGGAAGCCGAAATGGAGCCACTTTTGTGTCCAGACTTTCGCCAGTTTTTCTTCGGTGGTACCCGTCAGCGCCACCAACGGATTGGTTACAAATGCCGTCACTTCCTCAGCAGAAGGGGCTGCCAGCGCGTCTTTGAACGTGCTCAGGCTGTTGAGGTAATAATAAAACGCGATCGACTGCTCCAGACCGGCCGTGTAGGCAGCTTCGGCGTCGGTAGCGCTTCCCCAGCGCAAATACGCCTCGGCTTTCAGGAACTGTACTTCCGAAGAGGTCATCACGATGCCGGGCAGAGCGCGGTTCTGGCGGAACGTGGCCGTGTCGAAAACGGCGAACAGTCCTTGCGAAATGCCCTGTTCCTGTTCGCTGGCAGCCATGTCGACCGGCATGGCTTCGTAGCCGTTGGCCCCCGGATCGAACATCACCTCGATGCGCGGATCATTAACCGGTTTCATTACTTCTTCCAGCATGTACTCCGGCGCTACGTGGCGGCTCAGTTCGATCAACGCGTTGTTCAGGTTGTCGTTGTACGTAGTGAGCGGCGCCAGCAATACGTTGTTCGCAGCCTCGTCGACCAACGGATACGTCGCCGGATCGTTCAGCATCGCCATTACCTGCGTCTGTGCAGTGCCGGCATCAACGTTCGAAAGACGCATCAACAACCGCAAGCGCAGGGAGTTGGCATACCGCTGCCAACCTTCCAGGCTACCTCGCAGTTCGAGGTCTTGCTTCTGGAACGTGGCCGTCGTCACTGGGTCGAGCGAAGCACTGGCAAAATAGGTCGATGCTTCCTCCAGACCCGTCAGGATGGAGCTATAGATCGAATTGGCATCGTCGTAAGAGGGCAGAACCACTTCGTTTTCCAGGTTCAGCATACCCGCTTGTTGAAACGGAATGGCTCCCCACAGGTCCACGATGCGTGACGTCTGGTCCAGGTAAACCACCTTGGCTGCCTGCACAAACACCTCCTTCGTCGCCTTCTGGTCTTCGGTCAGGGTATTGTACTCTTTCTGAATTTCGCGGTACTGTGCCACTACACCCGTGTAGTAGTCGTTCCAGCGTCCCTGCGTGTAGTCAATCTGCTGCTGATACCGCTTGGTGTCGTTGGTAAACCCTACGGTCTGCGTGTACAGGGCCGGATGCATCACCAGAAACGTCCGGACGTTCCAGTACTCGGAGCGCACGCGGTTGTTGTTCTGCATCGCGGTGAAAAACTTTTCAATGGCCGGAACAGTCGTCTGTTCCGGGTTATAGTACTTTTCTTCCAGTTCGTCCTGACAGCTGCTCAGGCCGAGCGCCACCGTCAGGCAACCTGCGAGGAGATAAGAAATCTTTTTCATCTTGTTCAAATTAGACGGTGAGTAGATTAAAAGTTGGCGTGAAGCGAGATACCGTAGCTGCGGTTGGCTGCACCCGAGCCTTCGTCGATGCCCTGACGATCCCAACGGCTACCGATGGCCGCTTCCGGATCGAGGTTCTTCAGCGTACGCCAGATGTAGAACAGGTTACGGCCGATGAGCGCCACCCGTACGTTCTGGAGCTTGAGTTTGCTGGCCAGGTTCGTAGGGATCTGGTAGCTTAAGGTTGCCTCACGAAGCTTGATGTAGCTGTTGTCGTAGACAGCACCGCCGCCGTACCAACCGCTGGAACCCCAGGTGAACGTGTTGAAGTAGTAAGAAGGCGCATCAACAATAGTCGTGTTCGGATTGCCTTCCTGGTCTACTCCTTCCAGGATCATGCCGTCGTGGAATACGGTGCTGCCATCGGGGGCTGCGGCGTCGTGGCTGGGCAGTTGCACTTTTACGTTGTCGCTGTTGATGTAGTAAGGCAGGCCGCCGTTCTCTTCATCACGGAACTCCAGCGTGCTTTCAAACATCCCGGCGCCTGTGGCATACAACAGCGGAGGCGACACCAGTTGACCGCCAAAACGATAGTCGATGGTCAGGTCGAGCGAGAAGGGACCGTAGGTGAAGGTGTTCAGCATACCACCAACCGCTTTGGGCAGGATGTTCCCGGCTTTCTCGTATTCGTTGCTGTTGATGATGTACAGACCATTGTCACCGATTACGAAGTTGCCATTCTCGTCGGTTTGGCGCGGGTGCACCAGGATGTCACCCAAAGGCCTGCCTTTCTCGGCTACCACTTGTACGGCACCGCCGTCAGCATTGTAGTAGTTCAGGCGATCCACGCCTTCCATCAGCGAATGTACCTTGGTGACGTTTTTGGCGTAGTTGAGGCGCAGGTTCCAGGTAAGCGGTCCGCGAATCGGCGTGGCGTTCAGGCCGATTTCCAGGCCGTTGGAACGCAATTCGCCAACGTTGACAAGGATCGAGCTGGCTCCCGTGCTGGTCGGCAGCGAAAGCTGGAGGATCTGATCGACGATGCGGCTGTTGTAATACGTAATGTCCAGGCCGAAGCGGTCGTTCAACCAGCGGGTTTCGGCACCAAATTCCATTTCGTATTTGTTTTCCGGCTGGATGGCATTGTTGCCATACCGTGCTTGCGACGCCAGTGCGGGTACAGAACCGTTTCCGGTTTGCAGTGGCGTTTGCGTATAGGTAACGTTCGCTTCATAAATCGGCGGCGCGTTACCCACCACGCCGTACGAAGCACGCACTTTGCCGTAGCTCAGGTACGCAGGCAGACGGAACGCATCAGAGAACACAAAGCTAGAGTTCAACGAACCGTAGAGGTAACGGTTGCTTCCGGGAGGCAGCGTCGAAGAGTATTCCTGACGCGCGGTTCCTTCCAGGAACCAGACGTTCTTGATGTTCAGGTTCGCCAGGCCAATGTACGCATACTTGGTCTGCAAGCTGCGGCTGGCGGAGGTACGGAGGGTGTTGACAGAGTTGGTCAGGCTGAACCAGTTTTCTTCAATCAGCCCCCCTTCGGTGTTGTTCGATTGGTCACGATACCGTTCGTCACGGCCCTGCATCCCGGCGCTTACCGACAGGTCAGACTCTTCGCCCAACGGTTGGGTGTAAGTAAACAGGAAGTCACCGTAAAGAATCGAGTAACGGCCTGTCGATACGCCATAGTAGCCCGTGCTGTTTGTTCCGTTGAAGGTCAACGGGTATTCGTTGTACTGTTTGTTCTCAATCTCCCGGCTGGTCAGGTCATTTCCTACACGGCCCCGGAACCGGAAGTTCTTCACGATGTCGTAGTTCAGCGTGGCGCTGGTCAGGAGGCGATCCTGGTACTCGTCTTCGCTGTTGCGCAGGTTCCGCCACAGGTAATCGAGCACGTCGTTAGCGCGGATGTTGTACAGCAGCGCTTCGTCCGGATTCCGCTCGGTCAGGTTGTAAGGCACATATTTGTAGCCCTGCGACGTCTTGTACTTGTCCAGGTACACCGACATGTCGTCGGCCCGGCTGAAGAACCCACCGTAGTTGGCCGTGATGCGGTTGAGCTGCTCGGGGCGGTTGTGTACGTAGCTGTTGAAGTAGTTCGCCACGATGTCGACGCTCACCTTATCGTTCAGCTTGAAACTGCTGTTCAGGTTAAAGGTATTCCGTTGCAGCTTGCTGCCGCGCGCAATGCCTTCGTAGTCCATGCGTGTATACGACAGACGGTAGCTGGCAAATTCGTTGCTGTTCGACACGGCTGCGTTCAAGGTCGAGTTGTACCCCAGTTGGTAGAAATCCTTGAAGTTGTCGGGCTGTGCCGAGTAAGGGCGGATCGTGCCGTCCCACCAGGTCACCGGCTGGCCGTCCATTTTCGGGCCGAATTGGCCGTAAGCGCGGTAGTTCGGGCGCTTCGATTCGGCCACTCCGTCGCCGTCGGCATCGACCGGAATCCAGCCTTCGGCATCGGCACCTACCTGCGCGTTGATGTCACGCGGATAGCCGGGGCCGTACACGTTCTGATACTTAGGCGTGAACGCTACCTGCTCCACGTTGTAGTAGTAGTTCAGGTCGACGCCCAGTCCTTTGCCTTTTGTACCTTTTTTGGTTGTGATGACGATCACACCGCTGGCCGCCTCTGATCCGTACAGGGCCGTGGCACTGGCACCTTTCAGGACGGTGAGGCTTTCGATGTCCTGCGGGTTGATGTCCAGAATCCCGTTGCCGCGGATCTTCTGATCGTCCCAGTAGCCACCGTTGTTGATGCCCCCCGGTTTCTCGTTCGTGTTGCGGATGATGATCCCGTCTACTACGTACAACGGCTGCGAGTTATAGTTCAGGGAGTTGATGCCGCGAATCTGCACGTTTACCGCACTGGTCGCGCCACCGGGAGCCGTCGTGATCTTCACCCCGGGCGCTTTACCGTACAGGGCTGACGCGAAGTTGGTGTTCCCGGAGCGGGTGATTTCCTGCGCGTCGACGGTGCTCACCGCATAACCCAGCGCTTTTTCTTCCCGCTTGATTCCGAGTGCCGTTACAATCACTTCCTGAAGGGCCTGGACGTCATCTTCCAGTTCCAGATCAAGAACGGTACGTCCGTTCAGCGGCACTTCCTGGCTGATGAAGCCAACCGACGAGAAAACCAGAACGGTATTGTCGGGATTCGGCACGTCCAATACGTATTTGCCTTCCACGTCGGTAATGGTTCCGACCGCCGAACCCTGAATCAGGACGTTGACGCCCGGCAGGGTTTCACCGCCGGCCGAAGTAACCGTCCCGCTGACGCGCTGCTGGGCCCAGCTGACGCTGCTCAGCAGACAAAGGAGCATGGCGAGTAATGCGCCCCTCCTCAATGCATAGATGTTTTTCATAATGAACAATTGGATGATTTGAGTGACTGAGATAGATATTGCTGTGCTTCGAAAAGCCGTTGGGAGAAACCCGATTACATCCAGAGGATGATGACCACCACACCGATGAAAAACAGCAGATACAGGAAGATCTCCATGAAAGAGATCCGCTTCGCTTTTAATTTCTGGAGCAGTTTGGTTGGTCTCACGGTCGGTGGATGATTAGGCCAGGTGGTACCTCTCGGGTGAGGGCAAGTACGTCAGGCCATCGGCAACTCAGGTTGATAGATCTTCGGAAGGGGTGTACAATTCGCCGGAACGGGGTGGATAAATCTTCCGAAGAGGGGGATAAATCTTCCACAAACGGGTCATTGAAGCGTCTCCGGCGGATTTTCTAAAAAATGAGCGGTGCGGACGGCAATGTGCGTAACATTCGCCTGTACCGCGATCAGGAACGGGCAACCGGAACGTGTGAAAGTTAACTTGACAAAACCAGACAGCGCAAGCCCTATAGCCTGCGGCTACTTAACGCTGCGCGACAAAGCATTTGCTATAACCTTTTGAAAAAGGATTACAGCGTGGATCCGTTCGAGCGGGTACGCTGGCGGTGGGCCTGGATGTATTCCGAAGGGGTTTGGTCAAACTGCTTTCGGAAGCTGCGACTGAAGTACTTGGCGTCGTTAAACCCGACCGCCACGGCTACTTCGTTGATCGTCAGGTCCGACTCGCGCAGCAATTGCACCGCCCGCTTGAGGCGGAAGTCGCGGATCAGTTCGTTGGGCGAGAAGCCGGTCAGGGCTTTGATCTTGTTGTAGAGTTGCGTGTGGCTCATGCCCACCTCTTTGCAAAACACCTCCAACCGAAATTCCACGTCGTCGATGTGGCGTTCCAGCACGGCCTTGACCTGTTCCAGAAAGCGTTGGTCGACCGACGTGATGCTGAGGGCTTCGGGCGCGAGCACTTCGCCCTGCGAGAACCGCTCGATCAACTGCCGACGAGTTTCGATCAGCTTGCGGACGCGGGTTTCCAGCAATTCCAGGCTGAAAGGTTTGCTGATGTACGCATCGGCCCCGGTTTCAAGGCCCCGGATCTGTTGTTCCAGCGAGTTCCGCGCCGTCAGGACGATCACAGGAATGTGGCTGGTGTGGATGTCTTTCTTCAAGGCGGCGCACAGCGCATACCCGTCCATCACGGGCATCATTACGTCGGTTACGATCAGGTCGGGCTGCGCTTCGCGTGCCAAGCCGATGGCTTCCTGGCCGTTTGTCGCTTCCAGCACCCGGTACGCGGTCGTAAGGTTCTCGCGCAGCAACGCACGCAGGTCAGCGTTGTCGTCCACCACCAGGACTTGTGGTAGGGAGGCGCGGTCGGGTGTCGTGTCGTGCGTTTGTGCGGGTTCTGGTGCGGCGCTCGGAAGCACCGTGCTGGCCAGCGGTTCGGACAATCCTGGGGTCTGAGCGGTGTGCACCACCTCGTGCGGGGCATACCGCTGTTGCGAAATGGGCAGCACCAGCCGGAACGTAGTGCCCTGACCGGGAGCGCTGTCGACCGTCACGGTGCCGTGGTGCAGACTGACCAGCTCTTTGACCAGCGCCAGCCCGATGCCCGTGCCCGAGGGGAGGATGTGACTTGGCGATTCGGCCTGGTAAAACCGCTGAAAAATCTTTTCCTGTTCGGCCATGGGAATGCCCGGCCCAGTGTCGCTGACCGCAATCTCGCACACTTCCGGCGACAGTTCGCGCAGGCGCAAGGCCACCTGACCGCCTTCCGGCGTAAACTTGAATGCGTTGGACAACAGGTTGTAGATCACGCGCTCGAGCTTGTCGGTATCGACCCAGGCGGTGAGCTGATCCAGGTCGGTGTCGAATGCAAAGCGAAGCCGCTTGTGCTGACTCAGGTCCTGAAACAAGGTCGTGATCGATTGAACATACGTGACCAGTTCGACTTCGCTGACGCGTAGTTGCAGGTTACCCTCGGTTGCCTTCCGGAAATCGAGAATTTCGTCAACCAGCCGCAGGAGCGACCGGGCATTGCGGTACATCAGTTCGTGCTGGCGCTGCGAGGCGGTGTCGCCCTGAGACAGCATCTTTTCCAGCGGACTGAGGATGAGCGTCAGCGGAGTGCGAAATTCGTGCGAAACGTTGGTGAAGAAATCGAGTTTGGCCTGGTGGATCTGGTGTTCGTACGCCTTCTCCCGTTCGATCAGCTTGAGCCGTTCGTTCAGCTTCGCGCGTTTCACCGTCAGGGTGATGGCAAAGAAGAGGATACACCCCAAAACGACCAGGTACAAGGCGTAGGCCCAGCCGGTTTTCCACCACGGGGCCAGCAGGTGTACCGTCACCGCCGCGCCGCGTTCGTTCCAGATGCCGTCGCAGTTGGAGCCCTTCACGCGGAACGTGTACGTGCCGGGCGGAATGTTGGTGTAGGTGGCCGATCGGTGGGTGCCGAGGGGACGCCACTCTTCTTCGAAACCTTCCAGCTTTACGGCGTACCGGTTGTTTTCGGCCCGGGGGTAGCTCAGCGCGACAAAATCGAACGTGAAGGTGGACTGCTGGGGGCGCAACACGATCGAACGCCGTGGCGAGGCGTCCGGCGTATAGGCAACCGGCTCGTTGAAGCTGGAAATGCCGGTGATGTGTACGGTAGGTGGGTACGTATTGGGATGAATGCTGTCGGCGTAGAAGGCATTGACGCCGTTGATGCCGCCGAAATACAACTTGCCGTCGGGGGCCTGAAACGCCGCTCCGTGCAAAAACTCGTTGCCCTGAAGACCATCGCGCTCGTCGAACACTTCAAACGTATCTTGTTCGGGCTGATAGCGAGCCAGCCCCTGACTGGTGCTGATCCAGACGGTGCCCTCGTGGCCGGGCAGCAAGCCGTTGATCACGTTGCCGGGCAACCCATCGTTTTTATCGTATTGTCGCAACTGGCGCGTCTGGTAGTTCATGTAGGAAATACCGGAGACGTAGTTGCCGAACCACATGTTGCCGTAGCTGTCTTCCGTAATGCTGAGCACGGAGTTGCCGTACAATTTGTGTCGGTCGTTGACGGGCAGTTGGATGCGGTAGAAGTTGATGCCCTCGCTGCTGACCTGACCGGGATCGAAGAAGCACACGCCGCCGTGCACCGTCCCGACCCAGACCATGCCGCGGCTGTCTTCGTAGAGGCTGACGATCGAGTCGCTGGTGAGGCCGTAAGGGGTACCAGGGGCCGCCCGGAAGGCCTGAAAGCGGTCCCGTTCGGGTTGGTAGAGGTTCAGGCCGCCGCCGTTGGTGCCTACCCAGAAGTGGCCTTTGTGATCGACCAGAAAAGTCCGTACGTCGTGGTGACTCAGGCCATGCTGGTCGTGGCTCTGGTAGTGCGAAAACGTACCGTCGCGGTGCATCACGCTGATGCCGTTGTTGTACGTGCCCAGCCACAGGTTGCCCTGTGCGTCTTCAAAAATGCGTTGGATGGTGTTGCCGCCCAGGCTGTTGCGCCGGTTTTCGGTGTAGAGGTATTCCTGAAAACCACCTTCCGGTGTCTGGCAGGTGAGGCCGTTGCCGTCGGTCCCGATCCAGAGTTTCTGTTGCTGATCGACGTAGATCGAAAGGACCGGACTGCTGGCGTAATGGTAGGGATTGCTTTTGTAGTGTTCGAAGGTAGGGTTCTGCTCCATCAGGTTCAGCCCTCCGAAATTGGTCCCGATCCATAAGTTGCCGGCGTGGTCCTCTTCAATCGACAGGACGTTGTTGCTGCTAAGGCTGCTGGCCAATCGGTTGTCGTGCTGGTACCGCACAAACCGCTGGTGGGCCGCATCGTAGTAGTTCAGTCCCCCCAGGTCGGTCCCAATCCAGATGCGCTGCTGGCGGTCCTGGAAAAGCGTCAGGATGATGTCGCTGCCCAGGCTGGCGGGGTCTTGCGGCTGGTGGCGGAACTGGTGCACGATTGTGGGCGTGGCGGTGGCCGCCTCAGGCGCCACTACGTAGATTCCCTGCGCGGCCGATCCCACCCAGAGGAGGTGGGTCGCGTCGACCATCAGAGCGGCTACGGCCTGTTGCGCCAGGGGTGTCGGTCCCGGGGCGATCAGTCGGTTCTGCTGCACGACCCGTAGTCCTTCAGGGGTGCCCACCCAGAGGTGCCCGCGCGGGTCGGCGGCGAGGGCGGTAACCGCCGGTAGCACCGGGCGCCCTTCGGCGTCCGTCAGGTCGTGCACGATCAGGTCGCGGTGCGCATCGTAGTGGTGCAGACCCCGGCTGGTACCGATCCACAGCGTACCGTCGGCCGCTTCGGCCAGGGCCGTAATCTGGTTGCTCTGTAAACCGCTGTTTTCCAGACGATATGCCACGAACGCATCTTGGTCGGGCAAGTAGCGGTTCAGGCCGCCGCCGTTGGTGCCGATCCAGAGTTGCTGATGCTGGTCCTCCAGCAGAGTACTGATTTCGTTGCCCGAAAGCGAATGCGGCTGGTGACTGTCTTCCCGGTATACGTGGAAGCCATAGCCGTCGTAGCGGTTGAGGCCGTCGGGGGTGCCCAGCCACAGAAATCCTTCGTGATCCTGCAAAATGGTCTTGACGTAGCTTTTCGACAGCCCGTCGCGGGTAGTGAAATGCGTAAACTCCACTCGCTTCTGAGCGTAGCCGGCCTGGGCTAATGTGCCTAACATCAGAAAGAAGAGTAGAGTATGCTTCATAAATGCACTAATCAACAGAAATGGAAACGAACAAGGGTGGGCACGCGGCGTTTCGCGTGGGGGCTATAGGTTGTCACAGCATCTGATGAGTCCCGCTTGCTCATGTTCCTCCGTTGCAAACGAGTCGGGTTGTTCCAGCTACCGCTGCCCTGATGGTAGTACGGGTCAGCAGTAAAATGTCGCAATTTGCCAAAATTACGTGGGAAATGTCATAGAAAACAATAGCGAAATAAGCGGGATGGCGCGGGGTTTCTGTAGTTTCGTGCTTCCGGAGATCGGAAAGAATACTCACGGTTGTTGTGTTGATGTACGCATTGAAGCTGCTCCTTGCCCTGTTGGTTCGAAACGGATGGATGTGCTGCCTGTGGCTCGGGCTGGTGGTGGCTCCGGTCCACGCCTGGACGCGGGCCGGGCACATGGTTTCCGGTGCGCTGGCGTATCGCTACCTCGCCCAGGGCCATCCGGACGTTATTCCGCAGGTGCTTGCGCTGCTGAAGGCCCATCCGCAGTATGCCGCGTGGGAAGAAGAAAGCCGTCAGCTGGCGGACCCTTCGGCCGAGGTGCAGCAACAGTTCATATTTATGGCCGCCGCCAAGTGGGCCGACGAAACGCGCAATACGCCCCATTACCACCCCACATGGCACTACGTCAATCCGCCGCTGTCGGCCACCCGCCAGACGCCGGTCCCCATCGCCGAAGCGCAGCCGCCTGAAAATATTCTGTACGCTTACCAGCGCAACCTGGGCATCTTCCGCGCCGACACCACGGCCGAAGCCCGCGCCATTGCCCTGGCGTGGTTGTTTCACCTCGTGGGTGACCTGCACCAGCCGTTGCACACGGCGGCGTTTTTCTCCGACCAGTTTCCGGAGGGCGACCGGGGCGGTAATCTGTTTTTTATCCGCCCGACCGAAGCCGATACCACCATCAACCTCCACTACTTTTGGGATGGGCTGGTGCTGCAGTCGGAGCAGCCGCACGATGTGGCGCAGGCCGCCCGCCGCCTCTACCAGCGCGGAAAATGGCTGCCTCCGGTAGCGCTCGACACCCTCGACGCAACCATTTATCCGGAAAGCTACGACCTGGCCCTGTGGGCGTATCGACACGGCACGCTGCCTGCTGGCGTTGACCGGGACCACGGCGCTGTTCTGCCACCTGACTATCCGAACTTGGCCCGCAAGCTGGCGGCCGGGCGAATGGTGCTGGCCGGGTGGCGCCTGGCCGAAGTGCTCCGGCAGCTGGTGTGATAAGAATCAGGAACTATCCCCAAACCTTTTCAGAAACCCTCGTAATCGTTCCTCGGCTTCGAATCCATCCTGTCGGTACTTCATCAGACAATTGACACGCGATTGAAATGGTAATTCCAATGTCCAGATCCCGAAGAGCCAGAGGGGGCAATAGCCTTGGTACCGTAAAAAGCCCTCTTGAACGGATACTTCGAACACGATGAGCCCTCCAGCCGAAGCTTCCTTATAATACGTAGTGAACAGTGGGTTTTGGGTCAATTTGTAGACAATGATTTTGTCGTATGCGCAAGTGCTCAGCCGGATAAAAGGTTTTGTAAACGCGACTTTGTGGAATCCTGCTTTGTAAAACCATTGGTCCAGCAGGTCAGGGGAAAAAGGCTGCATGCCGCCGCGGGTAGGGACCGTGATCATACGAGTTATGGATTTTATGCAAGAAGCAAAAAAGAAGAGAAGATCCCCAGGGAGAAATTCAGGATGAGGGTGTTAAGTCTTTTCTGCACCTGTGCTTGTCGGCCCTTTGCTATCTTTGCCCGCAACGCAATTTGAACACATTATGGACGATAAGAGCAAAGAGTTTCTAGTCAAATACCTCAACAACGCCTCACCGACGGGCTTCGAAACCTCGGGCCAGCAACTGTGGCTCGATTACATCAAACCGTACATCGACACTTACCAGACCGATGTCTACGGCTCGGTGGTGGGGATTATCAATCCCGAAGCAGACTACAAAGTGGTGATCGAGGCGCACGCCGACGAAATTTCGTGGTTTGTGCATTACATCAACGATCAGGGTTACATCTACATCCGGCGGAACGGCGGCTCCGACTACGCCATTGCGCCTTCCAAGCGGGTGAACATCCACACGAAAAAGGGCATCGTGAAGGCGGTGTTCGGCTGGCCGGCCATCCACGTACGGAAGGACGAGAAATCGGACCCGAAACCCGACCAGAAAAATCTGTGCCTTGACTGCGGCGCCAGCAACAAAGATGAGGTGCTCTCGATGGGCATTCACGTGGGCTGTGTGGTGACGTTCGAGGACGAGTTTATGGAACTGAACAACCGCTACTACGTGGGGCGCGCGCTCGACAACCGCATCGGTGGGTTTATGATCGCCGAAGTGGCCCGTCGCCTGAAAGAAAACAACGTGAAGCTGGATTTTGGTGTTTACGTGGTCAATGCCGTACAGGAAGAAATTGGCCTGCGGGGTGCCGAAATGATTTCTCGGCGCATCAAGCCCAATGTGGCCATTGTCACGGACGTGTGTCACGATACGCAGTCGCCGCTGTACAACAAAGTGGAGCAAGGGGACCAGAAATGCGGCAGCGGTCCGGTGCTGACCTACGGGCCCGCCGTGCAGAACAACCTGCTGGACCTGATTATTCAGGTGGCGGAAGACAAAGAACTGCCGTTCCAGCGGGCGGCGGCTACCCGCTTCACCGGTACGGATACCGATGCCTTTGCCTACTCGGCCGAAGGGGTGGCGTCGGCGCTGATTTCCCTGCCGCTGAAATACATGCATACTACCGTGGAAACCGTCCACAAAGACGACGTGGAAAACGTCATCCGGCTGATGTACGAAACGCTGCTGGCCCTCGAAAACGGCCACGATTTTCGCTATATCCAGTAAAAATACCATGATCCGCCCGGTGGTCGATCAGATGGGACGATGCGTTGCCGTGCCGCAAAGGCCGCAACGCATCGTTTCGTTAGTGCCCTCGCAGACCGAACTTTTACTCGATCTGGGGGCGCCGGTGGTGGGGCGTACCAAATTTTGTGTTCATCCGGCCGACCACGTCACGGCCATTCCGGTCGTCGGCGGCACGAAACAGTACCGCTTCGACACCATCGCGTCCCTGCAACCCGACCTGATCATCGGCAACAAAGAGGAAAACGAACGCGAGGGCATCGAGCAACTGGCGGCCCGTTACCCCGTCTGGATGAGCGACATTGCCTCGCTCGACGACGCGCTGCGCATGATCCGCGCCGTGGGCGATCTGGTGGCGCAACCTGGGCGAGCCACGGCGTTGGCCGACGAAATCGCGCGCGACTTTGCAACCTTGTCGCCCTCCGCTGGCGTCCGTTCCCGCGTGGCGTACCTGATCTGGAAAGCACCGATGATGGTCGCGGGGCAGGGTACGTTCATCCACGAGGTGCTGACGTGGGCGGGCTGGGCCAATGCTTTCGGCGACCTGCCGCGCTATCCGGAGATCACGCCGGACGAGTTAACCGCTGCCCGACCCGACCATATCTTTCTTTCGTCCGAGCCGTATCCTTTTGGGGAAAAGCACCGTGTGGAATTCCAAACCCTGTGTCCTGCCGCTTCTGTGCACCTGGTCGACGGCGAACTGTTTTCCTGGTACGGAAGTCGCCTCCGACACGCAGTGGCGTACCTGCGGGCATTGCGGACCACACTAGCGGCAAACCACGACTAACCGGCCCGCGCTGATGTGCGGGTTCATGTCTATGCATAAACTTTTGCTTGGCGGAAGCCTTTTGTTTCTGTTGGCGGCGTGCCAGCCTCCGCAACTGCGGACCGAACGACTGCCCGATCCGTACCGTACCTGGCAGGTGGCCGGGGGCGATCAGGGCGCTACGCGCTACTCGGCACTGACGCAACTCAACCAGGACAATGTGGCGCAGCTGGAGGTGGCCTGGACCTACCGTACCGGCGATGCGCGTGAGAAAAACCGCTCGACGATCGAGTGTAACCCCATTGTGGTGGAGGGTGTGCTGTACGCTACATCACCCCGCCTGAAAGTGGTAGCGCTGGATGCCGCCACCGGGCAGGAACGATGGCGGTTCGATCCGTTCGGCGGAAAAGACGACCCGGAGTGGGCGAGCATCAAAGGGGCCAACCGGGGGGTGACGTACTGGCAGGAGGGCGACGAGCGGCGCATTCTGTTTACGGCGGGGCCAACGCTGTTCGCCCTTGATGCGGCGACCGGCCAACTCGTGGAATCGTTCGGGAAAGGAGGGAAGGTCGATCTGCGCGAAGGACTGGATCGCGACACGGCACATGTTGACGTCTGGGCCTCGTCGCCGGGGGGCGTGTACCAAAATTTATACATCCTGGGGCCGAGTGTAAACGACCATTCCATCGACCGGGTGCCGGGCCACGTGCGGGCCTACGACGTGCGGACGGGCACAATCGCCTGGACGTTTCATACCATTCCGCAGCCGGGCGAGCCGGGCTACGAAACGTGGCCGCCTGACGCCTGGCAACAGGTAGGGGGCGTCAACGCCTGGAGCGGACTCACGCTCGATCCGGAAACCGGCATTGTGTACTTAGCCACCGGATCGCCGGCCGCCGATTTCTACGGGGCCGATCGGCGGGGCAACAACCTCTACGGAAATTCGGTACTGGCGCTGAACGCGAGCGACGGTTCGTACGTGTGGCATTACCAGGTGGTGCATCACGACCTCTGGGACCGCGATTTGCCGTGCCCGCCCATGCTGATCGACGTGGAGAAAGACGGGAACCCCATCGCAGCGGTGGCGCAACTGACCAAGCAGGGTTTCGTGTTCGTCTTGGATCGGGCGACGGGCCAACCTCTCTGGCAAGTGGAAGAACGGCCCGTCCCGCCGTCGCGGATGCCCGGCGAATGGGCGTCGGCTACCCAACCGTACCCGACCCATCCCGAGCCGTTTGTACGGCAGGGCTTTGCCGATTCACTCGTAACCGACCTTTCGCCGGAGGCGCATGCGGCGGTAGCAAAGAGGCTGGAGAAGTTACGGTATGGACACCTGTTCCTTCCGGCCGATACGCAGGCGACTGTGGTGTTTCCGGGGCTGGTGGGCGGAAGTAACTGGAGCGGTGGTGCGTACGATCCCGAAACGGGCTGGCTGTACGTCAACGCCAATGAAGTGCCGTACCTGTTGCAACTGGTACCGGAAGAACGTCCCGACGCGACGCTGGACTACCGCTTTACCGGTCACAACCGTTTTCTGGACCCTGAAGGGTATCCGGCCGTGAAACCGCCCTGGGGAACACTGAACGCGATTGACCTCAAGAGCGGAAAGATTGTCTGGAAAGTGCCGCTGGGTGAGTTCGAAACCTTGACACAGCGAGGGGTTCCGCCGACCGGTACGCTGAACCTCGGCGGCAGTCTGGTCACGGCCGGAGGACTCGTCTTTATCGGCAGCACGATGGACGAGCGGTTCCGGGCGTTCGACAAGCAAACCGGAAAGGTGTTGTGGGAGGCAAAACTACCGGCTGGGGGCTACGCCGCACCGGCGACCTACGAAGTGAACGGTCGGCAGTACGTCGTGATTGCGGCGGGTGGGGGTGGCAATCCGCAGACACCTTCCGGCGATGCCTACGTCGCCTTCGCCTTGCCGGAATAGTAGCGAAGCAAAGGACCGACTCGACTTCTGGCGGCTGCCAGCTCTGCGAGAATCCGCGCACCCCTCTGCGGAACTCCGCGAGATTCAACTCTACCGATAGCGATACAGGGTGAGATGCTGGATGCCGAAGTCACCGACGGGGATGCGCAGGTGACGTCCTTGGTGGCTCTGGTCGCCGTTCAGGTTGCGGCCGGGCGTCCATTTCCCGTCAATGTATTCCCCCTCGTCGATCCGCCCGATGCCGATCAGGTCGTTGCCCTTCACCGGGGCAAACGTGACGACTAGTCCCGTACCCGCCACGATGAAATCGTCCGGGCCGGTTTGCAGAATCAGCCCGCCGGCCAGCGGCCACTGTTCTTCCTGCGCGCCTGGCGACCAACCCAGCGTGAAGTCGTGTTTCACGGTAAATACATAGCCGCCCATCGTGATCTGCTGTTCCAGCGCATCCTTGTCCAGCAACACGCCGTCCAATTGGTCACTGCCCTGTTTTGCTAGAATCTGCGGTGCAAGTTGATCCAGCACGTCGTAACTTTTTCCCAGCGGTTCTTCGGCCGGATGGTCTGTCGATTCGATGGAAAACGGCGAAAATCCGAGCGCGTCGTAGTGCCCGACGGCGTAAAACGCCTTGGCTTCGTCGCCCGTCTCGAACCGGATTTCTGGAATAAACAGCGGATTGCCCGAGCGGGTGTAGAGGTCGTTCCAGTACTGGAAGCGCGGGTTGTAGAAATCGGGAGAGAGGAAATCGATGGAGGGCGTTCCGGCTCGCCAGACGTCCAGCAGGTGAGGCAGGGGACCGGCACTCGGGTACTCACCGGGTTGTTTGCCTTCACGAGGCAGGGCTGCGTTCAAATACATCGGCAGCGGGTACTCGGCTTTGCCAGCGGCGGTGACGGCCTCCACGTAGCGGGCGTAGTGCCACGCCATGAACAGTTCATCAGTCGCCAGACTTTTTCCGAACACCTCTTCCCACGTGCCCGACGTTTTGCCGCCGTTCGCCTGCCAGTGCTGTTGCAGTTCCGGAATCAACTCTTTTTTGTGTTGCGTCAGGTACCGCATCAGCTCCGCCGGGACGGGTTGGCGGTAGGCTTTCGTGGCGGCGGCACAGTGGTCGCGGGCGCTGGGCAGCATCCCAATTTCGTTTTCGACCTGCACCATCACGACGGTGTGGTCCTGTCCGTCCTGTTCTTTCAGGTGCCGCATCAGTTGTTGAAACGCGCGGACGTCGGCGTCTCGGTTGCGGTCATCGAAGGGCGTCAGGATCTCCTGGCTCACCCCCTCGGCGCTTTTAGCGCGGGGAAACCGTTTGAGGTCGCGCTTCACCCACAGCGGCGCGTAACACGACATGCTGTTTTTCCAGGTGCCGAACCACAGCAGCACTAGCTTCATGTCGTGCGCCCGCGCGTCTTTTAACAGACCATCGACCAGCGAAAAATCAAACTTTCCCTCCTCCGGTTCGATCAAATCCCAGTAGACCGGGGCCAGTACCGTATTGAGGTGCATCGCCTCCAGTTTCGGCCAGATCGGTTCCATGTACGCCAGACTCGACGCACTCGAATTGCCCAGTTCCCCGCCCCGCATCAGAAAGGGCTTTCCCTCCACGATCAATTGCGTCGCCGTGCCCTGTCGTTGCAGATAAGGAATGGTTTGGGCGCGGAGGGTAATGGCCGTCACCAGGAAGATAAAAAAGAGCTGAACGTATTTCATGAGAGAGCTATGTTTCAGAGCGTAGGCATGAGCGGCTACAGTGATAAGAAATGTCTTTTTACAGAATTAATTAGCTGGTTTTGTCAGTAGCTTTCTCCGTACAATCTTTCTGTCAAGGTAGGGGTTGTCTTGCATTCGCTCGATCAATTTCAAGTAGTCTATGATTGCGATCCGATCATCCACCTGAATTAAGTAATAGGAAGAATCCTCTACAGAAGTTAGCTTTTCAAAATCGGTGGTGTCCTTGATCGTAAGGACAGTTCTTGATACATGAGTGCTTTTCGGATGAGGAGGAAACGGTGGCATGCCCTCTGCCTCAAATAGTTTGATCATGAGCGAGTCGGCAATGTTTATATAATCTTTTGCCTTATAAAACTCATCGAGGCCTTTATGGGCTGTAATCAGCGTTACTTGCCTACCTCCAACGGCAGCAATCCATTTGTATGCGTTTAATAAATCCCGAAATTCAAGATGATCACCGAGGTAAAGATGAACAGGGGGAAGGGAGTGGCAATCGTTGCATGATAGAAAAGGAGCAATCGAGGCAAGATCGGCCACCACATCGTTCAGAACCGCCTTCGTCTTGCCGTGATACTTTATCAGATGAATCGAGCTTGCTTGGTGATCATTAGGTAACAAGTGATTGGTTTTGTACCCGATCAGATGATAGCGGGGGACGGATGTGAATATTTCAGGCGCTATTTTTTGAAACTTCCTTCCCTCAAAGTAGAGCACACTATCCGCTTCGAGCGTAAAGGAAATATTGGTTTTACTGTTGTCTGCTAAAGTGAGTAGCAGGTGATCATCTTCTGCGACATACTTGGCTTGATGCATGAAGTAAGAAGGAGCTATCATATTGAGGGTATCGCGCTTGAAGTGAAGTTCAAATGGGAAATAGGCGTTTTGAGTGGTGTCCAAGCCGTAGCTCTCCCAATAGCCTTCCAAACTTTCAGTCGTACGTTGCTGACAAGAAGTAGCTAATCCCACTAACAAAAAAATTGAAGCTAACCAATATATCATTTCAATTTATCTGTGCTATAAAACCTTTGTGTTATGTTAAAATATAATGCAAAGACCTTGACAAAGACACAATCTCAGTTCCCTGGTCGGGCATGAAACTCTAAGCTTTCGTAGTAACTCAGCGGGCGGTCGGGCTTTTCCAGTCCGTCTGGAAT
The DNA here is from genome assembly GCF_900100765.1 of Catalinimonas alkaloidigena. Classification (NCBI taxonomy): domain Bacteria; kingdom Pseudomonadati; phylum Bacteroidota; class Cytophagia; order Cytophagales; family Catalimonadaceae; genus Catalinimonas; species Catalinimonas alkaloidigena. The sequence continues at coordinate 469,973 of NZ_FNFO01000004.1, read as the reverse complement.
CGGGCGGCGGCTGAACTGCTGGAAGTACAGCACACAGGCGTTGCGCCACCAAATGGCCTCTTTCTTCTGAATGTCGAGGAGGGTGGCGACGTGCTGAAACCGGTCCGCATCGACCTTACTCTTCTGTTGTTGCCAGACGTCCTGCATCCACGCCACCGAATCGGCACCGGCGTAGTAGCGATGGCACAACTCGTCCCACAGCGACCGCCCCGATTTTGTGGTATAGTCCCACGGCAGGTGGTGAAACCAGAGCAGAAACTCTTCCGGGCAGGTTTTCGGATCGCCCCACTGTTCCTGTACCGGGGGAAAATACTGCGCCAGCGCATCGCTTCCCGTTTTCGTCCGGTCGAAGCCGATGCCGTTCGAGTCGGCCTGGTGGTAGTAGGTGGCGGTCCAGTCGGCGCGCGGCTTGTCGGTCACCCACGGACCGGGGCCGTAGTGGTGGCTCCAGCCCATCAGGTGGTGCAGGCCCAGCGGCGTCATGTAGTCGACCACGATTTCGCGCGAAGCGATCATCATGTCTGAAACCGGTTTGACGAATGCTTCGTCGTTCGAGAATGTCATTCGCAGCCACTCGTCGGCGATCTGTTCAGAGGTCAGTGCGTGATCCCAGGCCAGGCGGCCGTAGCCGTACCAGTTGCTCTGCGCGAACGGATGGCCCGTCCAGTTGCGGTCGTCACCGATGTTGCTCACCCCCGCCACGCCCGTCAGTCGGTGGCCTTCCAGGGTCCCATCCACTACTTTAGCCACCGTTGAGCCTTTGCCTTTCGCGTAGGTGTCAGCGTCGAGGGTTTCTTTGTAGAGTGGCATCTGGTAGAACAGGTTTGTCGACTGACCGGTGTATTCCTGCGTGATCTGAAACTCCATCATCAGGGGCGTGTTGGGCATGGCCCCGAACAGCGGATGAAATGGCTCCCGCGGCTGAAAGTCGATCGCACCGTTTTTTACCTGCACCAGCACGTTGTCGCGGAATTTCCCGTCGAGGGGCACAAATTCGTTGTAGGCCTGTTTGGCGCGGTCTTCCGGCTCCTCGTTGCTGTAGACAAACGCGCGCCACATCACTACGCCCCCGTGCGGAGCCAGCGCATCGGCCAGGAGGTTCGCTCCTTCGGCGTGTGACCGGTTGTAATTTTGCGGTCCCGGCTGCCCTTCAGAATTGGCTTTCACCAGAAAGCCGCCGAAGTCGGGAATGTAGCCGTAGATCTCGTCGACTTTCTTTTTCCACCATTGCTGCACCTGCGGATCGAGCGGATCGGCCGTTTTTAGACCCCCGATCTCAATCGGCGCACTGAAGCGGGCCGACAAATACACCTTGATCCCATACGGCCGGAATACGTTCGCCAGCGCCGCCACGCGAGGCAGAAACTCCTCGGTCAGGATCAGCGCATTGGCATTTACGTTGTTGAGCACCGTCCCGTTGATGCCCACCGAGGCGTTGGCCCGGGCGTACTCTCGGTAGCGCGGATCAAGGTAATCGGGCAGGAGGTGCCACTTCCATAGCGATGCGCCCGCGTAGCCCCGCTCCACACTTCGGTCCAGGTTGTCCCAGTGGTTCAGCACCCGCAAGTCAAGTTTGGGGGTTTCCTGAAGGTTCAGGTTCTGCAACGGCTGATGGGTCTGGAGCAGCCGCAGCAGATGGAAACAGCCGTACAGCACCCCCACGTCCGTGTTGGCCGCCACCACCGTCACGTTCCGGCGTTTCAGTTTCGTCGTAAAAATCAGGTACCCTTCGTCACCTACTTGCCGGAGTGGTTTTTCCAGATTCAACTCACCAACGGGAGCCAGCGTCTGAAGCGTGCCGACCAGTAAGGTGCCGTCCTGCACCGCCGGATTGAACGGTACGTTCGTGTCCAGCAATCCCCGCAGGCCCTCCATCAGTTCTTCACGCGCGGCCACCAGCGTCGGCGAATCGCCTTCCATCAGCACATTTTTCAGCGCAGCCTGGTAACGCGTGCGAACGGCCTGATCAGCGATGGGATCGTAGCGCAGCCAGAGGCGGTACCCATCCTCGGCAAAGGACGGCAGAGAAACGAGTAGACAACAAAAGACAAACAGCGAAAAGCGGTACTTCATCATGGAAAAAATCGGTGATGCCGGTTAAGAGGGATTCAGGTGTAGCAATATACTGACTACCGGGGAAGGGGAGGGGAGAAAAGGGAAGGACGACGCGACCGATCTTCAAGCCCAGGTGCGAGTAAGAAAGCCTCCGCAATGTGAGGTGGAACCGGAAATGAGTGCGCCGCCTGACTTCGTGACGACCGCCTGAGTTGGTTTCCGGAAGGGGTTCAGTCTCCAGAGGAGATGTTTTCTTCTTCAAAAATCCTTTTTTCGTCTTGTTAGGGAAGAATACCGTGACGTGGGGTTTCCCGGCGATTCACTGTCTTTTTTCCCGCCTGCTGCCTCTACATTTGACGCATCATTCATCTCTACTCAATTAATCATGCGAAAGCTCATTCATTTTCTCCTATGGGGGCTGATTACCCATGTCACGCTGGCCCAGGTGCCGGTGATGGTGAAGGATATCACAAACGGCCCTTTGAGTACCACCATCAAACACCCGACCGTTTATCAGGACAAGCTGTACTTTTTTGCAGGAACGGATCAAATGAGTTTATGGGTCAGCGATGGAACAGAAGCGGGTACTAAAATTCTGAAAAGCTTTCCTGCCGAAACAGCGTATTGGGATTCACTGGCCTTTTGGACGGACATGACCGTTTCGAACGACCTCCTGTTTTTTGCAGGTGCTGACATCGAAAACGGCATCGAACTCTGGCGAAGTGATGGGACAGAAGAAGGGACGTATCTATTCAAAGACCTCGTGCCAGGTCCGGAAAGCAGTTATCCACAACAGCTCATTAATTCAAAAGATACGCCTCATGCAGTCGATACACTTTTCTTTACCGTAGGTGGGTGGAATGAGACGCAGCTTTGGTATAGCGATGGAACTCTCGCAAATACTTTGTTGGCAAAAGAAGGCTTTGTGGCTGGTTCTATGGAGATAATGGCAATGGATGCTGAAAATGTGTATTTTCTGGCTGACAAAGAAGAAACAAATCTCGGCAAGGAGATATGGAGTTCTAATGACTTGGAAAGTAGTGCAATAAAAGATCTGTACATCGGCTCTACAGGTTTTGAATCTAAAGAAAGCACCGTTTACACCGTCGCCGAGGAGGGACAATTTTCTATGAAATTGTTTTTGGCCACTCATGACTATTTCGACGACGAAAATTATCATCATCCAGCTCAGCTATGGAAAATTCAAAGTTATTGGACTCTTGTTGATAGAGTTCAATCTGTATTGAATTTGAATGAAGCGCTAGGGCAGAATACTGAGGTAACACAATTAGTAAGCTTTGAGGATAAACTTTTGATCAATGCACAGAATGAGCAATCTGAAGGACTTTGGGTCACCGACCACAATGCAGGTGGCTTGATGCTTTTGTGGGAGGGTGCCTGCTCTGAAATGAAAGAATGGAATGGGCGTCTCTACTTTGGGGGCAACATTACCGGTGAAGGCTATAAACTATGGTCGACCGATGGTACGCTGGAAGGTACCCGCTTGGAATTAAATCCTTTTGAGGGCGCTCCCTTCGAATTATCTTTTGAGTATGATGGTGCTCTTTACCTGACTTCCGCAAAGGGAAGCGAATTGTGGCGCACCAATGGGACTCTGGAAGGAATGCAGTTGGTTCATCGATTCGAAGAGAACGGTGCCCCCCAGGAGGTGTTTCCTGCAAAATCGATGGGTTTCTTTATGGCCAACGATGGGTTGCACGGACAGGAGTTGTGGCGGTTGTCGACTCCGGTGGTGACGGGCTTGGCTTACATCGACCAGAATGGGAATGGTCATTTGGATGAAGGCGAGCCAGGATTACCCAATCAAGCGATCGTGATCATGCCGGATAGCCTGATTGCTTATACCAACAATGAAGGCATCTTTATCGCCCATGTTGATTCCGGTGACTATACCCTGACGGTACCAAGTGCCCCTGACTGGAAACTGACTTCAACCCCCGTATCATATTCGGTATCGGTTCCGCAACAAAAAGACTCGTTTTATACATTCGGATTGCAACCCCAGGAAGCTCGGTACGGACTGAGCACGAAGCTGGCGGCGGCGGCACCCAGCCGTTGCGGCTTTGAGGTGACCTATTGGCTCACGTTCCAAAACCGAGGAACTCTTCCCGCTAGTGGGATGGTCCGATTGATTGCTGATACGAGCCTGACGTTCATTTCTTCGTCGCTGATTCCTGAGATAAGAGAGGATACACTGACTTGGGCGTACACTGATCTGCTGCCTAAGCAATCAAAACAAATTCGATTGACATTTGAGGTACCTGGATTTGAGCAGATGGGCGATACGTTGTATTCGTTTGTCCACGCGACCATCCAAAACGGCGAAGAACTTGCGTTTGCCACTGCGGATACACTGGAGCAGGTGATTCTGTGCAGCTACGACCCGAACGACAAGCAGGTAGAACCAGCCGGCATTTTAGAGGAGCATTATACACTCAAAGGCGAGTGGCTGGAGTACCTCGTGCGTTTCCAGAATACCGGGAATGCCGAAGCGCTTACCGTCGAGATTCGCGATACGCTCGATGCCCGGCTGGACCTGACCACGTTTGAGTCACTTTCGGCCAGCCATGCCCTGCACGTCACCCGGCAGGGGCGTAATGTGTCTTTCCTTTTTGAGGACATTAATCTGCCCGACAGCACCACGAACGAACCGGAAAGCCATGGCTACGTGCGGTACCGCATCAAAGCGCAGGCGGGCGTCCCTGAGGAAACCGTCGTGCGCAACACGGCGCACATCTACTTCGACCGGAATCCGGCGATTGTGACCAACACAACCTTCAACACGTTGGTGACGACGCTGCCCAAACCCACGGCCCTACACGAAGCACTCCCGGATGCGTCCGTGCGGTTGTTCCCCAACCCGACGACCGGGCTGGTCACGGTGCGCAGCGAAACGCCCCTGGAGCGGGTGCGGGTCTTGACCGTCATGGGACAGGAAGTCTTGCAGGTGTCGCCGACCTCCGACCGGGAGCTGACGCTGGACGTGCAGACCTTACCGGCGGGACTGTATCTGGTGGAAATCACCCGCGGCGGCCATCGTACCGTGCAGCGCATCAGCAAACAGTAATGGTAAACGACAACGAATTACAGATTTTGATGAATGCCTTGAGACTTACCGTTTTTACTGTAGCCCTACTTTGGCTGTCTCATGTGCTACGGGCGCAAGGTGAGCAGTACGAAAAGTACCAGGACAAATCCAATTACGTGCACGGATACGTCATTTTACCTGACGGCACTAAGCGGGGAGGAATGCTCAAAGTACCGTCATTGAACAAGCTCTTTGCCTACAGTCAGGTGAATATGGTGGACAAAGCGGGCGTGAAGCATACCCATCAACCTCGTGAACTAAAAGGCTATCAGTTGGGAAGCCGACGTTTTGTCAGCGATGGGAAACGATTTTTGGAAGTGGTCATCGATGGTCCCGTGCTGCTTTGCGAGTACAAGTACTGGCAATACATGACCGTAGGTCCCGGTAGTGCTGGAACGTCACGCGCTTCCTCCGATTTTTACGTACGTTGGAGTGAAGAAGAAGCGTTTGAGTACGTGAAAGGCAGGAAGTTCAAGGAACGGTGGGGTAAGCGTTTGGCGGCTTGCCCGGACGTGCAGGCGGCCGTGCAGAACGAAGAACTGCGTTATCGCGACATGGAGACGATCATCAGGCAGTACAACCGCTGTTTGAGGCCTGTACCGGAGAAAATACTGGAAGGTTTTTAGCCATTGCTTTCGTGCTGGAGCCGGAAAGAGAGGTTGATTTTTATGCCGACGGCTTTTCACATGATAGACAAAGGCCGCCTTAGGTTTTACCAGGAATCCTTCGAAGTTTACAAGGCGGCAGTCCGCAGGGTGCTCTACTTTTGCCTGAAACTCCGACGTCATGCAGCATTCCGCGCTCGTTTACCTGCTTGTCCGCCTTCCCTTAGCCCTGAGTATGTTGTTCCACGGGGTGGTGCGGATGCCCAAACTGGCGGGCTTCAGCCAGTGGATGGTGGGGCAGTTCGAAGGCTCTCTATTGCCGACCACGCTGGTAATGCCCTTTAGCTACGCGTTGCCGTTCGTTGAACTGCTCATCGGGCTGTTGTTGTTGGTGGGGCTCTTTACCCGACCGGCAGCGATTGCGGGTAACCTGGTCATGCTGATGCTGATTACCGGCTCGGCGCTGATCGAACAGTGGCAGAACGTAGCAATCCAGCTTTTCTATGCCGCTTACTTCGCGGTGCTGGTGGGCTACGAGGCCTACAACCGCTATTCCCTGGATCACCTGCGTTCGCGGACAACCCGGGCGGCCTGAGCGTCGGGGCGTACAACACATCATTCAAAATTTTAGAACTCCCTTTTATGAATTTACAATTGCAAGGCAAAACGGCTTTGGTCACCGGCTCAACCGCCGGCATCGGATACGCGATTGCCAAACTACTGGCCGCCGAAGGTGCTTCCGTCATCATCACGGGCCGTACACAGGAACGAATCGATCAGGCCATTGCTGCCATCCAACAAGACCACGCCGCGGCTACGCTTTCGGGGGTGCCGGTCGATTTCAGCCAGACCGCACAGGTACAGGCACTCCTGCAGCAGGTACCCGATGTCGACATTCTGGTCAACAACGTTGGGATTTTCGAGCCGAAGCCGTTTGCCGAAATTCCTGACGAAGACTGGCTGCGCTTTTTCGAGATGAACGTCATGAGCGGCATCCGGCTGTCCCGGCACTATTTTCCGAAAATGCTGGCCCAGAACTGGGGACGGATCATCTTCATTTCGAGCGAGTCGGCCATTCACATTCCGGAAGAGATGATCCATTATGGCATGACCAAAACGGCGCAACTGGCCGTTTCGCGTGGCCTGGCCGAACTAACCAAGGGCACCCGCGTGACGGTCAATACCGTACTGCCTGGCCCGACCAAGAGCGAAGGCGTCACCGAATTTCTCAACCAGCTGTCGCAGCAGCAGCAAAAGTCGAAAGCCGAGGTAGAAGAAGAGTTTTTCAACACTGCCCGCCCTACGTCGCTGATCCGGCGTTTTGCGCACGTGGACGAGGTGGCTAATCTGGTGGCTTACGTGGCCAGCCCGCTTTCTTCGGCCACCAACGGAGCCGCCCTGCGGGCCGATGGCGGTTTGGTCAAAAGCATCATTTAAGCCGCCTGCCGGGGCAGAAGCCGATGGAATATACCTATTATCTGTGTGATGTTTTCAGCGATACGGCTTTTGGTGGGAACCCGCTGGCCGTGGTGCCGGAAGCAAGTGGCCTGACGAGCGAGCAGATGCAGCAGATGGCGCGTGAGTTCAATTTCTCCGAAAGCACGTTCGTGCTGCCGGCCGAACGGGGGCATACGCGGAAGGTGCGCATTTTTACCCCGACGCGCGAAATCCCTTTTGCGGGGCATCCCAACGTAGGCACCGCCTTTGTGCTGGCTTCTGTGGGTGAGTTGGGCGACATCCCGACCTCCACGCAAATCACGTTTGAGGAAAAAGCGGGGTTGGTCGACATCACCGTCACAAGGCTCGACAACGGACGTTTTGCGTGCGAACTCAAAGCCCCGGAACCGTTCTCGCTCGGAAAAACGCTTTCGGTCGAAACCGTTGCGGCAGCGTTGTCGCTTTCGCCCGAGGAGCTGGTCGTAGCAAACCATCCGCCGCAGGTTGCCTCCGTAGGGCTGCCTTTTGTGCTGGTGGAAGTCAGGGACCTGGCGGCGCTGCAACGCAGTCGTCCGCACTTCGACCGGTTGCTGGACATCAAGGCGCAGGGCATTGAGCCGGACATCCATGTCTATTGTCGGAGCAACGATGCCTTCGATCTACGCGCGCGGATGTTCGCGCCTCTGGATGGGGTACCCGAAGATCCCGCTACGGGAAGCGCGAATTGCGCACTAACGGCGCTGTTGACGCACCTCCGCACGGAAGAAAGCGGACAGTTTGCCTACACCATTGCGCAGGGCGTGGAGATGGGGCGGCCAAGCCTACTGGAGAGCCGGGCCGAAAAAAAGGCGGGAAGCGTGACGTCCGTATGGATCGGCGGGCAGGCCGTGATGATGAGCAAAGGCATCTTCTTTATCGATTGATTGCGCTCCCTAAATTCAATCAGAAACCAATCATTAACCTGAACACGAACGATGAAAATACTAGTGGTCGGCGGAACGGGCACCCTCGGGAAAGTCGTGGTGGAAGCCCTCCGGAAAAAGCATGAGGTCATCACCGCCGGTTCGAAAAGCGGCGATGTGCAGGTCGATATCACCGATCTGGCTTCCATTCAACAGGTGTTTGAGCAAGTCGGGACGCTCGACGCCCTGGTCGTAACGGCTGGTGGCGCGGCGATGGCCCCGGTACAACAACTGACTGAAGCGCATTTTTACAAGGGCATCCGCAGCAAGATGATGGGGCAGATCAACCTCGCCCTGGTGGGGCAAACGTACCTGAATCCGGGCGGGAGCATCACGCTCACGTCGGGCATCCTGGCCGAAGATCCCATTGCGAACGGCGCGGTGTTAACCACCATCAACAGTGCGGTGAACGGTTTTGTGCTCGGGGCCGCGGGCGAATTGGTGAAGTCGCAACTGCGCATCAACGTGGTCAGTCCCGGCTTGGTCGAAGCCTCGGCCGAAGCCCTCGGAGAGTACTTTCCCGGTCACGTACCGGTGCCGATGGCGCAGGTGGCAAGCGCCTACGTCAAAAGTGTAGAGGGCATCCTGACCGGACAGATCATCCGGGTCGTATAGCCCCTGCGCATGCGGAATAGACAACGCCCTTCGCTACCTGGATAGCGAAGGGCGTTGTGGTTTGAGCGTAACGTCTATTCTTTGATAAGCTTCTGAAGACGATGGTGTTCGCCCTGCGAAACCTGAATCAGGTACACGCCTGCGGGCCACGGATGTGTCGTCAGGCGGTGCGAAAAGGTGCTTCCTTCGGCCTTATGTTCTGAGGTGTACCACACCTTGCCGAGCACATCGACGACCCGGATGCGCACGGGTGCGGGTGCCTGTGCGACGGATGTTTCCAGCATGAGGGTTACTTCACCGGACGTAGGATTGGGATACAGTACGAGGGCCGGCATTACGTTTGGCGATGTGGGTTGAAGGGAAGCGCTGCTGTTGATTACCTGAAACTGAATCGATTGCATGGCCAGGACGTTGCCGCTGCCTTTGGCCTGCGCGTAGGAAGTCGCCTGCAACTGGTAGGTGCCGGGCGCGAAGGTTCCGGGATCTAGGTCGCCTTCGTTGTCGCCGAACAACGCATACGGAATCACGTTTTCGGTTTGCTGGTGAGTCAACGGACCCGTCAGCGAAAAGAGTACACTGCCCACTTGCGCAGGCTGGGGCGTGGCGCGAACGCTGAGCTGATTGGTACCGATCTGGGCCAGGTTGAGGGTCATGCCGTTGGTAAGCGTGCCTAGATCCTGATCGGTCAGGGCATTGACCAGCGTGAGGGTGATCGGAGCGGTCGGTTCTGTGCCGCAGTTGGAAGCGGCATCGCCCAGGCCTGTCGGTAGCGTCGTGCCCGTGGTCAGGTACAGTTTGTCGAGGAGGGTACCGTCTTCCCGGTAAGCCACGTCGATGGTGTTGAAGCCGGCCTGCAACGCAAACGGACTGTTCATCACTTCTTTCCAGGCGAACGCATTACCGGTTTGCAGTCCCTGCCACCATTGCATCCAACTGCCGCCGTTCACCCGCACCCAGAACGAGTCGTCGTTGCCGTTGGGGGCTTTCAGGCGCGCAAACAGATGAAAGGTGCCCGCGGTGGCGGCCTGTACCTGAAAGCGGATGCGGTTGGCCGCTACGTCGGCGGGGGCGTTGGCCATGCTGTTCAGGCCGGATTTGATCGCCGCATAGTACCCTTGCGAGGTATTGCCGTCACTCAGCACCTGCCAGTTGCTGCCCACTTGCCCACATTCGGCTTCCAGCCAGAACGTTTGCGTCTCGTCGGGCGTCGTGCCGGCGGGCACCACTTCAATGGCACTCACTTTGGCGTTTTCTATCTGGCGGATAAAATCAATGTCCAGAACGCCATCGCTCACGGTTACCGAAAACTGGCGCATCAGCGCAACGTTCTCGCCCCCGGCAGCCTGAAAGATGTCGAAGTTGACGAACTCTTTCGCTCCACCTTCCAGGTTTACATCGAAAACGCGCTTGCCCACGCCGTTTTTATTCAACTCTGCAAAGTAAAGCCGCACCTGGTACGTGCCGTTTACGACGGGCAGGTGGTAGCCGAACGCGACCTGTCCGGCCGGTACACCATTGGTCTGGCCACCGGTCCATTCGGTTTGGTAGAGGTTTTGATTCAACGGTGAATTAACGCCACTGATCGCACTACCGAAATCGGTGTGCACAAAGCCGCCCGTCACCCAGTTCTGGCAGTTACCGGTCTGACAACCCGTCCAGGTGATGCCGTTCACCGTCTGCGTCGGCCCGCCCGCGTTGATGCGGTACGTACTCAGGGGTGTTGGGGGCGGGGTGGTTTCGGTGACCCCGACGATTTCCAGACCCGCCAGCGTCGGGCGGTTGGCCGAGGCTTGCATCGTCAGGTTCAGGACCCCGTCCGCTACGCTCACGTTTGAGAAGGTGCGGACTACGGGTGCGCCGCCGCTCACCGTAAACAAATCCAGGTCGTTGTCGACCAGGGTACCCTCCAGGCTGATGTCGAATACGCGCTGACCCGCCTGCGCCGCCGGACCGTTATGCCCGAAATACAGCTCGGCGTGATGCGTGCGCACGGTATACTGGCCGTTGGGCACCGGAATGGCGTAACTCAAGGTGCCCTGATCGGCCGTGGAGCCGCGCTCTGTCTGGTACAGTGCCGGCAGGTTCAGGCCGGTGTTGCTGTACGTATGGTCGCTGGTGTAGTAGCCGGTTCCGGCGTCGGTCGTATACGTTTCTCCCGAAAAATTCACAGTCGGTCCGCCCGCGTTCAGGCGCAGCACAAAATCGCCGGTAGGGGGCGGCGTGCTCGTGCCTATGGTCAGTTGCACCGACAGCGCGGCGCTGGCATAGCCCGCAGCGTTGGCGGTCAGGGTGTAAGCGTAGGTACCATCGGGCAGGCCGGCGCTGTTCAGCGTCAGCGTCAGTTCTTCGAACGATTCGCGGGCGGTGCCTTGCGTTTTATTCACCTGCAACCAGTTGGGTAGTCCCGTAGTGTTGAGTTGGTAGGGAACGGTTTCGGCCGAGTTGGCCAGCAGTACCTCCACCTGTTGGGTAGCATTGGCCGCCAGTTGGAGCGACACCGCCCCCGGCTGGAACGAAAGTGCGCGGTACGGAGTGCGCGACAGCGTTTTCTTTCGGGTTTTGGCGGTGGGATACGACGTAGAAGGCGCTCCGCCGACGGCCACCACCAGCGTCGAGCCGAAAATGCGGGCACCGGGTGCCAGCAGCGGTTCCGGTAAGTTGAGGTCGGCCAACTGCTTCCACTGGTTCGACTGAGGCGTGTATTCGTAGACTTTGTTGCCGGTAATTTCTCCACCCACCACGTACAGCTTTCCGTCGAGGGCGAACGAACTGGGCTCGATGTGCGATTGATTTTGCAGCAGGTTGGCGAGTTGTGACCATTGGTCGGTGACGGGATCGTAGACGTGCACGGTCGCGACATCGGCCCCGCCCCCGCAACCGTCGTGACCGTGTTGACCGCCGAGGGTATACAGCTTGCCGTTCATGACCACGGTACCAAAGTGGTTACGCGCGTCAGGCATGGGCGACGCTGGTTGCAACTGCCACCCCGCCGCTGGCTGATCGAGGTCGTATACCAGGTGATGATCCACATCACAGGACGCGTTGCCGTCGAATCCTCCTACGTAATGCAGCTTCCGCCCGAGGCGTCCCAGGCCGCCGCCGCCCGCCGGGAGGGGAAGGGCCGGACCTTCGTGCCAACTGTTGGTGGAGATTTTATACCACCAGACGCGGTTCGTCACCGGGCCGGGGTTGTCGCCTACCCGTCCGCCGACGATCCAGACCGTATCGCTCACCAGCGCAATGCCGTTGTGCGTAACCGCCCAGGGCTTGCCGTTCGGTTGGTTGGGCATCGGGGCCAGCGCCGTCCATGCATTCTGCACCGGATCGTACTTCGCACACGAATTTTCAATCTTGATGTTGGGTGCGAACCCGTTGAAAAAGTAAAGTTCGCCGTTGTATTCCACCACCTGCGCCTCCGAACGGGGAATGGGGGCGTTGCTCACCGTCGTCCAGGTAGGGTAAGTCGTCGGGGCGTTTGGCGGACCATCGAACGACAACACTTCCATGAACGTCTCGGCGTAGGTGATTTCGGTGCCGCCCTTCGTTTTGGAACCGGCCGGAAGGTAAACGTCGCCGTTATACAGAATCGCCTGCGAGGCGTGGCGGCCCAGGTTCAGGTTGGCCAGCGCACGCCAGGTGCCGTTCAGCGGATTGAGGGCTTCGGTGGTTTTGAGCGCCAGGTTGCTCGGCGCGTTGTCGATTTCGCCGCCGATCACCAGCAGTTCCGAACCGATCACCACGACGGCGGCTCCGGCGCGTTGCGTGGGCAGATTCTGCGGGCTTTCTCCGGTGTTCAGCCAGCGGTTTTGTGCAAAGTCGTAGACGTCAACGGCCGCTTCGGTGTCCTTCCAGATGCCGTCGGACGTGCCGTCGCGTGAGCGCCGCCCGCCGGCCACGTAGAGCTTGTCGCCAATTACGGCCGCGTGGAAGTGGTCGCGTGCGTGCGGTGCATCGGGCAGAGTAGCCCACTGGTTCGTAGCCGGGTCGTAACTGTCGAACCAGGCTACATTGGCAGGGGTCACGCCGTCGTCGAGAAAGGCCCGGTGGCCGTTGCGATTCCCCGCCACGAGGTAGAATTTCCCCTGATAGAGCACCACGCCACCGCCGCCTCGCTGCCGGTGGGTCGGGACGGCCGCGCCAGTCGTCATCTGGTCAGCGACCGGGTCGTACATCAGTACGTTCGTCACCGGATCTTCGTCGGGGCCGTTGCCCTGCAGCGCGTTGAAAATGTAGATCTTCCCCTGATACGCCACCGCCTGAAAGTGGTGAATGTTGTTGGTTGAGGTTTGGGCGTTGCTCCACTGTTGGGTCTGCGGATCGTAGACCTGCACGGTGCGGGTGCCGCGTCCGCCAATCAGGTAGAATTTACCGTTTACCTCCACGAACGACGATTCATGGCGCTTTTCAGGATTGACGCCGTTCACATCGACCGGATACCACGTTCCCGCCGATTGCGCCATCGCGCCCGTCAGCAGCAGGACGCCGAGCAGCAGCCCGGCAGCGAAACGGAGAAATAGAGTAGAGAAGAAGGAAAGAGCAGCGGTAAAAAGGTGCATCATAGGAGAGGTTTGATAAAAAAGCGCGCGGTGCAGCGGCTTGATCGCGCGCCATACACCACATCATGGACAGGAAAATAGACGGTTGCTGGCAGCGGTGACCGGGGGCACAATACCTGGCTTGAAAAGGGGAAGGTGTTGTGTAACCGGATGGGCATAAACCAGCCCACGGAAGACCAAGCGCATGTCTTCTCGTAAATTTACGGAAGATGGAGTCGAACGTTCCTGTGCCGAATCGGTTTCCGGCAGAAACTTGGATTTATTTAGACCAAATTGAAGCTTTCAGGAATAGATCTCCTGTTTTAGCTTGATTGTCAGAGAGTTAAATGGGTGTGCCTATCCCGTATGAAGTGAAAAATTAGACCAACCTGACCTGTGTCAACGCCAGCCCTGGGCGACGCGACCGCAAGGGCTGCAGCATTAAGCTACCGATTGGCGCACCGGCAGGTAGACGATGAACTCGGTCCCTACCCCGGGCGTGCTGTGTACTTCGATGCGTCCGTGGTGTTTTTCCACAATGCCGAAGGTGATCGAAAGTCCCAGGCCCGTCCCGACGCCCACCTCCTTGGTTGTGAAAAACGGCTCGAAAATGCGGCGTTTCACTTCCTCGGGCATACCCTGCCCCGTATCGCACACGGAGATGGACACCTCGTCGGTAGCGGCGTGGTAGCGGGTGGTGATGAAGATGGTTCCCTGCTGTCCGATGGCCTGAATGGCATTGGTCAGAATGTTCATGAACACCTGGTTGAGTTGCCCCGGATACCCCCAGACCTGCGGCAGAGAATCGTGCGAAGACTCTACGTTGATGCGTTTGCGGCGCAGTTCGTGGTTGAGAATCAGCAGCGTCGAGTCGAGGCCTTCGTGGAGGTCGGTCGGTTTGAGGTCGTCTTCGTCGAGCCGCGAGAAGTTTTTCAGCCCCCGGACAATGGTGGCGGTACGTTGCGCGCCTTCGGCAATGCCGTCGAGCAGGTGATGGATCTCCTCGATCAGAAACGGAAAGTCGAGTTCCCGCTTCAGCGACTCTACCTGGGCGAAGGCTCCGTTCAACTGCTGCTGTGCTACGGCCTGTTCGTACTGTTGAAGAATCGCCAGCAGGTCGCGGATGTCGCGCTGCAGCGGCGTCACGTTCCCGCTGACGAAGTTGATCGGGTTGTTGATTTCGTGCGCCACGCCCGCTGTCAGTTGCCCCAGCGAAGCCATCTTTTCCGACTCGACCAGTTGCAATTGCGTGGCCTTCAGGTGCTCCAGGGTGCGTTCCAGCTTTTCTTTCTGGGCCAATACTTCTTCGGTGCGTTCCTGCACGCGTTGTTCCAGCACGCGCTTGTTGCGCTGGAGGGCGCGCGTACGGACGTGAATCAACAGCGCAATGCCGCTGGTGGCTACCAGTGCCACCAGCACATAAAACCAGGCGGTCTGGTAGAAGGGCGGCGGGATGATGATGCGCAGGGCCGTGCCGGTTTCGTTCCAGACGCCGTCGTTGTTGGAGGCCTTCACGCGGAACACGTACGTGCCCGGATCGAGGTTGGTATAAGTCGCGTTGCGTTTGCCACGCACGTAACTCCAGCGCTCGTCGAAGTTTTCCAGCATGTAAGCGTACTGGTTCTGGTCACTTTCGAGGTAGTTCAGGGCCGTGAAGGTAAAGTCGAGCACATTTTGGCGGTAGTTGAGCCGGATGGCGTCGGTGGTGCTGATGGACTGCGAAAGCGGCGAGCTGCCGTCGGTGGTGATGGGAACGGGTTCGTAAAAAAGCTGGAATCCGGTGATGTACACGGGCGGCACGTAGGCGTTGCCACGGACCTGATCGGGCTGAAACCAGGTGACGCCTTCTGTGCAGCCGAAATACAGCGCTCCGTCGTGACCCCGGTGCCAGGCCCCGATGTTGAAGGCCTCGCACGGCAGCCCGTTCGGCGTGTTGTAATTGACAAACGCCATGCGTTCTTCGGCCGCTAGGGGGGCGAAGCGGCTCAGGCCTTTGTTGGTGCTGAGCCAGAGTGCGCCGTCCTGATCGGGCACTACCCCGAACACCACGTTGTAGGGAAGGCCGTGTTCTGTGGTGTACGTGCGCAACTGCGTACGGGCCGGGTCGAGCTGGTAGAGTCCCCGGTCGCTTCCCAGCCACAAGTTGCCGTCCTGGTCTTCGGCAATGGCGTAACACGTGCTGGTGGAAAATGCGGGCGTATGCGCCAGCCGCAGCGGCAAAAACGTGTTTTGTGCGGCGTCGAAGTAGCTGAGGCCCTGCCCCGTACCGGCCCAGAGGGTGCCCTGACGGTCGCGGAAAAAACAAAAAACGGCATTGTCGCTCAGCGACAACGAATCGGCCGGCTGGTGCTGGTAGCGGGCCACAACGCGTCCGCCCGCGCTGATGTGGTTAACGCCCTGTTGCGTCCCGACCCAGACGGTGCCGTCGCGTTCCGGGTAGAGGGTCAGGATTTTGTTGCTCACCAGGTGGCGGTTGGCAGTCGTGGTGGTGGACGAGTAGCGCCGAAAGCGAAGCGGGGTGCCCAGCCAGGTGGGATGAGTCGAGCGGTTCAGGCCGCTGTTTTGCGTACCGACCCACAAATAGCCCTGTGCATCCTGCACCACACTGAAAATCGTGTCGCCGCTCAGGCTCAGCGGGTCGTCGGGCGCGTTACGCCAGGTAGTGTATTCGTTCTTCTGAGGCTGGTAGCGACACAGCCCGTTGTCGGTGCCGATCCAGACCGCACGTGTCGAGTCTTCCCAGACGGCATACACCTCGTCGCTGGGCAGCGAAGCCGTGGCGCCCGGCCGGTGGCGGAGGTGATGGAAGCGGATTTCGGTCAGGTTGAGTTGCGCCAGCCCGCCGCCGTACGTGCCGATCCACAGCAGGCCCGCACGGTCGGTCAGCAGCGTGTAGATGTGGTTGCTGGTGAGCCCGCCGCTACTGTCCGGGTGGTGCATGAGGCGCTCGCTTTGCCGGGTACGTGGATCGAACCGAATCAGGCCGCCGCCGAACGTCCCCAGCCAGTAGGTACCGGTCGAGTCTTCGGCAATGGCGTTGATTTCGTCTCCGACGAACAGGTCGGCGAGGTGGGCGTTGAGCGCATCGGTTCGAAACGTGTGGTGGGTGAAGGTTTCCGTCGCCGGATGAAACACATCCAGGCCCTGCGCCGTGCCGATCAGGAGATCGCCCGTACGCGATTCGTGCACCGCGAAAATGGTATTGTCGCCCAGCGAACGCGCGTCGTCAGGGCGGTGCTGAAAGTGGTGGCGGGTGCGGCGGGTCGAGTCCAGACGGATCAGCCCCCGTTCCGTGCCGATCCAGAGGTTGCCCCGGTGGTCCTGCGCAAGTTGCTGAATGCCCTGCGCTTCGGGTTTGCCGAGCTCGGGCAGCGGAAACGGCACCAGCTCCTCCGTCCGAAGGTCGAAGCGGATCAGTCCCCGGTCCGTGCCGATCCAGACCGAACCGCGCCCGTCGGGTTGCAGGCAAAGGATCTGCTGGCTGGGCATCAGAGTGGTGTAAAGCGGCAGGGTGCGGAACTGTTGCAGGCGACGGTCGTACGTACACAGGCCGTGGCCGTCCGTACCGATCCAGAGCAAGCCGTGCTCGTCTTCGGCCAGGCAGCGGATAAAATCACCGGCCAGCGACAGCGAATCGTCGGGCACATGATGGAACTGCGTGAAATCGTAGGCGTCGTAGCGGTTCAGCCCGTTCTGGGTGCCGATCCACAGAAACCCCTGCCGATCCTGCAACAGGGCCGTCACCACCTCCTGCGACAGCCCGTCCTCGACCGAAAAGGTACGAAACGGGTGGGGGAGCGTCTGCGCCTGTGCCCCGCACGCCACCAGCCATCCCAGTACGCACCACAGCCAGCGGGTGCGGAGGCGACGTTGGGAGACAGGGGAAGGCGCAGTAATCATCGGTACGGTACTTAGCGAACGTCGGAAGAATAAATTACAAAAGAGAAAGTTCGGAGATGGCACGCAAAGGACGTTACCCCGGTTGGGCAGAAGTTAGGATTTTGGGGCTGATGTCGTATAAATTCCGGAAGAATCTCTCCCGGATGCACCCGGTTGGGCGGCGCATTACCGATTACGGCCGGTCGGCGGCGTCTTTCCGGCACCAGTGAAACAGCCGCCCCTGTTCGTTGCCTACCAGGAAATCGGTCGGGGTCAGAAACACCAGCGACTCCGACTGGCCCGCGTTCGGGAAGCGCAGGCACTGGCGCGGCTGGTCGAAATTGATCGTTCCGTGTGCAATGTCGAAAAGGTAGATCATCCCGTACGAAAGCAACGCAAACCGTTGTCCGTCGGGACTGACGTCGGCGGCCGTAATCAAGCCTTTGATGGGGTGCGTGTCCACCAGCTCGGCCACGTACTCACCGGGCGTCTGGGGCAGGCGGTAAAGCTTCACCGGCCCTTTGCCGCGGTTTTTGGAAAACAGGTAGAGGCTGTCCTGCCAGGCAAAAAACGCTTCGCAATCGAAGTTAAGCGAATCGCCGGGGGGCGGGAAGGCCGTCTGATCAGGGTAGCGGAACCGGATGCTGCCCTGTAGCGTGCGCGTGGCTTCGTCCAGCACATGAATGGCCAGATCCTGACGTTGATTCCGGTTGTTGCCCGTATCGCCGACGTAGGTCCGCCCCCGGGTGTCACGGGTCAGTTCTTCCCAGTCCTTGTTCGGCACCTCGAGCGCAAAACGGTCTTGCAGCGCGCCCGTGTGGCTGATCACAAACAAATCGGGTCCGTTGCCACTGTCGTTGTGGGTGAGCAGCAGCGAGTCGTTCCACACCGCCAGTCCCGAACTCTCCGGAATTTCCGGGGCCAGGCGGCCGATGCGGGTGTGGACGTAGGTGCCGCGGTTGCGCGCGAAGTCGCCGTGGCGTCGGTCGGCATGGCATCCGCAGAAGAACGTCTGCAGCGTTACCAGCCAGGTGAAAATCTTCAGTTTAAGAGCCAGCATACCTTAAAGTCAGCGGTGTAGCGGCAAAGGTACCCGTTGCTGCGGAGAGCCGGAACGCTATTCCGACAGCCGCACGTCGTCGCCAACGCCCCGTTTGATGATCAGGCTGCGGATGCGCGGCCCTTTGGCCAGAATTTTTTTCTCCAGCACGGCGCGTTCGTTCACGTCGACCGCGCCGAACAGGTCCAGAATTTCGGAGGCGCGTCGCGATTCGTCCGACGATTTTGTGTGGACCACCACCAACGAGCTGACGTGGCGTACGGCGCGGGCGTGGCGACTCACTTCCTCTTCGTCGTCGAGCAGTGCGCTAAAAAAACGCATCAGACTGTCCAGGACCGTATCGGTTCGGGCGTCGGCCTCTTCCTTGGCGCTGCCAGCCGTGGCGTGGCGCGTCAGGTCAATGTTGTCGCGCAGAAAGCCCACCCGCAGCAGCTCCTTCACAGCCTGTTGGGCGCTAAATTCATGGTCGAACAGACCAATGACCGTTTGTGACATGGTGAAATCGTTTGAAGGAAAAAGTGTGATCAGAGGTGCTGGTTAGAGAACGACTTCGGATACACCTTCGGTATAGTAGATCGGTGGCTTGTAGATAAATCGGAAGGGTAAAGATACGGCTCTCTTTGCCGAAAGCTATTGCTATCGGACAGAAAAACCAAATCAGACCAAAAACATCATACAGGGATAAAATGCGTGCGTCCGCCACGCTCCGTACCCGAAATGTTACGCGCGCACCGCCGCGTCAGAAAGCGGCCGGATACCGGGCACGCAATCGGTGGAGCCGGAGGCGGTTGTACTGCTGTAAAAAGATGGGGTAGAGGTTGAACACGACGTTCGCGACGGTGATCCACGCGGCCCAGCCCACGCTACCCCGCCCGAGGGCGTAGCCGCTGCTCAGCAGAAAAAAGAGGAAGCAGAGTTGATGAAACGTTTCGTTGACGCGTCCGGTCGTCAGGGTGCGGCGGATCAGCCGTGCAGGATCGGCCGGGCGGTACTGGGGAAACTTCCGGCGGAGTGCCCGATGGATCAAATCCCCGTCCTGCGTGAAGCGCTTGACCGTTCGCAGGCCGAGGCGGTGGTACGCTTCGGGCGTCTGTCCCCATTGCCAGACTGAAGCGGGAAGCCACCACCCCAGCGCACTGACGATGGCCAGCAGTGTGAACCAGCCGGGATGCCAGGCCTGGAGCCAGAATCCGCAGAGCGGCGCGAAGCCCAGCAGTGCCCAGGTCACGTTGACCGCCTGGTTGTAGAAGACGTGGCGTCGTTGGGCAGCACGTAGGTCAGATTCCGTCATCGTCTCAGCACAAGGAGTTTTGTATGTAAGATCAGGATTGTGGGGCACTCGTCCAACAGTTTGATTCAAGCACTAACTAACGTTTGTTAGTTTAAAGAGAAACAGCTATATTACTTCAGCCCTCACGAAACCTTTCCGGCATGAGCGATCTTTCCGTGGTGAAAAAAAATCGGCGGCAGCACATCCTCGACGAAGCCGCGCGCCTTTTCAAAGAAAAAGGATTTGGCGGCACGTCGATGCGCGATCTGGCCGAGCAAGTCGGTATGGAAGCGGCCAGCATGTACAACCACATTCGCTCCAAAGACGAGATTCTGGAGCAGATCTGCTTTCAGGTAGCCGATCAGTACATCGCACATCTGACGGAAATTGAACAGCAGCCGGGGACCTACGTGGAAAAAATCAGGGCTTTGCTGCGGCTGCACGTGCGCCTGGTGATTGAACAGGGCGATGCCGTCGCGGTCGCCAACCACGATTGGAAATACCTCACCGGCGAGAAACGAGCGACGTTTCTGGAGGCGCGTCGCTTGTACGAACGGCGGTTGGCCGCCCTGATTGAAGAGGGCATGGCGCAGGGCGAATTGCAGCCGCTGCACGTATCGGTGGCGCTGTTTACGCTGCTGTCGGCGGTGCGCTGGGTAGAGTTGTGGTACCGGCCGGAGCGGGACATCTCGCCCGAAGCCCTGGAAGACGACATCGTCACCCTTTTGATGAAAGGACTGGAAAAATGAGCCGATTTTATCCGCTGACCATCAAGCACATCGCGCGCGAGACGCCCGATTGTCTGTCGCTCACGCTGGACGTGCCGCCCGCGTGGCGCGATCGCTTTCGCTTTACGCAGGGGCAGTACCTGACGTTCCGGCGGCAGGTACAGGGCGAAGAACTGCGCCGCTCTTATTCGCTGTGCAGCAGCCCGCTCGACGGCGAGTGGAAGGTGGCGATCAAGCGCGTTCCGCAGGGGCGCTTTTCCGGTGAGGTGGTCGACTCGCTCCAGGTCGGGGAGACGCTGGACGTACTGCCACCGCAGGGTAAATTTTACACGCCTCTGCAGCCCGAACGGGCGCGGCACTACGTCGCCTTTGCGGCAGGGAGTGGCATCACGCCGGTTTTTTCCATTCTGAAAACCCTCCTGCAGGCGGAACCGCACAGCGACGTAACGCTGGTGTACGGCAACCGGGGGCGCAACACGATCATTTTCAAAGAGGCCATCGAAGGGCTGAAAAATAAGTTTCTGACGCGTTTCCGGGTTTACCACATCCTGAGTCGGGAGCAGGGCGAGATCGACCTGTTCAACGGCCGCATCGACAAGGAAAAAACGCGACAGCTGCTGACGACGCTCATCGATCCGACTTGCGTCGACGAATGGTTTCTCTGCGGCCCCGAGGCCATGATTCACGACGTGCGGGCCGAGCTAAGCGCCCGGGGCATCCCTCCGGCGCGCGTTCATTTCGAGTTGTTTACCACCAGTCGGGCTGCGACGCCGTCTGCCCGGCGCCCGGCCGTCACGCCGCACCCCGACGACGCCAAGCGCCGGGTCGAATGCCACCTCGACGGACGCGTGGTGCAACTGGACCTGTCGTACTATGGCGACACGATTCTGGAGGCAGCGCTGGCACGCGGCATCGACCTGCCGTATTCCTGCAAAGGCGGTATGTGCAGCACCTGTCGCGCGAAAGTGCTGGCCGGCCAGGTGGAAATGGACGTGAACTACGCACTCGATGCCGAGGAAGTGGCAGCCGGCTATGTGCTGACCTGCCAGGCCCGGCCACTGACCGAAAAAGTCGTCCTGGATTATGATCAGTAACGAAGTAAACGGTATTTTGTAGGGAGCACACCGACCGCCGCCGGAATTGCGCTGAACGTGGGCGGGAGCTGCCACCTGCCGTCGCCATCAATTCAAACAACCGAATCACTTATGTCGTCCACCCCCTCCGAACATCAGTTTCAGGCCCGCATCGATGCCGATCAACGCATCGAACCGAAGGACTGGATGCCTGAGGATTATCGCAAGACCCTGATCCGGCAGATGTCGCAGCACGCGCATTCCGAGATCGTGGGGATGCTGCCCGAAGGCAACTGGATTACTCGGGCACCTACCCTGAAGCGCAAAAGCATCCTGCTGGCGAAAGTGCAGGACGAAGCCGGGCACGGCCTCTACCTCTACAGTGCGGCCGAAACCCTCGGCGCTTCGCGCGACGACCTGCTGGCCGACCTGCATGCGGGAAAAGCAAAATATTCCAGTATTTTTAATTACCCCACGCTTTCCTGGGCCGACATCGGAGCGATCGGCTGGCTGGTCGACGGGGCGGCCATTCTGAACCAGGTGCCGCTCTGCCGCACCTCGTACGGTCCCTACGCCCGGGCGATGGTGCGGGTCTGTAAAGAAGAAAGTTTTCACCAGCGGCAAGGGTTTGAGATCATGCAGACGCTGTGCAACGGCTCGGCCGAACAAAAGGCAATGGCGCAGGATGCGCTGAACCGCTGGTGGTGGCCGACGCTTATGATGTTCGGGCCGCGCGACGACGAATCGGCGCATACGGCCCGTTCCATGCAGTGGCGGATCAAGCGTTTCACGAACGACGAGCTGCGGCAGAAGTTCGTGGACATGATGGTGCCACAGGCAGAATTTCTGGGACTCACTATTCCGGACGAAGCCTTGCGGTGGAATGAAGCCACGCGGCATTACGATTTCGGCGAAGTAGACTGGGACGAGTTCTGGAACGTGGTGCAGGGCCGTGGCCCCTGCAACCGGGAGCGCCTGGATGCGCGCGTCCAGGCCCACGAAGCGGGCGCCTGGGTACGGGAAGCCGCCCTGGCCCATGCCGCCAAACGTAAAGCACGTCAGACACCAACCGAGCAAATGGTATGAGTACACCAGCCGACTGGCCCCTGTGGGAAGTATTTATCCGCAGCAAACAGGGCCTCGATCACAAACACGTAGGAAGCCTGCACGCCGCCGATGCGGCCATGGCGCTCCAGAACGCCCGCGACGTGTACACCCGGCGGATGGAGGGCATCAGTATCTGGGTCGTGGCGTCGGAGCACATCCACGCCTCAAATCCCGACGACGCCGCGGCGTTTTTCGATCCGGCAAACGACAAAATATACCGGCACCCCACGTTTTACGCGGTGCCCGACTCCATCAAACACATGTGATGCCTACGACGATTGACATACCACCCACCCAGACACGGTTGCTGCCCTATGTGCTGCAACTGGCCGACACCAGCCTGATGCTGGCGCATCGGTTGTCGGAATGGTGTGGGCACGGACCCGCGCTGGAGCAGGACATCGCCCTGACCAACATCGCGCTCGACTTGTTGGGCGAGGCACGTCACTATTTTCAGTACGCCGCCGCGTTGGAGGGGAAAGGGCGCACGGAGGACGACCTGGCTTACCTGCGCACCGCGACCGAATACCGAAATCCGCTGTTGGTCGAGCAACCCAACGGCGACTTTGCCGTGACGGTGGTGCGGCAGTTTTTGTTCGATACCTTTCATTACCACTTCCTGCAACAGTTGCAGCACTGCGCCGATCCCACGCTGGCCGCCATTGCCGAAAAGTCGGGTAAAGAAGCGGCCTATCACCTGCGGTGGAGTTCCGAGTGGGTGATTCGGCTGGGCGACGGTACCGACGAAAGCCACCGCCGCATCGCGCGGGCACTGGACCTCCTCTGGCCTTATGCCGATGAACTGACTACCCCCACCGCCCTGGAACGGCAACTGCACCACGAGGGGCGTATCCCCGATGTGCAGGCGCTGCGCCCCGCCCTGCGAGCCCATCACGAACGTGTGCTGACGGAGGCCACGCTGCCGTTGCCGCAAGAAGTCTGGCCGCAACAGGGCGGCAAAGAAGGACGCCACTCAGAGCACCTGGGTTACATCCTGGCGGAATTACAATACCTACAACGAACTTATCCCGGACTGACATGGTAACTGACAAACCCACCACCAAAGAACACATCTGGCACGTGCTGGCGGACGTAAACGATCCGGAAATCCCAGTGCTGAGCATCCTGGATCTGGGCATCGTACGCGACGTGCAGGTCAAAGGCAACGCCGTTGAGGTCACCATCACACCGACTTACTCGGGTTGCCCCGCCATGAGCGCCATCGCCCTGGACATCAGGAGCAAACTCATCGGGGCCGGCTTCGCCAACCTGACCATTCGCACCCAACTGAGCCCCGCCTGGACCACCGATTGGCTGACGGACGAAGGGCGGCAGAAACTGCGCGACTACGGCATCGCTCCCCCCGTGCGGGCTACTGGCCACGTACTGGCGCTGTTTGGCGAAGATTACGTCGTGCGCTGCCCGCATTGCCAATCCGATCAAACCCATCTGGTCAGTCCGTTCGGCTCGACGGCCTGTAAGGCGCTCTACCGGTGCGACGACTGCCGCGAACCTTTCGACTATTTCAAATGCCACTGACGCGCACCACGGCGGTCGGCCTTGTGGGCGGTGGCGCCATGGGTGCGGGAATCGCTCAGGTGGCGCTGGCGGCCGGACATCGGGTCTACCTGCACGACCAACGCGACGCGGCCCTGCAGCACGCCGCCCGGGCAATCCGGTCGGGTCTCGAGAAGTGGCGGGACAAAGGAAAACTTACGGCAGAAGAGGCCACCGCTGCGGAAAACCGGTTGCACCTAACTTCCGAGTTGGCCGAGCTTGCGGCGTGTGGTCTGGTGATGGAAGCGATCGTAGAGGACCTGACGCAAAAACAGGCGCTGTTGCAGGCGTTGACGCCGCACCTGACCGACACGTGCATCGTGGCCAGCAACACCTCGTCGCTCTCCATCGCGGCCTTGGCGTCGGCCTGTCGGCATCCAGAGCGTTTTCTGGGCATCCACTTCTTCAACCCTGCGCCCCTCATGCCGCTGGTCGAAGTAGTGCCTGCGGTGCAGACGCAGCCCGGACTGGCCGACGAGGTTCGGTCGCTAATGCAGGCGTGGAACAAAGTGCCTGTGCTGGCGAAAGACACCCCGGGGTTCATCGTCAACCGGGTGGCGCGGCCGTTCTACGGCGAAGCCCTCCGGCTGCTGGAAGAGGGCATCGCCGACGTGCCGACCATTGACTGGGCCATGACCGAACTGGGTGGCTTCCGGATGGGGCCGTTCGCGCTGATGGATTTCATCGGCCACGATGTGAATTACCGGGTGACGGCGTCGGTCTTCGAAGCGTTTTTCTACGATCCGCGCTACAAGCCGTCGTTTACCCAGAAGCGTCTGTTTGAGGCAGGGTATTGGGGACGTAAGGCAGGGCGGGGGTTTTATGACTACGCCACAGACGCTACGCCTCCTGAACCTGTGCGCGACCAGGCACTGGGGCAACAGATCTTGGGCCGTATCGTCGCCATGCTGATCAACGAAGCGGCTGATGCGCTCTTCTGGCAGGTCGCCACGGCAGAGGATCTGGAGCTGGCCATGACGCAGGGCGTTCATTACCCCCGGGGGTTGCTGGCCTGGGCCGACGCCTGGGGACCGGCCCACGTGGTTGCTACGCTCGATGCCCTGTACCACCATTACCACGAAGATCGCTACCGCGCCAGTCCGTTGCTGCGCCGGATGGCCCAAGAGCACCAACATTTTTTAGCCCATGTCGCCCACGCCTGATCCCACCGCCAACGCAGTCAAGGACCGGATGTGGCAACACGACGCCTTCAGCCAGTGGCTGGGTCTGGAAATCGAAACCTGTGCGCCGGGCTACTGCCGTCTGCATTTTCTGGTGCGCCCCGAAATGCAGAACGGGTTTGGCATGGTGCACGGCGGTGTCCTGTTTTCGGCGGCCGACAGTGCGCTGGCGTTTGCCAGCAACAGCCACGGCCGGTTGAGTGTCGTGCTGCAGGCGGCCATCGACTTTCTGGAAACCGGGCGGGTCGGCGAGGTGCTCTACGTGGAAGCCCGCGAAGAAAGCCTGAAGTACAAAGTGGGCGTTTATCAGATCCGCATGACGCGGGAAGACGGGACCTGCGTGGCGCTGTTCAAAGGAACCGTGTACCGAACCAGCCAGGAGGTGCTGGCTACGTAAGCCCCCGCGCTGTAGTATGAACACCAAACCACCACCAACCCATGACCCCACCATTGGAAAACTATGCCCTCGGGCGCTGGATACCCGGCACGGGAAATCATCATGAATTGTACGATGCCGTGACCGGTGAGCCCATTGCGCTGGCCAGCAGCGAAGGCCTCGATTTCGGGGAGATGCTGGACTACGCCCGCCGGAAAGGCAACCCGGCACTCCGCACCATGACGTTTCACGAGCGAGGACGCATGCTGAAGGCGCTGGCGCTGCACCTGACAGAAAAGAAAGAAGCCTTTTACCAACTGAGTTACCGGAGCGGGGCGACCCGGGCCGACAGTTGGATCGACATCGAAGGGGGCATCGGCAACTTGTTTTCGAACGCCTCGCTGCGGCGGCAGTTTCCCGACAAACCTTTTGATGTAGAAGGCGATCCGGTGACGCTTTCGCGGGGTGGGCAGTTCATGGGGCATCACCTCCTGGTGCCGAAAGAGGGCGTTGCGCTGCACATCAACGCCTTTAATTTTCCGGTGTGGGGCATGCTGGAGAAAATCGCCGTAAATCTGCTGGCGGGCGTACCGGCCATCGTGAAACCGGCCACCCTGACCGCTTTTCTGACCGAAGCCGTGGTGCGGGAAATCGTCGCGTCCGGCATCTTACCGGAAGGAGCCTTGCAACTCATCTGTGGTTCGGCCCGCGGTATTCTGGGCCACGTAACGTACCAGGACGTGGTGACCTTTACGGGATCGGCCGAAACAGGAAAGATGCTGAAGGCGCACCCGCGTGTGCTGGACGAGTCGGTGCCGTTCAACCTGGAAGCCGACTCGCTCAACGGGGCGGTCCTGGGTGAAGATGCTGTGCCCGGCACCCCCGAATTTGACCTGTTCATCAAAGAGGTGCGCAACGAGATGACGGTAAAGTGCGGGCAGAAGTGCACCGCCATTCGCCGTGTCATCGTCCCCGAAGCGCTGTTGGAAGACGTACAGATTGCGCTGGGGCGCGAACTGGCCAAGATCACCCTGGGCAACCCACAGACGGAAGGGGTGCGCATGGGGGCCCTGGCCGGGCGGTCACAGGTCCAGGAAGTGCGGGCCCGGGTCGAGCAGCTCGCCCGCCACACGCCCCTGGTTTACGGCGATCTGGAACAGTTCGAAGTGATGGGGGCCGACCGTAGCCGAGGGGCTTTTTTGCCGCCCATGGTGTTGCTCAACCCTGAGCCGTTCCGTTACACCGCTACCCACGAAGTGGAAGCCTTCGGCCCGGTTACGACGCTGATGCCGTACCGCTCTCTCGACGAAGCCATCGCGCTCACGAAACTGGGCAAAGGGTCGTTGGTGTGTTCCCTGGCCACAGCCGATCCGCAGACCGCTCAGGCGTTTGTGGTCAGCGCTGCCACGCACCACGGCCGCATCCTGATCATCAACCGCGAGGTGGCAAAAGAAAGTACCGGACACGGGTCGCCGCTGCCCATGCTGATCCACGGTGGGCCGGGTCGGGCCGGGGGCGGCGAAGAGATGGGGGGCAAGCGGGGCGTGGCGCACTACCTGCAGCGGGTGGCGGTGCAGGCCTCGCCTACCATGCTGACGGCCATCACCGACGTCTACCAGACCGGCGCGCGACAAATCGAGAAAGAAGTGCATCCGTTTCGACGTCACTTCGAAGAACTGGAAATCGGGGAGACCTACACCACGCATCGCCATACTGTGACTGACGCCGACATCACCAATTTTGCCAACGTGTCGGGCGACCATTTTTACGCCCATACCGACGTCACGTCGCTGGAGGGGACCCTATTTACGGGGCGCGTGGCGCACGGCTACTACATCCTATCCAAAGCGGCCGGCCTGTTTGTCGATCCGCGGAAAGGGCCGGTGTTGCTCAATTACGGCATTGACACGTGTCGCTTCACCAAGCCGGTCTATCCGGGCATGACCATCGGGGCCAGGCTGACGGTGAAAGAGAAAATCAATCAGGAAAAACGCGATGCCGACGACGTTAGCAAAGGTATTGTCCGCTGGCTGGTCGACGTCTATGACGAAACCGGCGAGACCGTCGCGCTGGCGACCATTCTGACGATGGTGAAGAAGCGGGCGCAGTGATTGCACTAAAAAAGGCGGTCCGTGCCTAGCGCACAGACCGCCTTTTCAACGATGACCAATACAGCACTTCAGGCAATAATTTTCCCGAGCGGCTCGCTTACGAAATCGAGATGACCCGCGGGGGTTTGGTTTTCGCTTCTTCTTTTTTAGGAATAACCAGACTGAGAATGCCGTCGCGGTATTTCGCCTTGATTTTGTTCACCTCAACGGTATTCGGCAGGTAGAAGGATCGTTTGAACGAACGGTAGCTGAACTCCCGGCGCGTGTAGCGCTCTTCTTCGTGCTCGTCCTGCGCCTGGGCCACTTCGGCATAAATCGTCAGCATGTCGTTATTCAACTCCACATGGAAGTCTTCCTTCCGCATGCCGGGTGCGGCCATCTCTACCTCAAAATCGTCGTTGGTTTCCCGGATGTTGACGCGGGGAACGGTGTTGCCTTCATGCATGGAGCCGGGCCAGGAAAACAAATCCCGGGTCAGGAAATCATCAAAAAATGTGTTAGAAGGCCAAATCGGATTTCTCTTGACAATGTTCATTTTCTCAGAAGTTTAGTGTGAAACCATTCAACAACCGCTGGAAAACGGCGACCGGTCGCTGCAACCGTTTCCCAGTAACTCAAATCAAACAAACATCAGAGATGTCGATCGGGCTATTTTCAATCCGTGTGCCAAGTGGAGTGCAGCCGAGCTTAGTGGACGATTCGACTAAAAAATGACAGTGACACGGTGAAAAAATGACAGTTTTTTAGTGTCGATTTTTCGGTGGAAATCGTGCCGTGTGCCCTGCACGTATCGGCCGTGTGTCAGGATCGGGAAGCCTGTAACCGCCGTTCGAGTTTCTCTTTTAATTGCTGGGTGACCTTCGCAAGGATGCGTTCAGTTTCGGCCGTGGTGAGTCGCCGAATCTCCGCTACCTGGCTCAGTTCCAGCTCTTCCAGCCAAAAGAGGTCGAATACCGTGCGCTCCAGCTCAGGCAGTTGCAGCAACTCCCGCCGGATCGCTTTGTGGAGGAGGGACCGGTCGTAACTGGCCAGTGCCCTTTCCATTTCTTGGTCGGCCGCTTCGTCTTTGAGAATCCTTTCCAGGTCGTATTGCCGGGGAATGGAGGCCGCTTCGTCAAGTTCGTCTGCCATTACAAGCGTGCCTTCTGCATCTACGGTATACACTTCGTCGAGCGAAGCGAGTTCCTGCAGCGCCAACTGGTCTAAATGGATGCGGTGCTTTCGCTCAAATCTTTTTTCGTGCAGGGCTTCTTCCAATACGTGATCGGCCACCTGATAGGCCCAGGTCGTCAGGGCGTCGGGCGTGACGGTAGGCTCAACGCGCTCGAACAACTGGAGGTAAACTTCGTTGAGAATTTCTTCGGCGGGTAAGTCACTTTTGGACAGCGCCCCGGTGGCGTGTGCCATGTTCAGTCGCCGGACCAGGTAAGAGCGCAGGCGTGGTAAAACGGCTTCGATCAGGGCCGTAACGTCGTGCCGCTGAGGTTCGTGCTTCCGATGCGCCAACGAAGATTCCGAAGTGGCGCCAGAAAATTTGCCAAAATCGTCTTGTTTCCGTTCCATTGCTTTTACGTTTTACAAACCGATACTAGCTTTTTGAGCGAGCATACACCCAGGGGGTAGTCACTCATTTTATACGGCTAAATTTATAAAACGGATGACACCCAAAGCAAGGGCAATCGCCAGGTTTGAGTGACACGTCGTGCAAAAAAATAAAATGCGCTACTCTTTCACGAACGGAAGGGTTACGGTCTCGCCGATGCGGAGAAAATAACGTCCGGCTGCCAGCTCGGCGACGGAAATGATTTGTTGAGATGCCCGCTCAAGTCGCAGGCGTTTCAACTCGCGCCCCTGCGTGTCGTAAATGCGGGCTTTGCGCGGCGCACCGGTGGGCATTTCCAGGCGAAACTCGTGGTGACTCGGGTTGGGGTAGAGTTTGTAGCCGGAAGCGGCACCAGCGTCGGCCGAGGTGAGGACTTCATTTTTCTGCACGGTCGACGACTGCACCAGCCACAGGTGGGGATCGACCACCACCTCCGTAACGGGCGAGGTCCCGAGGTTCAACGTTCGGGTGACTTCGCTGCCCGCGCTAAACTCCAGTCGCACCAGCGTATCGCTTCCGTCGGCTTGCCGGATCTCAATTTCGAGGGGCGTTGTAAACAGCGGTACGTTGCCCGTGGTGCCCTGCGTGACGAAAAGCACCAAGTTGGCGCCCTGTTGATTCCACTGCACGTCGTAGGTAGGATGGCCCGTGCCGTGATACCACTCCTGAAAAAAAGCGTCCAGGTCTGTGCCGGTCACTTCCTCCATCGTGGCATGCAGGTCGGCGGCAGACGCAACGCCGCCCCCGAAACGCTCCTGGTAAGCACGCAGGCCCGCAAAAAACAGGCTGTCGTTCCGGATCAGCGAACGCATCGTGTGGACAATGGCCCCGCCTTTCTTGTAGCTCAGGCGGTAATCAAAAATCCGGTTTACGTCGGTGGTGTCGGTCACAAAGACACTCCCCCCGGACGGCCGGGCGAAATTATGCGCGTCAATCATCCAACTGCGGGCCGTGTCGGGACCGAGGTGCTCCAGGGCCAGGTATTCGCCGTACGAAGCGAACCCTTCGTTGAGCCAGATGTCCTGCCACGACGCACACGTCACGTGATCGCCGAACCACTGGTGCGTCAGTTCATGGGCGGTCAGCGTAAACGTGAAAAAGCCCTGGGTCGTCATGGTCTGGTGCTCCATCCCGCCGCTGATGGGGGCCATGCAGTGTCCGTACTTTTCCAGGTAAAACGGATAGAGCCCAAAATGCGTGGAAAACAGCTCCAGAAAACCGGCCGTCAGGTCGATTTCTTCCTGGAATGTGGGGAGCGTCTCCGGGTTATCGTAGATGAAATTCTGGATCAGCACCGAATCGGCACTTCCGGCCGGATGGGCGTACAGGTTGTATTCCACGAACTGCGCCACTGTGGCGGAAATCAGGTAATAAGCAATGGGATAACGGGTGCGCCACTCGAAGCGGTGCTGGCCGTTGCCGAGTTCCACCACGCGGGCGAGTCTGCCGTTCGAGCCCGCTTTGTTGGCGACGTCGGTCGTGATGTCGATCCAGACCGAGTCGGCCTTGTCGCCCAGCACCTGCTTGCAGGGCCACCATTCGTAAGCGGCGTAGGGTTCGCTGAGCGTCCAGGTTACCCGATTGCCCCACGCGGGCGAAACGGCGTTGTTGATGCCTTCGCTCAGTGCCGCCTGACCGGTGGCCGTCGGCAGACCCTGGTAGAAAATCTCTACTTCCAGCACAGTACCGGCCGACACCGGCGCATCAAGCACCACCAGGCCTTCGGCTTCGTTGCGGCTTACCGGTTGTACTACGCCGTTGACCCGGGCCGAGTCGACCGTGAGCGACGGATGCAACTCGAATCCAAACCGATTGAACCCCTCGGCAACCACACGGGCCCGTGTCAGGACACGGCCTCTCACAAAGGTAGAGGTACGTTGCAGCATCAAGTCAAAATGGTGAAACAACACGTCGTACTGATTCATCAGGGCGGTATGCGTCTCGGAAACGATGCCGGGTGTCATCACGCTTTTTTGCAGAGCGGCTTTCCGTTGGGCGGCCTCCCGTTGGGTAGACGTCGGCTGGGCTAAAGTGGCCAGCGGTAGAAGCAGCAGAAAGAGGAGTCGGTGCATGGGAGAGCAAGTTACCAGATTCGCTACGTTCTGCCAGCGCTTTTCTCACCCGGGGCGATGCGTCAGGCAACCGGGAAAGATCGAAGGGATAGAGGCTTTGTTATCAAGGAGTTAACGGTTTATTTTCGCCTCGCGTTATGAAAACAGCCGTGTAAGGTTTCGGACCACGATAGCCGTTTCGGTACGAAGTGGATGCTTACTTTTGATTGTAGATGAATCGATTTTATCCGAAGATAAAACATTGATTTTTTCGATCGAGCGGTTTGCTAAGGCTGGTGGCAGGCGCAGTCACACACGGCGCGTTTTGGAGGCAAAGCCGAGCTTGATCCAGCTGGGGGAAGGGGCAAGGGCACGCCAGCCGCTTCAACTCACCAGCCGTTCTTTGATGCGTCACCGACCTGAAGTGCCCTGACCTTGCCGAAAAGTGGCATAGGTTCGCCGGCGGGCGGTGAACGTCAGTGCCGAACGCGATGTATTAATTACTTGGAATGGTAGCTAATCCTATGGAAGCCAGTACTTTATCGAATAACCTTACGTATCTGACCAACGAGCACCTGGACGTGTTGTTTCCTTTTTTCGTCGTGGTGGACTCGCAGATGACCATTGTGGATGCCGGCCGTTCCATCAAGAAACTGGTGCCCGATCTGGTGGGCAAATTGCTGTGGGAACGTTTTGTGGTAAAAACGCCACGCAGCATGGAGCTGCGGATGGAGTCGATGGTCGATTACACGCGGCAGGTGGTGGTGCTGGAAACGATTGCCGAGCGGAAACTTCCGTTTCGTGGCCAACTCATCGCCCTAAGTCACCTGCAAGAGCCTCAACTCCTCTTTGTCGGTACGCCGTGGGTGACCGACGCCGACCACTTTAACGCCAATCACCTCCAACTGACGGATTTTGCGCTGCATGACACCATCACCGACATGGCGCAGATCCTCAAGTCGAAAAACATCATGATGGAGGACATCCGGAATCTGGTCTCGGCCCTCCATCAGCAAAAGAAGAACCTGATTCAAGCCAAAGAAACCGCCGAGCGTTCGCAGCAAGCCAAAGAAACGTTTCTGGCGAACATGAGCCACGAAATTCGTACGCCCCTTAACGCGGTGATCGGCTTTTCGGACATCTTGAAAAATACGACGCTTAACGAAGAGCAAGCCGAACTGGTCAGGATCATCTCGATGGCGGGCGATAACCTGTTGTCCATCATCAACGACATTCTGGACTTTACTAAAATTGAGTCGGGCAACCTGGTGATGGAGGCCATTCCGCTCAATTTGCAGACGCTGACGCAGAACATCAAAGCGATTTTGTCTCAAAAGGCGGAAGAAAAAAATCTGTCCCTCAAACTCTTTATCGAAAGTGAATTGCCGGAGTGGGTCATTGGCGATCCGACGCGTCTGACGCAAATTCTGGTCAATCTGGTGGGCAACGCCATCAAATTTACGAAGGAAGGTAAGGTGCACCTGTACTGCGGAGTGGCCTCGCGCCAGGGCGACGAATACCAGATCGAGTTTCGGGTGAAAGACACCGGCATCGGGATTTCGAGCGACAAGGTCGAGCAGATTTTTGAACGCTTCGTGCAGGCCG
This sequence comes from Catalinimonas alkaloidigena, assembly GCF_900100765.1. Lineage (NCBI taxonomy): Bacteria > Pseudomonadati > Bacteroidota > Cytophagia > Cytophagales > Catalimonadaceae > Catalinimonas > Catalinimonas alkaloidigena. The sequence goes on along the minus strand of NZ_FNFO01000004.1, from coordinate 437,054 downwards.
AAGATCAGATCACCCGCAAGTTTGGCGGCACGGGGCTGGGCCTGAGCATCACCAAAATGTTGGTGGAAATTTTCAAAGGCACCATTACGTGCGAAAGCGAACTGGGCAAGGGCACGGAGTTTACGGTAACGCTTCCGTTCCGAAAAACCTCCACCACGCCTACGTTTGCCAAAGAGGCGGGCGTGAAGAGTTTGCGGCCTGACCTCCGCATTTTGTTGGTAGAAGACTCGGAGTTGAATCAACTGCTGGCCCGCAAGGTGATTCGGTCGGCCGGCGCACAACTCGACGTTGTCGCCAATGGGAAACTCGCCCTCGAACGGCTCGGCAACTCGGCCTACGACGTGGTGCTGATGGACCTGCAAATGCCCGAAATGGATGGGTACTCTACCACCACCTACATCCGCAACGTGATGAAACTGGACGTGCCGATTGTTGCGATGACGGCCAACACGATGGTGGGGGAACGGGAGCGTTGCCTGCAGTTGGGCATGAACAACTACATCTCCAAACCCTTCAAAGCGCCGGACCTGATCAACGTGATTCAGGAACTGTTGTAAGCGGAATCACTTTACGGTGCCGTGGCCATTTCTGCCAGCTTCAGGCAGGTTTTCCAGTTGCGGGTCGTGGCCGTTACCCGGAGCTTCTGTTCGAAAAAATTATTGGTCAGCTTGGTACGTCCGTATCCGTTCGGACAAAACAAGTAGATCACGTTCCCGTGCAGGCGGTATTCGTCCGGGCCGCTGGTGACGCCTTCCAACCGGGTGAGCGCTGCGGCCGAGGGCGCTTCCGACAAAAACGTGACGTGCAGAGGAGCGGGGTCTTCGTGGCGCTCGCGTAAAAACGGATTCTCCGACAAAACTTTTTGCAAGTCGGCGCTACTCAGCACAAGTACTGGCACTTCGTAGCCAAATTTCCGCGCCATCAGTGCCCGAATTTCCTGGGCCAGCGCCGAGGGTTCGGCGGTGTCGTGAGAGAGCACCACATTGCCGCTTTGGATATACGTCTGCACCTGTCGATATCCCGCTTCCTGCAACGCTTGCTGCAAATCGGCCATTTTGAGCTTATGCGACCCGCTTACGTTGATGCCGCGCAAAATAGCAATGTAGGTGTTCATCAGAGAATCGGAGAGGAAAGCCGGCAAGTTAGAAGACACGTCGGCAAAACAAAAAGCATACGCGCGTAAAGGGAACCGGAGCTAAACAAGCGTGGACCGAAGCCGGACCCTGGTGCGGTTACCACGCGGGTGTCAGTTGATCGATCAATTGCACGATGCGCGCTACGCGCGTGTCTTCGTGTTTGGCGCTGTAAATCCAGTCCAGGTACGCTTTCTTTTCGCGGTCGGTGCAGCGTTGAAATGCCTCGTAGGCCTCGGGTACATCTTCCAGACATTGTCGCAATTCTTCGGGAATTTCCAGGGGCGTTTCGTTCAGAAACAGCACGATGCGTACCCAGTCGCCTGCTTCCTTCCTGATCTTTTTCCGAATGGCCAGCCGCACCGGTAAAAACAACCGCCCGTCGCCGAGGGGCATAAGGTGCGCGTTCGGAATGGGCAAGGCGTCGATGCTGCCCCGGACGTGAACGCACCCAAAATGCGCGTGTGGGTCCGGCGCAATCTCCGGAATGGCGGCATAGGTCCAGCCGCCTTTGCCGGGAAACTTTTCCAAAAGGTAATCCTGACTGACCAGAGGGTGTTCGTGGGGCATGGCGTGTGGACGGTAACGTTAAGGCAGGAGGCGTTTGACCATCACAACGGTGTCCGGATAGTCCGGTACGAACCAGGGCGGCGCTTCGGGCGTTTCCGCAAATCCCGCTTTTGCGTAAGCGCGCACGGCCCCCGCGTTGCGACGCGAAGGTGCGAGGTAGACATCCCGGCAACCGAACGTTTCAGCGAGGTAAGTGCAAAGGGTCTGGATCGCATCTGGGCCGTATCCTTTTCCGGCGTGCCGGCTGTGTGCCAGCCAGATGTCCAGCTCAGTCGCCCGGCGTTCCGGGTCAATCGCGTTGTAGTTGATTTGCCCGATGGCTTCGCCATTCCGTTCGATCACAAAACAACGCCCCTGCAAAGGCGCGGTGTCGTCGAAGTACGAGGCGGCATAATCGTGCACAAACTCGACCCACGTAGGGGCCGGATTCTCAGGAAAGGTCGGAGGGCCGAGCATCAGCGGCGTCAGGTCGGAGTGCGCCAGCCACTCGAAAATAGGGTGCCTGTCCTGCCGGGTAGCGGGGCGCAGTGCAATGTCGGTGCCGTGCAGCAGAAGTGACATCGTCGTGTTGGCTCACATGTCCAGCCACTCTTTAAACTGGGGCACCTTGTCGGTGCTGATGATCACTTCGCGCGGCTCTTCCGGAATGAGTTTGACCTTGACGCGGCTGCTGCTGTAGGTGTGCATGCTTTCGATGGCGTCGTGGCGCAGGATGTACTGCCGGTTGGCTTTGATGAATACCTGCGGGTCGAGCAGGTTCGCCAGTTGGTCGAGGTAATAATCGATGGGGATGTGGCGTCCGTCGCGGGTCATGAGGTAGACCGTTTTGTCGGCGGTATAGAAATAGGCAATCTCGTCGACGTGAATCGAGAACATCTTGGTCCCCACTTTCACCAGAAACCGCTGTTTGTAAGCCGCCTGCGTCGGTTTGTTGATCAGTTCGGCCAGCTCCTGGTAGTGGAACGGCGACTGCTGCTGCCATTCCTGCCGGATGCTCTCGTACTTTTCCAGTCCCCGTGCCACATCTTCCGGCTTGATCGGCTTCAGCAGGTAGTCGATGCTGTTGACCTCGAAGGCCTTGATGGCGTACTCGTTATAGGCCGTGGTGAAGATGATCGGTACGTGCACCTCTACCTGCTGGAAAATGTCGAAACTTTGGCCGTCGGACAGGTGAATGTCCAGGAAAATCAGGTCGGGAGCCGGATTGGCCCGCAGCCAGACCACGGCACTCTTGACCGAATCGAGGGTCGCCAGAATGGTGATGGTGGGGTCGTGGCGGTGAATAAGAAGGGCCAGCTTTTCGGCGGCAATGGCCTCGTCTTCAATGAGGAGCACGTGCATGGGCGGGAAGAGGGGAATTAGAAATTACAAATTGGCAAATTGCATAAGAAGACACAAGCACAGGACCGACGCTGAAGGTGGAAAACGCCTGGCGCACAACGCTCCGCGCCTCATTCAATTACGGTGGATGCTTCGGTGATGCCCGCGGCGTAGAAGAAGCCTAAGACCCGTTCGTTGGGATCGTTCACGTTCTGGACGTTGCTCGGCACCGGGGCCGGGGGCGTGTCGAAAGGGCCGCCTCCCGACGTTTGCTGGTAGAGGATGGTCAGGTACTCGTAAAGGGCGCGCGAGATGTTCATCTGTTCCACCCGGACGTAATCGCCCACTTGTACGGGCTCGTAGCTGATCTGGAAATCTACAATGGGATTGCCGTTTACAAATTCGTCGGACGCGTAGATCTGTTCGGAAGGGTCGGTCACCAAGGTATCGTTGACGTAGTAGCGCCAGCGGTAGAAATCCTGCGTATGGCCAGGTTCCTGAGCGTTGATCATCAGGTAAAACCCTGGGTCCCCAAAAGGCACTTCTTCTTCGTCCACGTACGTCAGGGTATCGATCGGAGCCACCGGGTGCAACAGTTCCGGTGCCGAGGCATACACGCGTCCTTCGGCCGTTTCGATGTGAAGTACATACGTCCGGTTGGTGTCCCCCGCGAAGTACTTTTGGTAAACACCCGAACGGGTCTCGGCCAGGTTGTGGCGCGTACCGGTTTCGTCCGACAGCCAGACGGTCGCTCCCGTAACGGGGGGCGTGGGCTGCCCCGAAAAGTAAGAGGCTGTGGTGGTCAGTTTGACCGTCTGCGAGTCGAGGACGTTCGTAATGTGCCCGTCTACCACCAGGCGGGTTTCGCCTTCGGGCAGGTCAAGGTCGATTTCGTCGGTGCAGGAAACGACGCCGGTCAGTGCCACCAGCGGCAAAATATAGTGAAGCAATTTCATGTCTTTATCAATAAGGTCGTAGAGGGATGGATCGCGTGACGGGTGAGCTTGAAAGAACAGGGACCCGCTGGCGTGCTGTTGGGTTCGCAGTTAGAAATTGAAGTTCCAGGTGATGCCAGGAATGACACTGCCGAAGATCGAAAGGCGGTAGGCTTGGGTCTGGAACGCATCGCCGTCGGGCACTTGCTGAAAATAGATGGAATATGGGTTGCGCCGGGCGTAGACGTTGTACAGCGAGAAGGTCCAGCTGCTGTGGAACCGCTTGTTTTCGTCGTTCGGGCGTTCCCACGTCGCGCCAAAGTCGAGACGGTGGTAGACCGGCGTGCGCGCGCCGTTCCGGTTGTCATACACAGGAAATACTACGCCTTCCCATTCTGCTCGGCCGTTAGGAAACGTAATGGGGCGTCCGGTCATAAACGAGAAGTTCGAGTTAATGCTCCAGTTTTCGGAGAGTTGATACGCCGCCACTACGGTCACATCGTGCGTTTTATCCCAATTGGACGGGTAGTAGGTGCCATTGTTGATCGAGATTTCCTTTTTTTCCTGCGGGGTGAATCCCCGGTCGCCGTTCATGGCCGCCGTCACCAGACGTTCGGAGCGCGAGAGCGTGTAGCCAATCCAGCCTGTCAGGCGACCTTCCTGTTTCCGCAGGAGAAGTTCCACGCCGTAGGCCCGTCCGTCGCCGCGCAACAGATCGGCCTCCAGCGTCCGGTTCAGAAGCAGCTCTGCGCCATCGCGGTAATCGACCAGATCCTGGAAGTATTTGTAGTAGGTTTCGACCGAAAATTCGTAGCGATTCTCGTCGAAGTTGCGGACGTAGCCCGCCGCGATCTGATCGGCCAGGGCCGGGTTGATGTGCGGCCCGGCCGGCGACCAGACGTCGAGCGGTGTGGCGGCGGTGGTGTTGGAAATCAGGTGGATGTTTTGCCGCATCCGGTTGTAGCTGAGCTTCAACGAACTCTGGTCGTTCAGTTTGTAATTGGCCGAAAAGCGTGGCTCCAGTCCCCAGAACTTCGACATAACTTCCCCGCGACCATACTGTACCGTATCGATGATCGTTTCTGCGCTCTTCGGATGATTGGGGTCGTAAATGTATGCGGTGCCCTCGCCCAGCCGGTAGAAAGCCGAGGCCCGCAACCCGTACTGCAGGGTCAGGCGGTTGCCGATTTTCTGTTCGTTGCTGGCGTACACGGCCGGCTCTACCGCGTACTGATCGTCTAACTGAAATGGCGTAAAGGCAGAGGCCTCCGAAATGGTCTGGAAGTCGCCCGGCTTGAAGGTGTAATAGATCGTGCTGGTACCAAACTCGACGGTGTTGCTGGGGGTAGGATACCAGATGAAATCCGCCTTCAGGTTGTAGTTGATGATGTTCGACGTCCAGTCGAATCCCAGGGCCTCGTTGTTGATGCGGAAGTTGTACTCGTAGTCGGAATAAACCGCCGTGAAGTTGGAGAAGAGCTTCTGGTTGAACAGGTGGTTCCAGCGCAGCGTGCCGGTTTTGTTGCCCCACCGCATCGAGAAGTCAGGTCCGGGTTTCAGCACGTCGCTGCCCAGATAGCCCGCCACGTAGAAGCGGTTTTTGTCGTTCATGATCCAGTTGACCTTGGCGTTCAGGTCGTAGAAGTACACCGTGTTGTTGTTCAGGTCCGGGTCGTTCGAAAGTTTCAGGAACAGGTCACCGTACGAGCGCCGTCCCGACACGATGAACGAAGCCTTGTCGCGCTTCAGGGGTCCTTCCAGCGTCAGGCGGCTGGAGATGATGCCAATGCCGCCGCTGCCTTCGAACTGTTTCATGTTGCCCTCGCGCTGCCGCACGTCCAGTACCGACGAGAGGCGTCCGCCGTACGGGGCCGGAATGCCGCCTTTGTAGAGCTTTACGTCTTTGATGGCATCGGCGTTGAAGACGGAGAAGAAGCCAAACAGGTGCGACGAGCTGTAGACGGGCGCTTCGTCGAGCAGAATCAGATTCTGGTCAATGGAGCCTCCGCGCACGTTGAATCCCGAGGCACCTTCGCCCACGCTGCTGACGCCGGGCAGGAGCTGAATGCTGCGGATGATGTCGTTTTCGCCCATCAGCTGCGGCATTTTCTTTACCTGCTGCATGCTCAGCTTCGCGGTGCTCATCTCGACCTGCTCCACGCGGTTGTTTTCGAGCCGTTCGGCCGATACCACCACTTCGTCCAGTTGGGTTTCCTGTTCGCGCAGCTCCATGTTGACCGTCAGGTCGGCGGTCAGGTCGACCGTCCGGGTCTGGTTCTGGAAGCCTACGTAGCTGTAGATCACCGTGTAGGTGCCCGGTTCGACCGAGAGGGAGTAGAAGCCGTAGACGTTGGTGACGGCCCCGTTTTCCAGTTCCTGGATGAAGGCCGTGGCGCCGATCAGCACTTCGCCGCTGCGGGCGTCTTTGATGTAGCCGCTCAGCGTGACTTTTTTCGCCGGGTTGGCAACGCGGGTGCCGGTCCCGGGTGTCTCCTGGGGGGCGGTTCCCTGCGCGAAAGCAGCCCCTCCGAACAGAAGGGCCATAATGAGTAACATCACTTGTTTCATGATGAAGAAAGGTTCAATGTGGTAACGAAAGAGCGTAAGAAGGGGATGGAATGCGGTGGGTGGTCGCTGCACTCAGGACGGCCGCCGCACCAGGTGGGTAAGGAGCAGCAACCCGACTAACAAGAAGAACAGCAACGAGACGACCATGGCTTCGAAAGAGATTAGTGACCCAAAGGTAAGGCAGTACCGCATGGGCCTGAAACGAAATAAGAGGAGCCTGGTAAATCACGTGATGAACCGGAAAATATGTGCACCGAATGGTCGCGAATCCGGTACAAAAAAGGCGAGGTCGGCTTTTTATTGCCAGCGGGAGGGGCCACTTTTGGTACGTGAGTATGAATCGCATTTTTCTCCTCTCTACTTACAAAACTTCAACCGCATGCAACTTCCAAAGTATTCGTTCGGAATGGGTGACCGGTTTGCCCACCAGGGCGAAGCGCAGCTTCGGGCCGTCGTCCGGGCGAAAGAAGAAGGGGCCGACATTGCGCCGGTCTGGAACAAATCGAACCGCGAGCATCAGACTGTAGGCTCCACGCCCGCCGCTACCTGGCAGGAAGCCGCCGAGGCCACCGCCGCGCTGGGCTGGGAAGCGCCTTATTTTGTGGACGCCGACCACATCAACCTGACCAACGTGGAGCCGTTTGTCGATCAGGCCAACTTCTTCACGATCGACGTGGCCGACTACATCGGGCAGCCGGTATCGCCCCAGGAAGTAGACGAATTTGTGATGACCCACTTCGAGTATGTGGGCGACCTGGCCATTCCGGGCATCGAAGTGCCGTTTGAGATTAGCGAAGCGTTCCTGCGCAAGGTGGCCGAGCAATACCTCGGTGCGGCCAAAGAGGCGGGCAAGATTTACCGCTACCTCGCAGAGCGCAAAGGCGAAGACGGTTTTGTGGCAGAAGTGTCGATGGACGAAGTGCCCGCCCCGCAGACGCCGCCGGAGTTGTTGTTCATCCTCAGCATGCTGGCGCGCGAACATGTGAAAGCCCAGACCATCGCGCCCAAATTCTCGGGCCGGTTCAACAAAGGCGTCGATTACGTCGGCAACGTGGAGCAGTTTGCGCTCGAATTCGAAGCCGACGTGGCGGTGATTGCCTTTGCCGTGAAGAAGTTCGGCTTGCCCGCGAACCTGAAACTCAGCGTCCACACGGGCAGCGATAAATTTTCGCTGTACCCGGAAATTCACCGGATCATCCGGAAACACGACGCCGGCGTGCACCTCAAAACGGCCGGCACCACCTGGCTGGAAGAACTGATCGGACTGGCGGCGGCAGGCGGAGAGGCGCTGGAAATGACGAAGGAAATGTACCAATATGCCCACGCTCACTACGAAGAACTGACCAAACCTTACGCAAACGTGATCGACGTGTCGCTCGATAAACTCCCTGATCCCAAGGAAGTTAGCGGCTGGTCGGCCGACCAGATGGTTCACGCCCTGGAGCACGACCCCCACCATCCTCAGTTCAATTCCAGTTTCCGGCAACTGATGCACACGGCCTACAAACTGGCTGCGCAGCGGGGCGAGCAGTTCTACCGCCTGCTGAAAGAACACCGCACGGCGGTCGGCAAGCGGGTGACGTACAACCTGCTGGAGCGGCACATCCGCCCCCTGTTTCTGGGAAAATAATCGGGAGAAATGTGGTTATGAATCGCCCTGACGCTGTTCTTACCAAGTGAAAACGCAACTTTGAGACTCGAATCTGCAAACGATCCCGGGATCGTTTGCATAAAAAAATAACCGTCGCATGAATCAGCCTTACCGCAGATTCCCTAGGTTTAACCTTGGCTAGTGGCCCGTACGGAGCCTTCGCCAGTCACCTTCGACGCTTGACCTGAAACCCCAATACCATGGATACCACCTTACACCCCGCCTTTCTGGACGAGGATTTTCTGCTGCATACCGAGACGGCACGGGCGCTGTTTCACGACTTTGCCAAGGAGCAGCCCATCATTGACTACCACTGCCACCTGCCGCCCGAAGAAGTGGCCAAAAACCGGCAGTTCAAGAACCTGACGCAGATCTGGCTGGCGGGTGACCACTACAAGTGGCGGGCCATGCGGGCCAATGGGATCGACGAGCGCTATTGCACTGGCGATGCCGACGACTACGCCAAGTTCGAAAAGTGGGCCGAGACCGTTCCCTACACGATGCGCAACCCGCTCTACCACTGGACGCACATGGAACTGAAGCGTCCGTTTGGCGTAGAACGCATCCTGAAGCCCGAAACGGCGCGGAGCATCTACGACGCGTGTACCGAAAAGCTCCAGACGCCGGAATTCCGCGCGCGGGGTATCATGGAATACTTCGACGTGCGGGTGGTGTGCACGACCGACGATCCGGCCGACTCGCTCGACTACCACAAGCAGGTGAGGGAAGACGGTTTCGGCACCAAAATGCTGCCTACGTTCCGGGCCGATAAAGCAATGGCGGTCGAAAATGCCGAGGCTTACAACGCCTACCTCGAAAAGCTGAGCGCCGCCGCCGGAATGGACATCCAGTCGTACGACGATCTGCTGGAAACCCTCAAAAAGCGGCACGACTTCTTTGCCGAAATGGGCGGAAAACTATCCGACCACGGTCTGGAGCAGATCTATGCCGACGACTACACCGATGCCGAAGCGCGGCAGTTGTTCAGCAAAGTGCGTGGCGGACAGTCGCTCTCGAAAGAGGAGATCGGCAAGTTGAAATCGGCCATCCTGTTCGAACTGGCGCTGCTCGACCACAGCAAAGGCTGGACGCAGCAGTTCCACCTCGGCGCGCTGCGGAACAACAACCAGCGCATGATGCGCACGCTCGGACCCGACACCGGCTTCGATTCCATCGGCGATTTTTCACAGGCGCAGGCGATGTCGAAATTCTTCTCGCGGCTGGACAACAACGACCAACTGGCCAAGACCATTGTTTACAACCTGAACCCGTCGGACAATTACATGTTCGCCACGATGATGGGCAATTTCAACGATGGGTCCATCGCCGGCAAGATGCAGTTCGGCTCGGGCTGGTGGTTCCTCGATCAGAAGGAGGCCATGGAGTGGCAGATGAACGCCCTCTCGCACCTCGGACTGCTGAGCCGCTTCGTCGGAATGCTGACCGATTCGCGCAGCTTCCTTTCGTACCCGCGGCACGACTACTTCCGCCGCATCCTCTGCAACCTGTTGGGCGACGACGTGGAAGCGGGCCTGTTGCCTGCCTCCGAAATCAACTGGATCGGCCAACTGGTCGAGCGCGTCTGTTACAAAAACGCCAACGAGTTCTTTGGATTTTAGTGATCGGTTGAGAGGTTAATCGGTTTCCGGACGAAACGTTTTGAGAAGCAAGAAAGCCCTACGTTGAGAAAAGGCTTCGCTTCCCAAAATGCTTGCAGAAAGAACAAGGCCGATGACCGACAAGATCGCTGAAGAATCTGGACGCTATCACCATCAGGAAGTAAATTTTCTCCTGTTCGCGTGTCAGGCACACCGCTCTGTGTCAGAAGGGACAGCGCACGATCGCTGCGCTTTTGACGAAGGCGATAACGCGTCCTGAAACAAAACTAAAATTACGCATTAACCTAATAACCCAGTAACTCAATACACACAACCCATGTCTAAAAAAGTAGTCACCTTTGGTGAGATTATGCTCCGGCTGGCCACGCCGGGATATTTGCGGTTTTCCCAGGCCGAAAGCTTTGAGGCGACCTACGGCGGCGGCGAAGCCAACGTAGCGGTTTCGCTCGCGAATTATGGCTTCGATGCGGCGTTTGTGACTCGCCTGCCCAAAAACGACCTCGGCGAAGCGGCCATCATGCAACTGCGCAAATACGGCGTCGACACGAGCAAAATCCTGCGTGGCGGCGACCGGGTCGGCATTTACTTTCTGGAAACCGGCGCGGTAAGCCGGGGCAGTAAAGTGGTGTACGACCGGGCGCATTCGGCCATCTCGGAAATCAAAGCCGGCATGATCGACTGGGATCAGGTACTGGACGGCGCCGAGTGGTTCCACTGGACCGGCATTACCCCCGCCATTTCTCAGGGAGCAGCCGACGCCTGCCTGGAGGGCATCAAAGCGGCCAACGCCAAAGGCATCACGGTATCGACCGACCTGAACTACCGCAAAAACCTGTGGAAATACGGCAAAAAAGCCGGTGAGGTCATGCCCGAACTGGTGGCAGGCTGCGACGTGATTCTGGGGAACGAAGAAGACGCCGAAAAGGTGTTTGACATCCATCCGGAAGGCGTCGACGTCACGGCCGGACACGTGGAAGGCGCGGCCTATGAGTCGGTCGGCAAGCAGCTGATGGCGAAATTCCCCCGGGCCAAGAAGGTGATCATCACCCTGCGCGGCTCAATCAACGCCAACCACAACTCATGGGCGGGTGTTCTGTGGGACGGCCAGAAACTTTACGAATCGCCGACCTACCAGATCACCCACATTGTGGACCGCGTGGGCGGGGGCGACTCGTTCATGGGGGGGCTCATCTACGGCCTGCTGACCTACCCCGAAAACGACCAGAATGCCCTCAACTTCGCCGTGGCGGCCTCTTGCCTCAAGCACACGATCAAAGGCGACTTCAACCTCGTCACTGCCGACGAAGTAGAAAAGCTGATGAGCGGCGACGCCAGCGGACGGGTATCGCGCTAGCTAGCGCTAGCGGGGAGGCAGGACTACAGGAGTCCGGAGGCCGGATAACGAACGAAGATGGCAAAGATTCAGCGGTTCGAGGACCTGGACGTGTGGAAGGAAGGGGTGCAGTTGAGCGTCGCCATGTACAAGGCGCTGGCAGGCTGTCGTGATTTCGGACTACGGGATCAGATGCAGCGCGCCAGCGTATCCGTACCTTCCAACATAGCGGAAGGATTTGAGCGGAATTCGAATCAGGACTTCGTTCGTTTCCTGACCATTGCCCGGGCGTCCTGTGGCGAACTGCGTACCCAGCTTTACATCGCAATCGACATAGGCATCCTCTCACCTGAAGTGGGAGGTGCCTTAATAGCGCATACGCGCAAAGTGTCGGCGATGCTGAGCAAATACATTCAAATTAGAAAAGAACACTTTTAACCGCTCCGGACTCCGGTCCTTCGGTTTTCCGGACATCCCAACTTACATGTCTCGATTTACACGCATACAAGTGGCACTCAAAATGGCCGAGACCGGCATGGTGCCCGTTTTTTATAACGCTGATTTAGCAACCTGCAAGAACGTACTCAAAGCCTGTTACGACGGCGGCGTACGCGTTTTTGAGTTTACCAACCGCGGCGACTTCGCCCACGAAACGTTCGGCGAACTGAACAAATGGGCGGCGAAAGAAACGCCCGAGATGATGCTGGGCGTGGGCTCGGTGGTCGATGCGGGCACGGCTTCGCTGTACATTCAGCTGGGCGCGAGCTTCATCGTGTCGCCGGTCCTGAAACCCGACATGGCGAAGGTCTGCAACAGCCGCAAGATCCTCTGGTCACCGGGCTGCGGCTCCCTGTCGGAGATCAACTACGCGGAAGAACTCGGTGCCGAAGTCGTGAAGATTTTCCCGGCCACGCAGGTCGGCGGTCCCGAATTCGTGAAGGCCGTGAAAGGCCCCTGCCCCTGGACGAGCATCATGCCGACGGGTGGGGTAGAGCCGACGGAAGAAAACCTGAAGCCCTGGTTCGACGCGGGCGTGGCTTGCGTGGGCATGGGGTCTAAGCTGTTCCCGACCAACCTGATCAAAGAGGGCAAGTGGGAGGAACTGGCCGCCGGCGTCCGTGAAGCCATGGCCATCGTGCAGCGCGTGAAGAAGAAGTAAATACCTTCACCACTAAGGAAGTAAGGGCACGAAGCGGCACTCAGGGATGAGACTTACACAGCAATCGGTCAATCAGCTCGCATTCGACGTAGTAGGTTGTGCGATTGAGGTACACAAACACCTCGGGCCGGGATTGCTGGAGTCGGTGTACGAATTGTGTATGCTGGAGGAGTTGTCGCGTCGCCACTTATCTTATAATTCTCAGGTACAAGTGCCTGTGCAGTATAAAGGGCGGGAATTGGGTGGTGCCCTGCGATTGGATATTGTAGTCGAGGAAACCGTGATTGTGGAGTTGAAAGCGGTAGAAACCATCATTCCGCTCTACAAAGCGCAGTTGCTATCGTATCTGAAATTAACCGGGATGCCCAAAGGTCTATTGATTAACTTTCACGCTGAAAACATTACCAAGAGCCTGGTGCCGCTGGTGACAGACGCCTTTTCGAGCTTGCCTTTGTCTTAGTGCTACTTGGTGTTCTTACCGTCTTAGTGGTAAAACCATTTTTTATGAAAATCAACGCCACCGCATTTCTTCTCGTCTTTAGTTTCCTCTTGTTCGCTTCGTGTGAAGAGGCCCGCCAGACGCGCGTCCTGAAACTGGCGCATGGCCTGGACGTGACGCACCCCGTCCACAAAGGCATGGTCTACATGAAGCAGCAGCTGGAACAGGTATCGGGCGGGAAGATGACCCTCGAAATTTACCCCAGCCAGCAACTCGGCTCCGAGCGGGAGGCCCTCGAACTTCTCCAGATCGGGAGCCTCGACATGACCAAAGTCTCGGCCGGGGTGATGGAAAGCTTCTCGCCCAAGTTTCGGGTGCTGGGGCTGCCGTACCTGTTCCGCGACCGGGCCCACCAGTTTGCCGTGCAGGACGGACCCATTGGCGAAGAGATTCTGCGCGACGGCGAAAATTACTGGCTGCGCGGCCTGTGCTTCTACGATGCCGGGAGCCGCAGCTTTTACATGAAAGATCGCCCGATCAACACCCCGGCCGATTTGCAGGGGTTGAAGATCCGCGTGATGGAAAGCCCCACGGCCCAGGCCATGGTCAGCATCATGGGCGGTTCGCCCACGCCGATGTCGTACGGCGAGCTGTACACCTCGCTGCAACAGGGGGTGGTCGATGGCGCGGAGAACAACCCGCCGAGCTTCTACTCCTCGCGCCACTACGAAGTGTGTAAATACTATTCGCTCGACGAGCATACGGCCCTGCCCGACGTGCTGCTGATCGGTACCAAAGTCTGGAACAAACTAAGTCCGGAAGAACAGGAATGGTTGCAGGCCGCTGTCGACGCCTCGGTGCCGGAAGAGCGGAGGCTATGGGCCGAGTCGGAAGAGGAATCGCTGCGGGAAGTGCAGAAAGCGGGGGTGGAGATTATTTATCCGGACAAAAAACCGTTCGAAGAGAAAGTGCAGCCGTTGTACGACGCCCTGAAAAACGACCCCACGCTGTACGATCTGGTGCAGCGCATCCGGGCGGTCGAGACCGACAACCCCGGATCACCTCAATTGTAACCACCTGAACCGCATTTCTGCATCAATGAAATTTCGCCGCCACGTCGATCGCGTCCTTGGGATTGTCCTTGTTATTCTCATGGCCACGATGACCATCAACGTCCTCTGGCAGGTCGCTTCGCGCTACGTCGTCGGACGCCCGAGCGCATTTACCGATGAACTGGCCCGCTACCTGCTGATCTGGGTGGGTACGCTGGGGGCCGCCTACGCCGCCGGACAGCGCATGCACCTGGCCATCGACATCGTCCCGCAAAAAGCCTCACCGGCCGGGAAGCGTCGCCTGAGCCTCATCATCAACTCCATCGTCATTGTATTCGCACTGCTGGTCATGGTGATCGGCGGCATCAACCTCGTCTACATCACCCTGTACCTCGATCAGCACTCGCCCGCGTTGGGCGTACCGTTGGGCTACGTCTATGCCGTGTTGCCCCTCAGTGGTCTGCTCATTATTTATTACAGCGTGGTCAGTCTGATGGAAGCGGCCTTCCCGGCAGAGCACCAGGGCGACATGCTGGACGATGACCCGGAACCCGTTCGGTGACATGACACAAGAAATTGACAAAATCGCTTACCTCTACCTGAAGGACGGGCAAATTCTGGGCACGCGCTCCCGGGGAAAGGCGAAATTTTACATTCCCGGCGGCAAGCGTGATGCCGACGAGACGGACGAAGAAACGCTGATCCGCGAAGTGCAAGAGGAACTGACCGTTACCCTGATCCCGTCGACCATCGACTACGTGGGCACCTTCACCGCGCAGGCAGACGGAAAGCCGGTCGGTGTGATGGTGAAAATGACCTGTTACCGGGCGCAGTACGAAGGCGAGCTGGCCGCCAGCAACGAAATTGAAGAGTTGCGGTGGTTGACTTACGCCGACCTCGACCTGGTTTCGCACGTAGACAAAAAGATTTTCGCCTATCTGAAAGAGCGCGGCGAACTGCTCTGATGGATATTATCGCATCTAGATCCCCTCGGAGAAGGCGGATCTAACCATACATTACCCCATTACCCAAATCCCAATCCCCACATGGAAATTTTTGTGCTTGTTGTCAGTTTCGTCATTCTTCTGGCCATCGGTGTGCCCGTCGCGTTCAGCATCGGCGTTTCCACCATGCTCACGTTGCTGGTCAGCATCGATTCGCTGCCCGCTTTCACGACGTTGGCGCAGCGGATGGCGACCGGGCTGGACAGTTTTGCGCTGCTGGCGATTCCGTTTTTTGTCCTGGCGGGGCAACTGATGAACCGGGGGGGCATTGCGGCCCGCCTGATCGACTTTGCCAAGTCGCTGGTGGGCATGTTTCCGGGCGGGTTGGCCTACGTGAACATCCTGGCCTGTATGCTGTTCGGCGCCATTTCAGGTTCGGCAGCGGCGGCGGCCTCGGCCATCGGTGGCTTTATGAACAGCCGGATGGTGAAAGAAGGATATTCGCCGCAGTTCAGCGCGGCCGTCAACGTGACGTCGGCCACAACCGGACTGGTGATTCCGCCCAGCAACGTGCTGATCGTCTACTCGCTGGCAAGCGGCGGGGTGTCCATCGCGGCCCTGTTTCTGGCGGGGTATGTGCCCGGGATTCTGGCGGGGTTGTTCATTATGATCGTGGCGGGCATCTGGGCCTACCGCAAAAAATTCCCGGTGGGCGACCGCTTTTCTCTGGGTTACGCCGCGCGCAAATTCCTGGAAGCACTACCGAGTCTGCTGCTGTTGGTCGTGGTGATCGGCGGCATTGTGGCGGGCATCTTTACGGCGACCGAAGCCTCGGCCGTGGCGGTGCTCTACACGCTGGTGCTGTCGATGCTGATCTACCGTGAGGTGAAAGTGAAAGACCTGCCTTCCATTCTGCTGGAAACTGTCTCGACCACGGCCATCGTTATGCTGCTCATCGGCACGTCCATCGGCATGTCGTGGGCCATGTCGTACGAAAACATTCCGCAGAGTGTCACGGAGGTACTGCTCAACGTGAGCGATAACAAAATCGTCGTGCTGCTCATCATCAACCTGATTCTGCTCTTCGTCGGCATTTTCATGGACATGACGCCCGCCGTACTCATCTTCACGCCGATCTTTTTGCCCGTCGTGCAGGAACTGGGCATGAACCCCGTCCACTTCGGCATCGTGATGGTGCTGAACCTCTGCATCGGGCTGTGCACCCCGCCGGTGGGGTCGGTGCTGTTCATCGGGTGTAGCGTCGCGAACGTCAGCATCGACAAGGTCATCAAACCACTCTTGCCGATCTTCCTGGCCATGATCGCCGCCCTGATGCTGGTCACCTACATTCCGGAAATCAGCCTCTGGCTGCCGCAGGTTTTCGGCTTTTGATCAGAAACCAAGCACAGGGCGTTGAGTTGAGCGACGTGTGGGAAACACAGAAGAAGAGAATGGCGTGGGGGATATAGCGTAAAAAGTTTAAGTTCAGGCGCAAAGTGGTAACTACACAGATGTTCCCTTGCTTTACGCGCTGAACTTTAAACGCAACTAACCGCTAACCACCTTCCATGTCGCTTACGCTTCGCCGCACGTTTTTCCTGCTTCTCGGTCCGCTTTTATTTGTTGGAGTACTGCTGTGGCTGCATCCGGAAGGCATGACGGAAGAGGCGCGTGCCGTGCTGGCCGTCACGGCCTGGATTGCCGTCTGGTGGATTACCGAACCCGTCCCCATTCCCGCCACGTCGCTACTGCCGCTGGTGCTGTTTCCCCTGACCGAAGCGGTCCCGAAAGGATCGACGGCCTCGGCCTATGGCGACGACATCATCTTTCTCTTTCTGGGAGGATTTGTGCTGGCCCTGGCGATGGAAAAGTGGAACCTGCACCGGCGCATTGCCCTGACCATCGTGTCCGCGGTCGGCACGCAGCCCCGGCGGGTGGTGCTGGGCTTCATGCTGGCGACGGGCTTTCTGTCGTGCTGGATTTCGAATACGGCGACGGCCATGATGATGACGCCCATCGGGCTGGCGGTGATCAGTCAGTTGAAAAATTACTGGGGATCGGGCGAGGAGGGGAGCCGCTTTGCGCGAGCCTTGCTGCTGGGCATTGCCTACGGGGCTTCGATCGGCGGCCTGGGGACCATCATCGGAACGCCGGGCAACGCCATCCTGGCGGGCATGGTCCAGCGGTTCTTTCGGGTCGAAATCACCTTTGCCCAGTGGCTGCTGTTCGGCATGCCGCTGGCGGCGCTGCTGTTGCTGTTCTGTTGGGCGTACCTGGTGCGGGTGGCGTTTCCCCTGGCGCAGCGGGGATTGGCGCAGGCCGGACAGGAAATCCGACGTGAGAAAGCCGCCCTCGGGGCCATGTCGCCGGAAGAGCGGCGCGTCTTTTGGGTATTTGTGGGGATGGCGGCCGCCTGGATCAGCCGTACGTTTCTGCTCGCGAAGCTTTTTCCTGGCATTAACGATACCGTCATCGCCATCGGCGGGGCGTGTGTCCTGTTTCTGATTCCCGCGCCTTCCACGAAAAACGCTGCTGACCCGTCGACCCCTTCGGACCGGCTGCTGGACTGGAGCGATGCGTCCGCGCTGCCGTGGGGCATTCTGCTGCTGTTCGGCGGAGGACTGGCCATTGCCGACGGTTTTCAGCAAACCGGCCTGGCTGACTGGCTCGGCACCCGACTGACCGTTCTGGAAGGCATTCCGTTCCTGTTGATCCTGCTGACCGTCACCCTGATGGTCAACTTCCTGACCGAGATTACCTCCAACGTCGCTACCGCCACCATGATTCTGCCGGTGATGGCGGCGCTCTCGCAGGCCATCGGCGTACATCCTTACGGCCTGATGATCGGTGCGTGCGTGGCGTCGTCGTGTGCGTTCATGCTGCCGGTCGCCACGCCGCCCAACGCCATCGTGTTTGCTTCCGGCCACATCCGCATGCAGGACATGGTGCGCGCGGGCATCTGGCTAAACCTCGCTTCCGTGCTCCTCATCGTCGCCCTGATCTACCTGCTGTTGCCCGTCGTCTGGAACCTGGATTTACTACAGTATCCTAACGCCTTTCGGTCTGTGCAGGGGGGACAGTGATCAACTTGAAAAGGCGTATGAAAAACTTCTTAACGCTCGAATGGCGTATACTCGCATTCCTATGGGGGATCGCATTGTTGACGTACACAGCGGCTTTGGTACTGCAGTATCAACTGTATTTGTCTGATTACCTGGGACTTCTTGGCCTGATAATCGTAACGCTGACTGCTTTTCTTAACCCCCCCAAGTTACTGATCGCACTTTTGCTTTTGTTGCTGCCGGGACTCTTCAACCTCGTTTCCTTTGCCTACTTCATCAACGTGGTATTTCAATTCGGTATCTCAGGACTGGTAGCGCCCGGTATTCAAGTGCTTTCGCTGGGATTGTTAATCCTGCTGGTGAGCAAACGACGCCACAAAATGCTGCGGTTGTACCAAAGTAGCCTCGGCCGTACACCTCACGAAGCAACGCAGCAGAAACAGTACCAGACTCAGGTTTTTAAAGCGAGATTTGAGCACTTGTCGGATCAGGAAATCGAACGGCGACTGGCGACTGATCTCGTTCCTGAAGCCAGAGCGGCACTGTTGGCGTTGCAGCAAGAACGGCAGATCGCAAAGCGCGTGTAAATTTATTTTACAGTACATATTCCGTCGCCAACATCGAAAATACGTGCAGTGAGAAATACTGCCCGTCCCGGAGGATGCTGTCCCGCAGGGTGCCTTCCCACTGAAAACCTTCGGTGCGGTACAAGTGGAGTGCCCGCTCGTTGAACGGATACACGTCGAGCCAGAAGCGGTGAAACCGGAGGATTTCGAAGCAGTAGGTTTTGAGGAGGCGAATCACCTGCCTTCCCACGCCCAGCCCTTTCTCCGCGATAATGACGCGCCGCAACTCCAACGCGCGGTGGGAATTGGTAAGGCCTGCCAGCAACACGAAGCCTACGGCCTGTCCGGTAGCCTTCTGCACGATCATCACCAGCAATTCATCGGGGGCATGCAGCGCCTGCTCCCACCGGGGGCGGTCGTAGGGCAGCACAAACGGTCGGTTATCCGGGTGCTCTCCCCACATCATCAGCCAATCCAGCTCGGACGGCTCCGCCTCACGAAGTCCGATGATGTCATTCTCCAGCAAAAAGGCCATCCGTTGAGAGCGTAAGTGGTTTAGAACGAGTTGAGTGGAGGTGAATTACGGTGATTGAGGTAGTCTTAAAAGTAATAACTCTACTGACTTCAGCCGACGCATCCCGGACTACGCGTCCCGGCTATCAACTGAAGGAGAGAGGGCGTAATGTATACTGTGCAATTCGTAATGAAATTCGCCACCTCACCTCACCACCACTTCACACCTTCCTCCTACTGCCACGTGCCGAATTTTCCCTGCCGGTAGTCCTGATACGCTTCCATGATTTCCGCTTCCGTGTTCATCACGAAGGGTCCCTGTGCGACGACGGGTTCGTTGAAGGGGCGGGCGTGCCCGAACAGGAGGATGCTTTCGTCCAGTGCCTGCACGTGGATTTCTTCCGCATCGTTCTCGAACTCGACGAGCTGGCAGGCCTCTACGTTTTGCTGGTTCACCAGGAGTTTCCCGCGGATCACGTAGAAAAAGACGTTGTGGTCGGTCGGGACCCGGAGCGTAAGTTCCGAAAGCTTCTTAAAATCGATGGTGCTGAGGAACAGCTCCGTGGTCGGATCGAACGCGCCGACCTGGCCTTCCCATGCCCCGGCGACCAAGTTCAGGGTAATGCTTCCGTTGGCCAGCGGAATGTGGGGAATCTGGTCGGCTTGCAGGCCAATGTAGCGCGGCTTCACCATTTTGAGCTTGGCCGGCAGGTTCAACCACAGTTGCAGAATCTCCAGCGGACCGCCCTGTTTTTTGAACTGATCGGACGAGACTTCCGCGTGGATCAGCCCTTTCCCGGCCGTCATCCACTGGACGCCCCCAGCGTTGATCACACTCTCGTGGCCCCCGGAATCTTTGTGCATGATGTCTCCGTCGAGGATGAAGGTGACGGTTTCCATGCCCCGGTGCGGGTGCGGTCCGAACGGAAGTCCCCGGTTGTGCGACGGGTAGGTCTGCGGACCGTGGTGGTTCAGAAACAGAAAAGGGTCGATCATTTCCAGCGACATGGTCGGGAGGGGCGAGTAGGTGACCAAATCGGCAATGGGCCGGTATTCGGCGTCGTGTATTTTTTTGAAACTGCGCATGGTATCTTAAAAAATTGGATTGCTTCTGAACAACGCTGCCGCGTTCAAGAAGGTTTTTGCTGTGGACGCCACGCGAGGTGGCCATCCGGCGGCGTGAAGGGTATGAAAAAGAAGAAGCCTTTTTCAGGCTTCTTTCTGATGATAGGTTAGAGGAATCGCTCCAAGTCTCTCCGAAAACGTTCGGTCAGGTCGTGAGAAAACGACTGGATGAGGTGCGCTTCTTCCGGGGCTACCGTGCCGTTCGCTTCGGCAATTTTCTGCATCACGTCGATAAACTCATGATACTCTGGTGCCGGTCCGTGACGATGGCACACCGCAATCGCTTTCTGGTAATTTTCTTCCACCGAACTCTGTTTGGCCCGCTCGTAGTCGAACGACCATCGGATGGTAGAAGCCCAGGGGTGGCGGTCGAGAATCTGGTGCATGGTCTTCATTTCGGCGTCTTGAATCATACCGTCGGCCATGGCCACCGCAAACATCAACTCGCCCAGGGTCTCGTATAATTTCTCTTTGTCTGTCATGCGTCAAACGTGATTTAGTGAAACGGGAAGATGCAGACAAACGAGCCGCTTTTCAATTGAAAAAAGGAGGATTGGTTACACCCCCGAATAAGTCGCTCACCATCAGCACGATTCCCGGAATTTTTGCTGGATAAGCTGGGCACGGCCGTCGGCAAGACACAGATATGAAAAAAGCGGCGATCACTTTCCGCAGAAAGCTACCGCCGCCTTTGTATAATGCGATTCGCCTACAGATTAAAGGGCGGCTTCGTAGTTCTTCGTGACCTGATCCCAGTTAACGATGTTCCAGAACGCGCTGATGTAATCGGGGCGACGGTTCTGGTAGTTCAGGTAATAGGCGTGTTCCCACACGTCCAGTCCCAGGATCGGTGTGCCTTTGGTCTCGGCGATGTCCATCAGCGGATTGTCCTGGTTCGCCGTCGACGTCACGGCCAGTTTGCCGCTGCCGTCCACGATCAGCCACGCCCAGCCGGACCCGAAACGGGTAGCGGCGGCGTCGTCAAATTTCTTTTTGAACTCGTCGAACGAGCCGAAGGCCGCGTTGATGGCGTCGGCGAGTTTACCGCTGGGCTGACCTCCGCCGTTGGGCGAAAGGGTCGGCCAGAACAACGCGTGGTTGTAGTAGCCACCGCCGTTGTTGCGCACCGCACCTGAGTACTGCGAAATATTTTTCAGGATGTCTTCGATCGATTTCGAGGCACCGTCGGTTCCTTCCAACGCACCGTTCAGCTTCGTGGTGTAGCCGCCGTGGTGCTTGGTGTGGTGAATTTCCATGGTTTTAGCGTCGATGTGGGGTTCGAGTGCATCGTACGCATAGGGGAGGGAGGGCAATTCAAAAGCCATAATCTTGTATATTTTAAGTTAGAAAAAAGGATTTCAAAACCTTGTTACCGCTATTTACGAATAATTAAACAAGTGGTTACTTGTAATATTGATTTTTTTCCGATGCGAACCGAACAGATCCTGCTTTTATTGAAGACACGTGGCGCGATGACCATTCCGGGACTGGCACAGGAACTGGGCATGACGGGCGAAGGGGCCCGCCTGCAACTCCATCAGTTGGTGGAAGCCGACTTGGTGAAAGTGGCTATGGAAACGAAAGGGGTAGGGCGGCCGCGGCAGTGGTTCAGCCTGACCGCCGCCGGACACGCCCGTTTTCCGGATACGCACGCGGACCTGACGCTGCAACTGATCGAGTCGATCAAACGTGTGTTGGGTGAGGCAGCGCTCGACAAAGTAATCGAAGCCCGCGAGCACGCCATTCACCAGCGGTACCGGACCACCCTGCAAGGCAAGGCGGACCTGAGAAGTCAGGTGATGGCCCTGGCCGAGGCGCGCAACCGGGAGGGCTACATGGCCGAAGTACAGGAAGAAGAAGACGCTTTTCTGCTGATCGAAAACCACTGTCCCATCTGCGCGGCGGCTACGCACTGCCAGGGATTTTGTCGTTCAGAACTCAATACTTTCCGTGATCTGCTGGGCGAGGGCGTGCGGGTCGAGCGGGTCGAGCACCTGATGCAGGGCGGGCGACGGTGTGCCTACCGCATCCGGCGTCAGGAAATGCCCCGTTAAGCCCGCGTGCGTTGAGGCGTTGTTGCCTCCTTTCTCAAGCGACTTGCACGACGGAAGATCGACCGAAAAAAGCACGCGCGTCAGTAGTGTCTGGTGTTGTGGTGCACCAACACGTACCGCGGGGCATCCGTCCGCTCGCGATGCGCAAATGCAGCTCCGTTCATGCGGCGGAGGCATCTTTCGTCTGCTGGTTACTTTTCCTGTGACGCCGGGTGCGGTGTGCCGCGTGTCGTGACTACCCCGCCTCTGTTCACTGATGAGCCTGCTAGGCTTTCGCTGGTGAGGTTGCACGCACAGTGCAGAAAACTCCTTCTTGAAATCGTCAAAAGTGCGTGTGGTGGTTTCGGGCCGCCGTCTTGCCTTACATGGGCCGTTGGCGGTGGGTGTGGCGAAACCTGTCTTTTTGCCCATCTTGGTGTTTCATCAGAAAAGTACAAACCCGAGCGTATGTGTCGTGAGGCCTGCGCGCGGAGGTTCTAGGTTCTAGTCGTTCGTATCATGCGTATCCTTCTTTTCGTAGTCGCCGGGTTGTGGTCAACCCTCGCGGTAGCGCAGCCCGTGCAGTGGGCCAGCCGCGTTATCGCTTTTTCCTCAGAGTTTGTGTACAAAGACAAGCCGGGGCAATACCACGCCACGCAGGCATTGGGGGCACCCAGTGTGATGCCCAACTTCGGCGCGTCGGGGTGTGCCTGGACGTTCACCAACAAAAACTCGACCGCTACCGAATTTATCGAAGTCGGGTTTGCGCATCCGCAACCGGTGCAGCAGATCTTCATCAACGAAAACCTGAACGCAGGGGCCATTACGCGCGTGTTCGTGAAAGACGAGAAGGGCAAGTCCGTGGAAGTATTTTATGAGCCCAATCCCGCCAAAATAGAGGGCGGCCGGTTGCTGACGATCCGATGCGAACGGACCGGATTCGACGTGCATGCCGTGCGGGTCGAACTGAATGCCGGAGCGGTGCCCGACTACAACCAGATCGATGCCATTGGCATTGCCGATCACCAGGAGGCGTACCAGATCGCAATCAATCTGCCGGCGCAACTTCCCGCGCTGCAACCCGAACACCTGGGTGACCACATCAACTCGGGGGTGGAGGAGTTGCTGCCCGTCATTTCTCCCGACGGCGCTACGCTCTACTTCGTGCGGCAGGAGAAAGGAAAAAATCAGGAGATCTGGAAATCCAATTACAAAAACGGAACCTTCGAAAAGAGCGAATACGCGCCGGCTCCGCTCAACACAGCCGCCAACAACGCGGTTTTATCGGTGACGCCCGACGGCCAGTCACTGCTGTTGCTCAACCGCTACAAAGAAGACGGCACTACCGAAAACGGCATCTCCATTTCGCGGAAACAGGCCGACGGGTGGGGATTTCCGCAGCCCGTCGAAATCGACGATTATTACAACGACAGCAAATACGGTGAGTACTCTCTGGCCAACTCGGGCGACGTGATCATCATGACCGTGCAGCGGAAAGATGGCGTGGCCGGAAAAGACATGTATTACTCGCTGAAACAGGAAAACGGCCACTGGTCGGCCCCCGTCAACCTGGGTCCGGTGGTGAACACCGCCGACGATGAATCGTCGCCCTTTCTGGCCTCCGACAACCGTACGCTGTACTACGCCACCAGCGGCCTGCCCGGCTACGGAAGTAAAGACATGTTCATGACGCGGCGGCTGGGCGACGGCTGGGCCGAGTGGAGCGAGCCGGTCAACCTGGGGCCGTCCATCAACTCGGCGGCCTGGAACGCCTACTACACCATTACGGCCGACGGCGCCTACGCCTATTACGTGTCGTACGATGTCAAGGAAAACGGCGCGGACATTTTCCGGGCCCCGCTGCCGCAGGCCCTGCGGCCGCAACCCATCGTGCTGGTATCGGGCGTGGTGTCCGACCAGAAAACCGGCCTGCCGCTGGCGACCGACATCAGTTACTACTCACTCCAGGACGGGCAGGAAATGGGCCGTGCCGCTTCTGATCCCCAGACCGGTGCGTACAGCATCGTGTTGCCGGCCGAAGACAGCTACGGATTTTCCGCGCAGGAGGAAGGCTACCTGTCGGTGTACCAGAATCTGGACCTGCGCAACATCAGCCAATACACCGAGAAAACCGTCGATCTGGAACTGGTGCCGATTGAGAAGGGCGCGAAAATCACCCTGCGGAACATCTATTTCGAGACGGACAAATATGAACTGCGGCCCGAGTCGTTCGTCGAACTGAACCAACTGGCCCGCATCCTCAAGACCAATCCGAAGATCAGTGTCGAAATTGCGGGCCATACCGACAGCCAGGGTGCCGACGCGTACAACCAACAGTTGAGCAAACAACGGGCGGCCGCCGTGCGTGCCTACCTACTCAAGCAGGGCGTGACCGAAGCCAATCTGCAAAGCATCGGCTACGGCGAGACACGTCCGCTGGTAGGGAACGACACCGAGGCGGGGCGTCAGCAGAACCGCCGGGTCGAGTTCATTGTGCTGGAGGTAGACTAAAAAAACGAAGCGCCTGCTGCGTATGCCCCGAGGCCGAACCGCCCGTCACACACAGAACGCTTTTTTACCACATCACCCCACCGGTTCGCCGGCAGACGCCTGTTGCAACGCCGGAAAGTCGATCTTCTTCATCTGCCTCAGGGCTTGCGTAACGCGTTGCACCATCTCGGCATCCGGTCCTGCGGGAGTTCGAACAACGCGGTGGGAACCACCTGCCACGATAGCCCAACTTGGTCTTTGAGCCAGCCGCACGGGCTTTCCTTACTCTCTATTGCACAAAAAAAGCGGCAACCATGGGGAATTGCCGCTGCTGAGCGAAAGAGCCGGAGGGGAGCGTTATTTATCGGGTTTCTGGGCGATTTGCACGGCGTTCGGTGCTTGATAGACTTCATCCAGAATGTAGTAGGAAACGCCTTCGTACGAGAACAGAAACTCGCTTTTTTCGGGCAGGTTTACCAGTTCTGTGCCCTCAAATTGCAGGTCGCCGGCAAGGTCGTATACCTTGATGGTGCTGGGCTGTGCTTGCTCGGTGGCGGCAGTGGCGGTGGTGTCTTTCTTTTTCTTTTCCGGATCGACCGAAGTAGCGTGGCTGGTCTGAATACCGATCAAGGACAAGGCCAGGGCGAAGGTGAAGATGCGCGTTTTCATGGGTATGGTTCGTTTAGTTCTTGGGTTTTGTTTTTAAGTATGACTCAAAGGTATGATAGTAATGCTATCTATCAAGATAGCTTTTGTATGAGTGGCGGGATTTGCTACGCGGTCGGCATGAAAAATCGATTGGTGGTGAATAGCCCGGATCAGCCTCTCGGCCTACGGACGAAGCAGGTCTTTTCCAGCGATTTAAAGACGGACGACTACTTTCTTGCGGCGTCTGCGTATAGGGAGTTGAGAACTTTTTAGAAATCCATGCAAGCATCACCCCAACGCGTTATTCTGGTCCTGAACCCCATTTCGGGCGATACGGAAAAAGAAGCCTGTATCGCACAGATTAAAACCTTCGCGCAGCAGCACTGGTCCGACTACCACATTTACACCACGAGCGGCGACGGCGACGAAGAAGCGTTGCGTCAGCTCATCGAAGAACGCCAGCCCGACATGGTGGTGGCGGTGGGGGGCGACGGAACGGTCAACATGGTCGGGACGCTACTGGTAGGAAAAGAGGTAACGTTGGGCATTATTCCGATGGGGTCGGGCAACGGTCTCTCGAAAGACCTGGGTATTCCGCAGGACCTGGACGAAGCCATTGCGGTGCTGGCCTCGGGGCAACCCCGGCCGATCGACACGCTGGAAATCAACGGACAAACCTCGCTGCACCTGTCGGACCTGGGGTTCAACGCGCTGATCGTGAAGCGGTTCGACGAAGGAGATCAGCGCGGGCCGATGGCCTACGCCTGGAATACGGTCAAAGAATACATGGATTACGAACCGGCCCATTACGAAGTCATCACGCCGGACGAGCACTACAAAGGCCGGGCGTTTATGGTAACCATCGCCAATGCCAACATGTTCGGCTCCAACGCAACGATCAACCCGGAGGGCAAAGTGGACGACGGGCAGTTCGAGGTCTGCATCCTGGAGGAGTTTCCCAAAGCGGCCGGCATCGGCATTCTGTACCACATGTACCGCGACAGCATCGACGAGTCGGTCTATACCAAAGTGATTACCTGCCGGGAGGCTCGCATTCTGAATCCCGATGGGTCGCAATTTCAGATCGACGGCGAAGTGGTGGGCACCCCGGCCGAAATCAACGTGAACATCCGCCACGCCAGCCTGTCGGTGATGCTTCCTCTGGAACAGGTCCGGCGTAGCACTCGCCGCAAGGCCAGTGTCGACAAGCCCGCCCGTTAGCCGATCTTGACCGACGTCATGGTCAGTGAGCCGCCGACGGCCTGGTCATTGAAAAAGGTGGCTTCTTCGTCAGCCTGCTGTAGGCCCAGCGTGTAGAGTAGCGGCAGGTAGTGGTCGGGGGTGGGGATGGCGAGTTGTGCCTCGCTGCCCAGTTTTTCGTACTGGATCAACGCGTGGTGGTCGCGTTCGCGGATCAGCCCCTTGAACGTCTCATTGATGTGCAGTGCCCAGTCGTACCCGCCGCCGTGGATCATCTCCCACGACACCAGGCGCAGGTTGTGCACCATGTTGCCACTGCCGATGATCAGCACCCCTTTTTTTCGCAACGCATACAACTCTTTCGCCAGCTCGTAATGGTACGCCAGCGGCTGGTGGTAATTCAGGCTCAGTTGCAGTACCGGCACGTTCGCTTCCGGAAACATGTGCCGCACGACCGTCCAGGTACCGTGGTCGAGTCCCCATTCGTGATCGAGCCCCACGGGCGTTTTTTTCACCAGTTCGGTTACCGCCTGTGCCAGGGCCGGATTACCGGGCGCCGGATACTCTACGTCAAATAACGCCCGCGGGAAGCCCCCGAAATCGTGAATGGTGCGCGGTTGCTCCATCGCGGTGATGTGCGTGCCCCGGGTCAGCCAGTGAGCCGACACACAGAGCACAGCGCTGGGCGTGGGGATGTCGCGGGCCAGTTGCGCCCACTGTTGACTAAAACGATTGTCTTCGATGCCGTTCATGGGGGAGCCGTGCCCGATAAACAGGACGGGCATCACGTACGCTTCCGTTTTCAAACGTTGGGCAAACGCCCGAAACGAGGAGGAATTCATCGCCATCTATGCTGCAAACGGAGCGCTCTGGCCCCGATTTTTCAAGAAATGTAAAAGAATTGAACGGTTGAGTAACAAAAACGGAAGAAATCTGGTTTAATTAATTGTGCACAATTTAATTTTGCATCATGGATCTTCTGAATCTTGACCACCAGGTTTGTTTTCCGCTCTACGTACTCTCCCGGCAAATCACGGCGCAGTACCGCCCCTTGCTGGACGAGCTGGACCTGACGTATCCGCAGTACTTGGTCTTTCTGGTACTCTGGGAGCAGAAGTCGCTCTCGGTAAAAGCGCTGGGCGACCGGTTGTACCTGGATAGCGGCACGCTGACGCCTTTGCTGAAGCGCCTGGAACAGAAAGGGTTGTTGCGACGCCACCGCGCCGCGCACGACGAACGGGTGGTGGAGATTTCTCTGACGGACGAAGGCATTGCCCTGCGCAAAAAAGCGGAGGGCATTCCCGAACGGTTTGTGCACCGCTGCAACATGACGCCCGAGCAGATGGAAGCGCTACGCGACCAGGCCGTGCGTGCCCTGGAAGCCCTCGCGACCTGCCAGCTCGACCGTACAGAAGAAGACGCGCGATAATTCACATTCACACATTCACAATCTCACACATTCATAATTAGCATGAGTAAAGCACTCTATACCGCCGAAGCCACGGCAACCGGCGGCCGTAACGGCCATGTCGCCTCATCGGACAACGTATTGGATTTGGAAGTCCGTGTACCCCGGGAAATGGGCGGACCCGGCGGCGCCTATACCAACCCCGAACAGCTTTTTGCGGCGGGGTATGCGGCCTGTTTCGATAGCGCTTTGAACCTGATCATTAGCAAAGCCAAATTAAAAACCGGCACGACCTCGGTAAAAGCTTCTGTCGGCATTGGCCCGAACGGCAGCGGTGGCTATGGGTTGCACGTCACGCTGGTAGCCAACATCCCCGGCATCGATCCGGCCGAGGCCGAAGCCCTGGTCCGGCAGGCCCACGCGGTTTGCCCTTACTCGAACGCGACACGCGGTAATATCGACGTCGACCTGCAGGTCACGACAGACGAACTTACGTCCGAGAACGCATGAGTGGAGTCCAGCAGATTGTCCTGGCGTCGCGTCCCCACGGCACGCCCGATGCCTCTCATTTTCGTGTCGAAGAAGTAACGTTACCCGCCCTGGTCGAGGATGAGGTGCGGGTAAAAGGGTGGTACTATTCCGTCGATCCGTACATGCGGGGCCGGATGAGTGACGCAAAATCGTACGTGCCACCCTACCAGATCGGCGCCCCGATCAACGGCGGAGTCATCGGAAAAGTAATTGAAAGCCGGTCGGAAGCGTTGCAAGCGGGCGATGTGGTGCTGGGAACCTTGCCCTGGGCCACGGAGGCGGTGGTGCCCGCCAAAGCGCTGCGGAAACTCGACGTCGAAGGCGTTCCGGCGCACTATTACCTCGGTGTGCTGGGCATGCCGGGCCTGACGGCGTATGTAGGGCTGATGGACATCGGCCAGCCGAAGGCCGGAGAAACGGTCGTGGTGTCGGGAGCGTCCGGCGCCGTAGGGCTGGTGGTCGGGCAGATTGCCAAAATCCAGGGGTGTCGTGTGGTCGGCATCGCCGGTTCCGACGAAAAAGTCCGGCTTTTGAAAGACTATGGCTTCGACGAAGGCATCAATTACAAGACCACGCCCGACCTGAACGCCGCCCTCAAAGCCGCCTGTCCTGAAGGCGTCGACGTGTATTTCGACAACGTAGGCGGCGACATTTCTGACGCGGTCCTGCAACAGATCAACACGTTCGGGCGGGTTCCCCTGTGCGGGCAGATCGCCCTCTACAATGCCGACGCGGTCCCGATGGGTCCCCGGTTGCAGCCGCTGTTGCTCAAGCGCAGCGTCCTGATGCAGGGCTTCATCGTCAGCAATTACCAGCACCGCTTTCCGGAAGCCATGCAACACCTCACCGGCTGGGTGAAAGAAGGGCGGATTCAGTTTACCGAGACCATCGTAGCCGGGTTCGAGCAATTGCCCACTGCGTTCCTGGGGCTTTTTAGCGGCAAAAACCAGGGAAAAATGATTGTAGAAGCCAACGTATAACGACCTTATGAATTTCCGACAACGCCTTTTGAAAGCGGTCTATCCGCTGATCATGAAACTGAGCCGCCGTTCGAAAAACGGGAAAGTGCTGGAGAATCGGCAACGCATCGCGCCTGCAGCCTCGTTCTACGACCTGAAAGCCCTCGACAACCGGGGGAACGAAGTGCCGTTTGCGCAGTTCCGCGGCAAGAAGGTGCTGGTGGTCAACACGGCTTCCAACTGCGGTTACACCAATCAGTATGAGGCCTTGCAGCAGCTCTACCAGGGGCGGCGTGACGACCTGGTCATTGTGGGATTCCCGGCGAACGATTTTAAGGAACAGGAGCGAAGCAACGACCAGGAAATTGCCCAGTTCTGTCAGGTGAATTTTGGCGTAACGTTTCCGCTGATGAAGAAGGCGCAGGTCGTGAAGGGGCCACAGCAGCATCCGGTGTTTCAGTGGCTTTCGCAGCCCGAACGAAACGGCTGGAATCCGCAGGCTCCCGACTGGAATTTTAGCAAGTACCTGATCGACGAAAAAGGCCAACTGACGCATTACTTCGGCCCGGCCGTGGCCCCCGACAGCCCGGAGGTGCAGGAGGCGTTGCAAAAAAATCGAAGTGTCTAAACTCGCAGAAATCATGAAAGAGCAGAAAATAAAACTGAGCGTGCTCGACCAGTCGCCCGTCCGGCGGGGGGCTACGGCCGAACAAGCGTTACAGGAAACGATCCAACTGGCGCGGCTGACCGACAAACTGGGCTATACGCGCTATTGGGTTTCCGAGCACCACAACACCCCGGGCCTAGCCGGACCGGCTCCGGAAGTGTTGATTGCCCGGCTGGCGGCCGAAACCCAACACCTGCGGCTGGGCTCAGGGGGCGTGATGCTGCCCAACCACAGCACCCTGAAGGTGGCCGAAAACTTCCGTTTGCTGGAAGCCCTGTCGCCGGGACGGATCGACCTGGGCATTGGCCGCGCCCCGGGGGGAGACCGCCTGACGGCCCACCTTCTGAACCCGTCGAATCAATTCGACCCCCGGGCGTTCGTGCAGCAACTGACGGAGTTACAGGATTTTCTGACCGATACGGTGACGCCCGATACCGTGCTCGAAAAAGTGAAGGCCATTCCGCATGCGGCCACGGTGCCGGCGTTGTGGATGCTGACCTCGAGCGGGGAAAGCGGTGTGCTGGCGGCACATTTCGGCATGGCGCTCTCGTTTGCCCATTTCATCAACCCACGCGGCGGCCCCGAGGCGGTGCAGTCGTATCGCCACCGGTTTCAGCCTTCGGAGCGGCTGCCCGAACCGCAGGCCAACGTCGGCATCTTTGCGTTTTGTGCCGATACCGACGAAAAAGTACAGGAACTGCTGGCCGTGATGGACCACCGCATTCTGAACCTGGAAAAAGGGCTGCGCGACAGTGCCCCAACGTACGCGGAGATCAAAGATTACCCCTACACCGAACCCGAGTTGCAGCGCATTCACTTCAACCGGGGGCGGATGATTGCCGGTACGCCCGAGCAGATGAAGGAAAAGATCGAACAACTGGCGGCCCGTTACGAAGTCGACGAAGTGGTGCTGGCCACCATTACCGACGATTTCCAGGACCGACTGCGTTCGTACGAACTACTGGCGGACGTGTTCGACCTCAAACCGGCCGGTGTGGCCCAGGCGGTCTGAGTCCGAATCCGTTAGTACCTGTTTTACAATAAGGTTTGGTACGTCGTGGCGCAACCCGCTTGCCGGGTGGTGCCACGATTTTTTTGTGCCCGCACGTCGATCGCGACCGAAAAAGGATTATTAGCATATTTTGGAGAGGGGGAAACCGCTTTACCGAGGCGAGGAGGGGGCTCTCACCGACCTTCGAGGGAATTTATCAACGGCCTGTACCGATCTCTCTGCAATAGGATTTATTCTGTATTACAGACTAACGGGTTGGTTTTGAGGTATTTATTTTAGAATTTTAGGCGCTCGCTACCTCTAATCGTTCGCTCCTGTGCGATCAGAGGCTACTCTCAGACGTTAGTGCCACACCCGGTGGCACGGTTGCTCCTGCCGGCTCCGCAGCGGGAGTTCTTCTTGACACAATCTCTGGTGATTCCTGTGCCATCTCCTGGCCACAGCATGTCTTTTCCTATCCCTAAATCTTTCCCTCCTATGAAAACCGTAACGTCTATGCTCTCCCGGCGCATCGTGCGCCTCCTGTTCGGGCTTTGCCTGGCTGCCGCACTCGGCGGGGCCGCCCCGGTCCGCGCGCAATCGTATCTCTGGACCAAAGTGCTTTCGTCCAACGTCACGCAACAAGCCATTCATGTGGACAACGCAGGCAACAGTTACCTGACCGGCTCCTTCAGTGGCACGGCTACTTTCGGCTACTTTACCTGGTATTTGATGTATGGCGGCATCACCTTCCCCATTTATTTTCCGGTACAACTGACGAGCCAGGGCTCTTCCGACCTGTTCGTGGCGAAGTACACCAGCGCCGGGGCGCTGGTCTGGGTCCGGCAGGCGGGCGATCCGGTCGGCTCGGTCAACGGCTTCGACATTGGGGTCGATGCGGACGACAACGTGTATGTCGCAGGACAGTACACGCGCAAGGCCACGTTCAATCCGACCTACACGCTCAAACACTACCTCAACAATCCTGGCGACACGCGGCGGCACCTGTTCGTGGCCAAATTCAACGCGACGGGATTCGCCCTGTGGGTAAAAAGCGGCACCTCCTCCCTCGGCACGGACGTCGCGCAGGGGTTGGCCGTCGATCGTTTTTCGGGCGAGGTGGCCGTCACGGGATGGTTCAACGGAACGTTGCAATTTCCGAAAGGAACCGGCTACGTCGTGCTCTCCAACAGCGGTTCGACCAGCATGTTTCTGTTGAAATACGACACCGAGGGCGCATTGCAGTGGGGCCGAAAGGCCGGCGGTACCAACATCGTGCACGACATGGAAGGCACCGCCGTCGCGATGGACAAGTACGATGGCTACCTGTACGTGACGGGCTCGTTCGAAGGAACGGCCAACTTTGGCAGCGGCAAAACCCTGACGACCAACGCTTACCTCAGCAACGTCTATCTGGCCAAGTTTGAACCCGACGGCACGCCCCTGTGGGTACGGCAGGCCGGTCAGGATGCGCGAATCGACGAAGGCGCCGACGTCGACGTCGATGTGTCGGGCAATGCCTACATCACTGGCACGGCGGGCGGCAACATCACCTTCGGGGATATCGAGGTGCAAGTCGCTCCTGCGTTGTTTCGCAGCATTTTCATTGCCAAGTACAGTGCCTCGGGCACAGCCTTGTGGGGCAAATACGTAGGCGAATCATTCGATTTCAGCCCGCCCCACATCAAAGTCGGGCCGATTGGGGGGGTGTACCTGACCGGCAATTTTATCGACGAAGCGACGTTCGACAACAACGTGCTGACGCCCGTGGCGAGTGGCTCCGATGTGTTCATCGCCAAGTATTACAACACCGGCGAGGTGTTCTGGGTGAAGCAGATCGGCGGCAACAGCGACGAGTACAGCCGCGATATCGGGATCGACAACGGCGACCGGATTTACCTGGCGGGTTATTCGTTTACCGACGGACTGACGTTGGGCGGCACTTCCATCGGCAGCAACCGCAACTTCCTCACGAAACTGGCGCAGCCCGCGGTGCCCTTTATCAGTGACTTCTCGCTCATTAACGCGGCGACCGACGCGTCCCTGGGCACGCTGTACAATTTCAGCACGATCGATTACGCCGCCCTCGGCACGAGTCAGATCAACGTGCGGGCCAATGCTAACGCCGCGACCGGCAGCGTGCTGTTCGAACTGGATTTTAATCCTTACCGGACGGAAAACGTAGCGCCTTATGCCCTGGCCGGTGACGACAGCGGCGATTACCATCCGTTTGTGCCGGGGCCGCGCTCTACGTACTACCGCGTTGTGGCGACGCCGTATTCCGAAGACAACGGGCTGGGCGTAAGGGGTACCGGCAAGTTGCTGTTCTTCAAGATTACCGACAGTGCGGCGTTGCTGCGGCCGTCGTCCGGTACCGCAATTCTCGCCGATGGGCTGATGGCGTACCCCGTACCCGCTACCGACGACGTGACATTGCGCTTCCAGGGGACGCAGGACGAACGGGCCACGCTGACGGTGTACGACGCCCAGGGGCGGGAGGTCACGCAACTGTATGCCGGGGCGGTGCAGACCGACCAGACCTACGAGGTTCGGTGGGATGCCAGTGCGCATCCGGCGGGGATCTACCTAGCGCGGTTGGTAACGCCGAGCCGCGTTCTGACCCAGAAATTGGTCGTCGAGAAATAAACAGGAAACCCGCCATTCCACCGTGCTCGGGTGGGGTGGCGGGCTGTTGATGCCTCGTTCAGGCGTGGGTTACGGCTCCGTCGGCAGTACGGCGGGCGAGATCTCCAAAGGCGTCAGAGCCGGCGTCCACTCCAGAACGGATACCGGCTGTGGCGGCAGGTCGTCCAGCGTCTCGCCGTCGCCCTGGCCGGTCTTTTGCAAAAACAGGTGCAGTACCCGTTGGGCGGCCCACAGTTCCGTATCGTAGCAGGGTTCCCATTGGCCAACTGACGTTTCGGTCAGGTCGCGCACCGCCCATTCGTTCTCGGCCAGGCTGACACTCGCTGCCAGCGAAACACGGTCGCCCCGTTCGGCATCCCGGAAAACGACGTAGACCGTATGGTCGTCGTCGATGACGAGCTGAGGACGGGAGATCGGAATGCGTTTGGTACCCGCGCCGCTCAGCGAAAAAGGCGTGGTGCGCTGCGAAACCTGTGACTGTTGCCAGGCGGTGCCGTTGTGGTAAATCACGCGGTATTGCGGGATGGAATCCTGCGCGTCGCGCCAGTACGTCGCGATGTAAGGACGCCCGTCCAGGTCGGCGGTCATGGCCGTCTGGTTAATCAGTTCGCTGTTCTGCGGAATGCGCCATGCATACTCGGCGGAAGTTTCGGTAATGGGCAATTGATACGCTTCACCGGTCGATTTCTGCCACGTGACGCCCCCGTCGCTCGATTTGGCGTAGGCCATGTCGTGGTTAGAGGCTACGTCGTTGGTTTCGCGCCAGACCCACGACAGGTGCAATTGATTCTGCTCGTCGACTTTCATTTGCCAGTAGGCATTTCGTTGCCCTTCGCCGTCGATCAGCACGTCGTGCAGCCGCGACCACGTTTGGTGTGTAGCGTCGTAGCGGTTCAAAATCAGGTTACCCTGCCCCGATGCGCCATCGCGGTACGCAAAAATCAGATCCCCGTTGAGCAGGCGGTGAAACTCCGGATACGAAACGCGCGCTTCCTGCATGCCGACCATCGGCATCATCTCCGTCAGTTCCAGGGAGTTAGGTTCGACGCTGCGGCAGTAGCGCAAGGCATTGTTGTGATGGTCCCACGACAGGTGCAGGTATCCCCGGCCGTCGACCATCAGGCTGATGGCGTTGTGGGCGTCCTCCACGTGGCCTGAATAGGGGGTAGTTTTCGTTTCCCAGTCGGCGGTGCCCAGTCGGCGACGCGCCAGCACCACGCGGCCCTCCGGGTCGTAGAACGCGAGGTACTGCATGCCTTTGTGGCTGACGAGTGCGTTCCGCCGGAAGATGACGGTGTTGATGGAATTGCGTGCCCACCCGTCCGCAATGGGAATCATGCTGGTGGGCGGGGCGGTTTGCAGCGGCGGTGCCGTGCGGCACTGCGCTAGCAGCAGAAGTGCGAACAAAAAGGGCAGAAAGTGGCGAACGGTTCTCATGGGCAGTGGGTAGGGCGTACCGGGGTCACGGCACACAACCAAGGAAAATCAGAGCCGGAAGGATACGCAAAAAAGCGGGAAGGTGCGCGAAAGCGGGGAAATCCGTTCTTTAAACGAACGGCCGCGATGCTCAGTCTTCCTGCAAAAACGCCAGCACGTTTTCGGCAAAAGCTTCGGTGTGGTAGGTACGGTTGTGCTCGCCGGGCACGCGCACGGCCCGAGCATGCGGAAACAGGGCGGCCAGTTCTTCCGCAATGCCGTTGTCGTTGTCCTGATCGCCGGCAATGACCAACACGGGTTGTTGCACGCGGCCCAGCACGTCCGGTGGGGTGGACGGTTGTTCTTTTTGCAGGTACGCCAGGGCCCGCTGGTCCAGGCCCGCTTCCTGCACGTGCCGCACCATGCCAGCCAGTTCCGGCACGTCTTCGCCCATCAGGGCGTGGTAAAACTTCTCCCGGCGGGGCCATTCCGGCTTGGTAAAGGCGGCTCCCATGCCGCCCAGTACCGCCCGGTCGACGCGCGTATCCAACGCCAGTAGGCGTGCTGTGATGATCGAGCCCCGCGAATACCCCACCACCCGGTAATGTGTAATGCCCAGTGCGCTCATCAGCCCCATCAGGTCGCGGGCTTCGGCATCGTTCGCGTACGCTTCCGGCGTATGCGGTTTGTCCGATTGGCCGTTGCCGCGCAGGTCCGGCACGATCACCCGGAAACCGGCGTCCAGCAATTGCTGATAAAGCGCGGTCCGCTTCCAGGAAGTACCATCGACAATGAAGCCGTGGACGAGCAGAACGGGCGCGCCGCTGCCCGCGACTTCGTAGTAAATGCGGGTGCCGTCGAACGAAGTGAAGTACTGCCCGGTAGCGTCGGGTGCCGTTGCCCCAAGGCGGCAAACGGGGGCGAGCAAAAGCACCAGGCTACAGAAGAATACAAGGGAGCGCAACATAGGAGGAGAGGAGACGGCTGGGAGTGAAATCACACGTGGATCAGGCCGTTGCGAATGGCGTACATCACCAGCCCCACGGTATTTTTGGCGCCGATCTTTTCGAACAGGCGCGTGCGGTAGCCTTCCACGGTACGGGTGCTCAGGCAAAGTTGGTCGGCAATCTCGGCACTGGTGTATTCCTGGCAGATCAGGGTGAGCACCTCCAGCTCGCGTTCGTTCAGGTCCACCTGCGCGGCTGGTGGCGGGTCGGGCAGGGCTTGTGGGTTGACCAGCTTCTTGATCAGCGCGACCGACACGCGGTCGTTAAAGTAATACCCCTTGTGCTGAACGGTCGTGACGGCCTCGATGATTTCGTCGGGAGCGGCGTTTTTGAGGAGGTAACCGGCGGCCCCGGCCCGCATCATGTTCAGGATGTACTGGTCGTCGTCGAACATCGACAGGGCCAGCACCTGCGTGTCGGTGTACTTTTGTCGTAAGGCTTCGGTGGCTTTCATGCCGTCCATCATGGGCATTTTGATGTCCATCAGCACCACGTCGACCGGCGTGGCCTGCATCTTGTCGAGCAGGTCGCGGCCGTTTACGGCTTCAATCAACACGTCGATCGCGTCGCATTCGCGGAGGCAGGCGAGTAGCCCTTGTCGGAAAATCTGGTGATCGTCGGCGATGGCTAAGCGGACGGGAGGCATGGCAGGAGGGGAATTGGGGACTGGGCTGAAAGATAGGAGGTTATTTGCTGGAATTCAAGCTGCTGTCGGTCGGGGTGGGAATTATTATCTCCACCCGGGTGCCGCGTTGCGGGGCGCTGTCGAGGTGCATCGAGCCGTTCAGAAGTTGCACCCGGCTCTCCAGGTTTTTCAGGCCAAAGCCGGCCACGACTTTGTCGCGCTCAAAACCGATGCCGTTGTCTTCGAACGTCAGCAGAATGCGGGT
Organism: Catalinimonas alkaloidigena; assembly: GCF_900100765.1. Taxonomy (NCBI): domain Bacteria; kingdom Pseudomonadati; phylum Bacteroidota; class Cytophagia; order Cytophagales; family Catalimonadaceae; genus Catalinimonas; species Catalinimonas alkaloidigena. Next base: position 400,179 of record NZ_FNFO01000004.1, on the reverse strand, counting down.
CGGTTCGGCCGCGAGCGTGAGGTGCAGTTCCGTCGCCTGCGCGTGTTTGAGGGCGTTGTTGAACAGCTCCTGCGTGATGCGGTAGACCATCACTTCCAGGTGAGCGGCGTAGCGCTGGGTGGAGCCTTCCAGCCGGAGGCGTACGGGCATTCCGGTCAGCGATTCCTGTTTCTGTGCGAATTCGCGCACCGCCTCAAACAGCCCGAAATCCGAAAGGAGGGGCGGGAGGATGTTGCGCACGATCATGCGGATTTCGTTGATGCAGTCGTCGGCCAGTTGACGCGTGTCGCACAGCAGGTCCCGCTGAGGGGGGGGCACCTCGTTGCGTTCGGCCATGGTCAGGAGCCTATGCAGGTTGAGCCGCATGGCCGACAACACCTGCCCCACGCTGTCGTGCAGGTCCTCGGCCAGGCGATGGCGTTCGGCCTCCTGGGCGTCGAGCACAGCTTGGAGCATTTCCCGTTGTTTTTCTGCCTGAAGGCGTTGCAGCTCCAGTTGGTACCGGATGGTGCGCTTCTGGTAGAAAATCACGAACAGGAAAATAAAGACCGTCAGCACCGTCATCATCACGGTACCGACCAACAGAACAGGAATTAAGTCTTCTTGCAAAGTAGTCCGATGCCGAATAACGTGTTAGCAATGATATTGAGAACGGAATGGATGGCCCAATAGGCCGAGTAATCCGTGGCATGCGCATCCATCATGCGATTCCGTAGCATAAAAAGGAAAATGTTTCCGGAAAAATAAATCAACACGCCTGTATTGATCCAGAACCAGGGATGCTTTTCAATGTGCAAGATTTTTTGTTGCGTCAGCATCTGGTAGTAATACAGGAGCGCCAGGCAGGTGAGCAGAATGCTCTGTAGCGTTAAGGGTAAAGAAGGAAAATGCGCCAATCCTCCCCACAACAGTGCATTGGCAATGACCAGCAGCGCAGTTGTAGAAGCCAGTACCAGGAGGCCATACTGCGCCCATTTAGCGGACAAGAGCGCGTAATAGATGTAACAGAAAAAGGACAGGTTCACCAGCAGGAACAGGTGGGTAAGCGGAAGATTCGGGACTCTGTAGGCAGTGGTAACGGTTAGAGTAGTGTCGAATAGGGCTGATATGATGATAAAAAGCGTGAATGTCTTAAGGAGTTGCTCAAGTTGCGCGTAATAAAAAATTCCCGCTATCAGCGGGAAAAAGATAGAAAGAAAAGAAAGATAGGTGAGAACAGTAGACATAAACGGAAGTTTAGCGCATCAGCTGTTTCTTATCGATTGAGAGCATTGCCTTTCCCGCATTGATCGGGACACGTAGTCGCCATTTCGGCTAGCGTAAACGGTACCGGCGCAGCACGAACCGCTGCAGAAGCAGCTTGGGTGCTGTCGTCAGCGCTGCTCTTTTCGGCGGGCGCCGGCGCTTGCTGGGGTTCCTCACCTGGCAGCTGGTCGTTCATGTCGGGCGTAACCCCGGCGATGATCAAGTGCCTTTTTTCGCGGCCGGGCCGTTTGGTCAGGATAAAGTCACTCTTGCCGAACAACAATTTGATCTTCTGGTGCATCGAAAGCGAATCGAGTGCGATGGGGTGCGTATCCTCTTCGGTGCTGTCTTCCACGGCGTAATAAATGCGCAGACCAACGCAGTCGGGTTGCCCTAAAATTTTTTCCAGGATTTTTCGCCCGAAGAAGTGTCCCAGCGTCTGATCGGAGTTACGCTTTCGGTAGTTCGCCGTCCATTTAGCGGCTTTGTCCAGTTCAATGGGGCTGCCTTCTGAGCCATCGAACCGCTTTTGAGGTTTATCTGCCATGAGAGGAGAGTGTGGGTTGATAGGTTTTAGCGGAGGAGCGTATCGAAACGCTGCCTTGGTTGGTCAAGTTATAATTCTTCGGGACTGGATGCAACTACGCCTGACGAACAATCCTCTTATAAAGAAGGGTAATGGTTTAATTTTCAGCGATTTGTGGGACGTGTGGGGCGGAAGCGGACTCGAAATCAGGTGGAACTACGGGGCAGAAAGCGTAGAACTACGCTACACATATGGTAGAAACATCATCCGAATTTCAGGCATTTTCTACCTTGAACTTGGCGTCGGGTTCTGCCACCTTTGTCCTATGTTCTTCGGAACTGCCTCACCGCTGAACGCTGACTTAAACGACGACGCCCTATGCAGTACCACACGTCAACCTCCGCTCCCGTCCATCCTCCCTGCACTGACTGGCCCCTCCCGCATTTCCCCCTCTCGTCGGAACTCCCTACCGACCTGCCGAACGACCTTTCGGGGCGTTCGGCGCTAGTCACGCCTTACCGCCGTCAGGACCGCGTGGTACACCTTCATTGCACGCCTCCCGCCGATGTGGCAACCGCCCCACATGCGCCGACGTCGCCTTCGCTCGATCTGCTGAAAACCTTTCTGCGGGCCGCCTGGCAGGAAGGTTACGACGAGGTCGTCTTTACGGGCGGCGAGCCGTTTCTGTATCCGGACCTGGGGCCGCTTCTGCGCTACACACGTCGCCTGGGTTTTAAGAACCGAGTAGTCACCCACGGCCTGTGGCTCGACCTGGCGCACGTGCAGGCACTACTGCCGTGGATCGACCTGACTGAAATTCGGGTGGACGGACCGCCGCCGTTGCAGCCGTCCGACTCGTTTGCACGGCTGACGCAAAACCTCCAGGCCCTGCATCGGGCGGGGCATGCGTTCGGCCTGGTCCACGTCGTGACCGACGCCAGTTGGGCTTCGTTACTCTGGCTGGCCGATTTTGCGTACGAGCACGGTGCCCGCGAACTACACCTGCGGCCGCCCGTCGCGCCACGCAAAAACGGCAAAATGACGGCGCAACCGCAGGAGCTGCTCTACAAAACGTTCCTGATTGGGCAGTACCTCAAAAGCCAGTATGAGCCGGCCATGCGCGTAGAGCTGGACCTCTGGCCGGTGGCGCAAGTGCCCGACCAGCCCCGCTTTGGGTACCTGGCTTCGGTCTTGAGACCGGATTCGACCGGTGCCTGCCTGCCCACGCGCCTCAGCGACGTGTTGCCCGCCCTGGTCGTAGACGAACAGGGGAATCTGATGCCGCTGGCGTACGGCGTGGCGCAGCGTTTTCGGGTCGGTCACCTGTCGCACCTGGACATCCATCCTGACCTGTTCGACCATTACCTGCAACACCGCTGGCCGAACCTGCAACAGTTTCTGCGGGACGTCTGGCAAGAGCAAACCCACCAAGCAACCCCAACTTTGCTAAACTGGAACGACACCCTCGTGGCCCGAAGCACCGCGGGCTAGGATCGTCCCGGCGCGGCATGCCTTTATCCCTCCGCAGTGGGCCTGTTTCCTCCCACATCCTCCCGCATCCGCGGTCCACTGCAACAGCGTGCGAAAGACGTATCCCTGGAGATAGCGCTTTCACACGCTTTTTTTATCTATTCCAGAGTCGCTTCCAGGTTGGCCACGATCTGCTCCAGCACGCGTAGCGTCGTGGCGTACTGCTCTTCCGAAATACCTTGCAGGGTCTGCGTCCGCAACTGCTGTTGGGTCGTATGCATCCGCGTGTGCTGCTCCCGGCCGACCTCGGTAAGGTGGTAGCGCGCCTGTGCGTCGCGGGTCGCCCAGCCTTCGTCCTGAAAACGAGCCAGCATCGTGTCCAGGCCTGCGCGGTCTGTGAACGGTTGCATCGTCTGCGCCACCTGCACGGCCGTGCTCGGACCCGATTCGTATAACAGGTTCAGTACCTGCCATTCGAGGCGGGTCGCGCGGTGGAGGGCCTGGAGGCGGTCGGCATGGGCCGTAAGGAGCTGGTCGGCACGTTTCAGCCAGTAGCCGATGGGGCGCGTAGAGGACATGGGGCGTCGGGGAGGTTCCCTTCAAAGAAACCCATCGCCACCAGCGGAACCTAACTTTTTACCGACATTATTCGCCGTTTACCGGAATGCACCGGGGCGTGGCGGTGCAGGTTTTGGTAGCGCCTGGGGTTTGGGTTAGTTTTGGGAAAAGCGCATTCTGATGAATTATTCGAAGCATCCACCTCCTACGCGCCTGGGCGACATCCTGGCCGGACTGATTGTCCTGATGGTAGGGTTGGTGCTGCTGCTGGACCAAACAGGCACGGACCTGCCCGACTGGATAACAAGTTGGCCCATGATTCCGCTGACGCTGGGATTGGTGATCGGTGCCAAGACGTTGTTCAAAGGCCCGCCGGTGTGGATGCTCTTCACGGGGTTTGGGCTCGTCTACCTGATTAACTGGATGCATCCCGAAGTGCAAATCGTCAAGTTTGTGTGGCCCGCCGTGGTGATTGCCTTCGCCCTCTGGATGATTCTGGGCCGGCGGCGTGTCTGGCGAAACGAATCGGAAGGGGAGCACTGGAAGCACTGGGACAAGACTTTCCGGGAGCAGTACGAAGACGCAGGTGCGCACCGGAACAAGCAGGACCAACTGGAAGCCATTTCGGTGTTCGGCGCGTGCGAGATGAACATACTCTCTAAAAGCTGGAAAGGCGGGGAGGTCGTCACGCTGTTTGGCGGGGCGGAGATTAACCTCAGTCAGGCCGACATTCAGGGGCATGTGTACCTGGAGGTGGTCCAGATTTTCGGAGGTACGAAGCTGATCATCCCTTCGCACTGGCAGGTCATCTCGTCCGAAATGATATCGGTCTTCGCCGGCATCGAAGACAAGCGCATGCTCCAGAAACCGGCGGGGTTGCAGCAGGAAAAAGTATTGGTCCTGAGCGGCACGGCGGTGTTTGCGGGCATCGAGCTGCTCAGCTATTCGTGACGGTACGAGCGGCACCCGCTCGGGGTTATTTATCCGTCGACACATCTTTCATTCAGCACAAGGCTTATGAACTGGTACGTGGCTAAACTGATTTTTCAGATCGTCTGTGAGGAAGCACCCCATCAGGCCCAATTCGACGAGCAGCTGCGACTGGTCGCCGCCGACAGCGTGCCCGAAGCCCTGGCCAAGGCCCGCCACCTGGGGACGTCGGAACAGGAGCATTTCCTGAACCACCGGCAGCAGCGCGTCGAGTGGCAGTTTGTAGGCGTAACGGAATTGCAGGCGCTGGCCGATTTGCACGACGGCACGGAGCTGCACTATTGCATCACCACACCCGACGACCCCGATCATTATTTGCGTCACCTGCGCGCCCGGGCGTCGGACCTGACCGGGACGGAAGCGTCGCCCCGCGCAGTGCTCACCCCTTAAGCTGTTGTGACCTTGGCCCGTTCGCCCATTTCCGGTTATCAGGCATACCTGTCGTTTGCGGCATGGTGGGTGCTGATTGCGGCCTTTCAGGCCTACGGCTTGCGGGCGTTCGGCTGGGAAGTGGCCATTGCCGACGGGGGCGTTTCCAGCGCGCTGCTGGCGGTAGCGTGCCTGCTCATCAACAAAAACATGCGCTACTACGGCCCGCGCCGCAACCAGTTTGTCTACATGCTGGGCTGGTGCCTGATGCTCGATGTGCTGTGGCTGGTGGCGAGCTACCGCATTTTGTACGGGCTTTATAATCAGGAAAAGGCATTTACGGATTTTCTCTGGCAAACACTGCCCATCCGTTTCGAAATTGCGCTGTTGATTCTGGGCTGCATGGCGATGATGGTGGCGCTGTGGCAAAGCCACGAGGAACAGAAAAGGCACGAGCAACGCAAGACCGACGCCGAAAAGCTGGCCCGCGAGGCCGAACTGTTCAAACTTCACCAGCAGATGCAGCCCCACTTCCTGTTCAACAGCCTGAATTCGGTGATTGCCCTCGTGGGGTCGCGTCCCGAAGAGGCCCGCAAAATGCTGCACCAGCTTTCGGACTTCCTGCGGGGCACGTTGCGTCCGCGCGAAGTCGAATGGGTCACGTTGGCCGACGAACTGCAGCACCTGCAACTTTACCTGGAGATCGAAAAGGTGCGGTTCGGGCATCGCCTGGCCACCTGTTTGGACTACGACGAAGCGGCCGCGTCGGCCCAATTGCCGCCGATGCTGTTGCAGCCCCTTCTGGAAAACGCCATCAAATTCGGCCTGTACGACACGCTGGGCGTGGTGACCATCTCGCTCCGGGCCGAGGTGCAGGACGGCATGCTGCGCGTCACGGTACAGAACCCGTTCGATCCGCAAACGGCTCGCCCCCGGCAGGGCACGGGTTTCGGCCTTGGGGGGGTGAAGCGCCGCCTCTACCTGTTGTTCGGCCGCCACGACCTGCTGGAAACGCAGGTACATGCACCAACGGACGCGGCCCCGGCCCCGCCTGACGAACTGGTGCTGGACCTGGACGGTGAACCGGCCTTCGCCGAGCAACACCTGTTTACGACACTACTTAAAATCCCTCAGTTATGAAACGCGTGGTGATCATCGACGACGAACCGCTGGCCCGCTCGATCCTCCTGGAATACCTGCAACCGCTCGCCGGTGTGGAAGTGGTGCAGGAGTGCAACAACGGCTTCGAAGGCGTGAAGGCCATTCAGCAGCACCAGCCCGACCTGATTTTTCTGGATGTGCAGATGCCCAAAATCAACGGCTTCGAGATGCTGGAACTGCTCGACCAGGCCCCGGCGGTGATCTTCACCACGGCGTTCGAAGAGTACGCCCTCCGCGCGTTCGAGGCACATGCCGTGGATTACCTGCTGAAGCCCATTACCCGGGAACGTTTCGACGTGGCCATGCGCAAGTGGCAGGACCATGCCGCCCCGGCCGATGCCACCCAAACCCAGGCCCTGCTGGAAACAGCCGCGCAGGCACCGGGACAGCGCGACCGGATTGTGGTGCGCCACGGCTCCAAAATCCACATCATCCCCGTGCAACAGGTACATTACCTGGAAGCCAGCGACGATTTCGTGAAGATCCACACCGACCACGGTACGTTTTTGAAAAGTCGTACGATGCAGTACTTCGAACGCGCGCTGCCCGACCAACAGTTTGTGCGCGTACACCGCTCTTACATCGTGCAGGTACAGCAGATTACCCAGATCGATCCGTACCAGAAAGACACCTACGTGGCCATTTTGCGGTCGGGTGCGCAGGTGCCGATCAGCCGGACGGGTTACCCCAGGCTACGCGAGGTGCTGGGCATCTGACGACTGCCCGGCGGTAGCGTTCTATTCCCACTGAAACGCAAAGTATTCGGTGGGGCTGTCGCCGGTGTTGGTGATGGCGTGGGGCACCAGAGACGCCAGAAAAATCAGGTCGCCTGCGGTGGCCGGGCCGCGTTCTTCACCGATCTGTTCTTCGACGTTGCCGCGCAGGGGAAGTATGAATTCCTCGGCCGCGTGGGTATGAGGAGCGTGGCTTTGCAACCCGGCCTTCAGTGTGGTGGCGTGCATTTCGAAGCGCGAAAACATGGCCGTCGCCCGGTTAAAGTAGTCGCGTCGCCCCCCGTTGGCGTTGGCCTGAAGCGGCAGCGCCTGGACGTCGAGCAAGAGCGAGCCGCCCGCCTTCTGCCCGCGAGCAACGTCCATCGGAGCTTTTGACCGATACCGAAAAATGTAGTAGGTGACCGGCGTTGTGCCCGCATTGGTAAACCCGTGGGCATCGCCCGGCAGTGCCAGGGCCACGCTTCCCGGCCCCAAGACGCTTTCCCGGTCGCCGATGGTCACGCGCAGTTGCCCTTCTTTCACAATCACCAGCTCTTCCAGGTCGTCGTGCGTGTGCGGCGGATGCGGAGCCAGGCCCGGGTTCAGGGTCGTTGCGTGGATTTCTAGGTAAGCCAGCGGCGTAGTGCTGCGCTCGTCTACCAGTTGCCGCCGCGCACCGGTACGGGTCGTTTCGGCCGGGTGAGCGTCCCAACGAATCACGCTGGCGGGCAGGGGCGTGGTTTGGGCCAGCGCGTGGGTGGCCATGAACAAAGTACAGAGGAGGTAACGGATCGTCATGGTGGGAAAAGGTTAGGAGAGTAAGGGAACGCAGTCGGTCCAGAGGCGGTCGAAAGTGGCCCGGAAGGCGCTGAGCACGTTCAGGTCGGTCAGGACCGTAATGTTTTCCTGGTTGTAGTGTGAGGCGCTGCGCGTCCAGTTGAAGCTGCCGTTTACGAGCGTGTGCTGGTCGAAGATCGCAAATTTGTGGTGCATGTGGTTCGGGCTGGTGTCGATGCGAACGGCCAGTCCCTCTTCTGCAAAGTGGTACACGTCGCTCCCCCGGTCGTTCGATTTGTCGTTGTCCGTAACGATGCGTACAGCAATGCCCCGCTGGTGCGCCTCGACCAGGGCCCGGCTGATGCGGTCGTCCGAGATGGTAAACACGCAAATGTCGAGCGACAGGCGCGTGTGTTCTACCAGTTGAATGATGCGGTCGGCACAGGCGGAGCCCGGACTGAAATGGGCATCGGCCAGGGGGAGGGTGGCGGTTTCGCGCATCGTGTCGATGGTTTTGATCACGTGCTCCAGCCACCGCAGGGCATCGGGCGCAAACGTAGCGGTCCGCGCATGGGCTTCGACGAGGTCGAACGCACGATTGCGGGCAAAATTGAGGGTGGCGGTATCGTATCGGAACGGGGCCAGGGCCTCCCGCAGGGCCGATTTTTCTTCCTGCGACAGCAGGTAATCTTCGAACGTTCGGGCCAGGCTGGCTTCGAGGGCGTCGTGCGTCATGGGTGATGGGTTACGGATGAATGGGCTCCAACAGGTCCCAGCGATTGCCGTAAAGATCTGCAAAGACCGCGACGGTACCATACGCTTCCTGCCGCGGCTCCTCCAGAAACTGCACGCCTCGCCGACGGAAGGCATGGTAATCGCGCCAGAAATCGTCCGTGTGCAGAAAAAGAAATACCCGTCCGCCGGCCTGATTCCCGACCGAGGCCACCTGCGCGGGCGTGGCGGCCTGCGCCAGCAGCAGGCTCGTCTCCTGCGCACCGGGCGGCGTCACAACTACCCACCGCTTGCCTTCTCCCAGCGGCGTGTCTTCGCGTTTCTCAAAGCCCAGCACTTCGGTATAATAGGTCAGGGCTTCGTCGTAGTCGCGGACCACCAACGTCAGGGCCCCGAGGCGTTGTTTCATCTTTACCTTAAAGAGGGTGCAAAGGAGGGATTGATACTACCAGCCACCTTCACAAACGGCGTTGAGCTGAAAAGCCGGGAGGTGCGAAAGGCAAAGCGCACGTGCCATAAGGTGAAGTTTGGGAGAGGATTTGAGACGCATTTTTGACCTGTGTTTGAGTGGAGGCGTGCGACTGTTTGGTGGGGATGGATAGGCGAATTTGTACAGGTGAGTAATAGGTATGTGGTTGATTGATAGGATTTTATAAAAGAGTGGGACATTTTTGGTAAAATGCAGGAGGGCGTTGGGGATTTGTGAAATAATGTCTACCTTGAGTGAAGTCCACCACGCCTTTCTAATCAATCTCGCTTCCTTCTCTTTTTTAGAGAATTATCTTTTCAGTAAAACGTGCGCCTCCCACGCGTACGGTCGGTAAGCGTTTTTCTCAAAATGGCCGAGGGTACGTCGTACAGTGCAGTACCCTGCCCATCGTTTCGTACTTCCTTTTGAGCGCGTTGTATCCTCCCGCTCTGTCGTACCTGGAGGGGATCAGACCGCTTCCGCCACTCCGTCTGCCCGGCGTTATCTCGATCGCCACTACGTCTCCCAAAAATCCTCAAAAGGCTTTTTGTTCTCCTCGCTATAAAATCAACCCTGGCTATGATTATGTTTAGAAAAAGAATTTCGGTGAGCATTTTTTTGCTCGTCTCGGTATTTGTGGTGGTGACCGCCGTAGCCGTTGGCATTCGTTTTGAGCGGGCCGCCACTTTGGTAGATGATACCAAACTTCTCCTCACGCCGGCGATGATCGTCGGGGGAGGGAACGCCCGGCATCTGGTCGACGAACAGGCTTTGGTGGGCGATCCCGGCACGCAACCCGGCGCCAAGCCCGTCACCGCGTGGCATCCCGGCTGGAGTCCCGCTACCTACCCGGCCAGTATCTACCTCGACCTGGGCAAGAAAACGAAATTGAGCGCCGTTTTTTTACACGACGTGCAGGACATCGGTGATTTCATTGTGTCGTACGGTGCGCCGGGGCAGTGGCAACCGCTTTTTACTGATCCGTTGGAGCATTACCAGATGTGGAACCGGCACGACGTCAACGTGGAGACGCGCTACGTCCGGTTCACCATGACTTCGCCCAAAGCCAACGTGTCGGAAGTGGTGCTCTACGCAGGGGAAGGAAGTGGCCCGACGCCCACGCCCGCACCGGAACCGACGCCCGCGCCAACTCCTGAAACGGTGTGGCTGGAAGCGGAGTGCGCAACGGTCGGGAGCAACTGGCAAGTGCTGAACGAGGCGTCTGCTTCCGCCGGGAAGTACGCAACGGTGAAGGCGGGGATGAACAGCAAAAGCAACGCGCCGACCACTCCGGCCGATCGTGTGCGGTTCAGCTTTTCGGTGGCCGAGGCCGGCGATTTTGCCCTCTTCGCGCGGGTCAATGCCCCGAACGGCGACGACGATTCGTTCTGGGTGCGCCTGAACGGCGGACGCTGGACGGAGTGGAACAGCCTGCGCGGCACCAACGGTTTTGCCTGGAAAAAATGGAGCGCCGCGCTGAACTTGGCCAAGGGAGCCAACACGCTTGATTTTGCCTTCCGCGAAGACGGCGCGCTCCTCGACAAGGTCTACCTGAGTAACGAAGGGACACCGCCTTCCGGCCCAGGCGGCAGTGCTACCAACTGCACCACTACACCGCCCCCCAACAGTGGCGAATCGGCCAAAATTGCGCTGCAACCCGTGATGGTCGTCAACGAATCCAGCCTGGGTGATGCTACGAAGCTGGCCGACGAACAGGAACTGGCCGGTGATCCGCGCAGCGGATCGGGAGGGGCGCCCTCGTCCGAGTGGTGGGCCAGTTGGGAAGAAGCCGATTACCCCGCGCACGCGTTCATCGACCTGGGCCGAACCTACCGCCTGACCGACGTCTATCTGTACGATGCCAATCGGGTTGGCGACATCGTAATTTCGGCCGGAGCGCCCTTTGCTTGGCAGACGCTTTTCACTGATCCGATGCGATTATACAACACATGGAAGCGGCACCGGGTCAATGTGGAGACGCGTTACGTCCGGGTGACGCTCAACTCACCGCTGATCACCACGCCGGAAATCGTGCTCTACGGGAGCCCCGTCGGCAATGCTCCCGCGCCCACGCCGACGCCCCCGGTGGCTTCGCGTCCCACCATGGAGCACCTGATGGGCGTCAACTCGTTTATCGACGTGCCGATCGAAATTGAAGAAGTCGCATCGTTCGTGCGCGAGTACCACAACTGGAACTGGGACGAAGGCAACCAACCCTGGGGCAATCCTGCCAAAACCACCTACCCCGGTTTTCCGAACAACGCCATCAAAGTCAACCCCAGCTATCCGAGCTACAAGTGGCTGTTCGACGAATATTATGCCCTGCGCAAGTCCAAAGGCATCGTGGTGGTGCCCTGCATGCAGGGGAGCGTGAGCTGGCTGACGCCCGATTCGGAAGATAAGCCCCGCAACGCCGGCGCTGCCACCGACGATCCGCGCTCGTACCAGGCCCACGCCAGTTACCTGTACCAGTACGTGGCGCGGTACGGCAGCAAAACGGTGGACGAAAGCCACCTGAAACTGGCGGCCGATCAGCCTAAAAAGACGGGCCTGAATCTGCTGACCTATTTTGAAGACTGGAACGAACAGGACAAGTGGTGGCGGGGCGCGGATGCGGAATTTTCGCCGTATGAATATGCCGCAATGGCCAGCGCCGACTACGACGGGCATCAGCAGAAAATGGGTAAAACATTCGGCGTGAAAAATGCTGATCCCAACGCCAAGATGGTGATGGGGGGGCTGACCTCGCTCAACCTGGAATACGTAAAGACCATGAAGGCCTGGGCCGACCACTACCGGGGCGGAAGCTTCCCGGCCGATGTGCTCAATTTCCACCACTACTGCAATACGGGCGACCGGTGGTACGGCCACGGCGTGAGTCCCGAGGAGGGAAACCTGAAAGAACTGCTCAAAAACCTGGTGACCTACCGCGATCAGTTTCTGCCCGGCGTGGAGATCTGGCTGACCGAATTCGGCTACGATACGCACAAGGACTCGCCCCAGCGCGCTCCGGCCTTCAAGGGATTCTCGGCCGAGGAGGTGCAGGGGCAATGGCTGATGCGGAGCTACCTGGAAATTGCCGCTTCGGGCATCGACCGGGCCACCATGTACATGATCCGCGACCACAACACTACCAGCGGCACCCAGTATTCGACCAGCGGCCTGGTAAGTGACAAAAACCACGGACACAAGCCGAAAATCTCCTGGTATTACACCTACACCATGAAAAATCTGCTGACCGGCGCGCGGTTTGTGAAAGAAATCAATTCGAAAAACAGCCAGGTGAAGGTGTACAAGTTCAGGAATGCCTCTGCCAAGCAGGACATCTACGCGGTGTGGTGCCCCACGAGCAACGCCGTGACGGTCGACGATTTTGAGCTGGCGTTGGAAGGAAATCCTGCCTCAGTCCAACAGGTCAAAGCGGTGCCCAACCGCAAAACGGGGACCCCATCGGCCTTGACGCTAAGCGGCGGCCGCGTACGCGTAAATGTCAGCGAACGGCCCCTCTTCGTCGTCGCCTACGGGACCACGGCGCAGGCGTTGCGCTCGCCTGAGGCGATGACGGAAACGGCTGTGACCGCCGAGGAAAGTGAACTGGAAGTCTATCCCAATCCGGGTGTGGGTACTGTGGAAGTTCACCTGAAGACGCAGGAAGCGTTCCCGGCCGAGGCTACCTATACGTTCCTGACCCTGAACGGTCGAGCCGTCAAAACCGGCAAGGCCACTTCTGCGCAGGGGGGCGGCGTGCTTCGGGTAGAGGGCGTGCCCGCGGGGGTATACATCCTACAGGTACAGAGCGGGGCGAAGGTGTGGCAGACACGCGTGGTGATCAACTGATCAAGGCGCTCTACAAACGAAACGTCACTGCCGCAGACTCCGGCAGTGACGTTTCGTTTGTAGGGGCGCTAATTTACTTGGAAGCCAACGTAGGCACGGGCTGCGGAGCGCTCAGCTTCCGCACTACGTACTTTTTGAACGTGTTGATGTGAGGACTCACTTCGATCAACTGGTAACTCCAGTACGACAGCAGGTACAACAGAACCACAAAACTGGTAAAGAGCACCGCTTCAACGTAGGGAGAAGCCGCGCTTTTGTACGTGAGCTTGAACCAGCCCAGCAGGACCGGGTGCAACAGATACGTCGAATACGAAAGGTTCCCCAGATGCACCAACAGCCGAATCCCCGCGGACTGGATTTTGAAGAACGGTTCGGCCAGGAGAAACATCACTACGCAGGTGCTGGCTACCAGCAGCTTGGTTGGGTGATTCCACCCGCCGACGTACAGCACCGCTACCTGGAAGGCAAGGCCCGCCACCAGCATTGCCAGCTTCCAGCTCGGTTTGAAGTGGGCCACAAATCGTTCGAATCCGAACGCAATGACCAGCCCGATGTTGAACTCATACAGGAAGAAATTGCTGCTGCCCAGCGGCATGTAGTCGAGCAGTTCCAGCACCAACGGCAGCAAGGTCAGCGTGATGAGCGCCAGGCCAATGGCCCGCTTGCGGTCGAGCAGCAGTGCGGCCGAAAGTACGGTGTAGAAAAACATTTCGTAGACCAGCGTCCACCCGACGTACAGAAACGGATAGGTGCCGTGGCCGCTCGGGTTTTCGGAAGGAATCAGCAACAGCGATTGGAGAAGCGACTCTCCTGTGTACTGAGTGTTATACGAGCCGCTGGGAAAGAGCTCGTGCGAGAGCAACAGCAGGAGTGTCGCTGCCCAGTAAGCCGGAAAAATTCTGAGTAAACGGTCAAAGAAAAATTTAACGCCCGTTTTAGTGGATCGATTCAGGGAGTAATACATGATAAATCCACTCAAAACAAAGAAAGCGTCTACTCCGATCGTGCCGTAACGTCCGAAAAAGTGCCAGATTTTATTGTCTACCTCAAACGTGTAAAACGTCTGAACCACGTGGTGCAGCACAACAATCCATGCAGCAAGGGCACGCAAAATCTGTAATCCGTAATATTTATCTTTCATGCCGGAAGAGTGAGAGAAAGAAAAAATGATCTGGTTTTTTGTCGTAGCTAAGTTGCTGGTATCTAGCTAATTGTTCGTAAAAATGTACTAATGGGACAGTGCGTCAAAAGATGAAAGGCTGTCTTAGAAAAATGACATCAACCGAAATGTTTTACCAGCAAACTTAAAGCAAATAAAAGTGAACTACACAACCCTGATTAGCATATCGTGAGCAAATAAAAGTGTGAAATCCCTATTCGGTTGAAATAGAAGGTTTTTTCGATCTTTAATTTCTGTGGAATAGTTTAGTAAGTAACGTCGGGTCCTCAGGCGTGCTCAGAAATGAATGAGTTTTGTGCAATTTTGAGTGTCAAGATTCAAATTTTAGGCCTATAGCGGTGCGTAAAAATCGCGAAGCACATTTTATGTACTTTTTATATAAAAAATCGAAAAATAACTTAGCCGTAGTGAGTGTAACGGCGTAACACGATCTGGATCAAAAAAGTGCATGCCGTGCAGGCAAAACTGTACAGAAATCGTCTGAAGATCAGACCCTCACGCCGCCCGCCGGGCTTTCTCCCAGATGCCCGATTGCTGGCCTTTCATGTAGCGGACCAGCCCCAACATAACGCACCAGTTCATGAAGCTGAAATAGAAGGGCACGAACAGAAGTTTGATGCGTAACCGCTTCTGCTCCAGCAGGTACCCGACCAGCGCGCAGGTGTAGAATGCCAGTTGCGCGACCAGAAGCACTTGGTAGAGGGGGACGGCGGGTGCAAGTAAGAAATTGGTAACCAAAGCCACGATCAGGCAGAACGGCACCACCGCCCACCGCAGCACCCGGTGCGACACGTACTGAAACGTGAGCAGACCGTACCGGAACGGATTGAGCAGGTGCGACAGCCGTCGGATGGACTGAAACCCACCCGCGCTGATTCGGATTTTACGTTTCATCTCTTCTGCTACTGAGAAAGAAGGCTTCTCTAGTGCATAGGCCTCCGGTTCGTAGACGACCTGGTAACCTTGCCCCGTCAGCCGCAGAGAGATGATGAAATCATCGAGAATGGTGTCCGATTCCACCGGTTGGTACAGGTGCGTGCGCATGGAAAACAGTTCGCCCGCCGCGCCTACCACCGTTTGTAGTTCGGAATCGATGCGCTTCAGAAACGATTCGTATTTCCAGTACAACCCTTCGCCCGCCCCGGCGGCATTGTCTTCGGCACTGGCCTGCACCCGTTTCTCTCCGGCCACGCCCCCCACGCTAGGGTCCTCGTAATGGCGAACGAGGTTGCGTATGGCGTCGGGGTTGAGCGACGTGTTGGTATCAGAAAAAACGACCAGCGGGGTCTTTACCCGCTGCATGGCCTGGTTGATCGCCTCGATTTTGCCCCGGCGCGTGCTGCCGCTCACCACCTCGATCTCCGGAATGCTACGGAGATACTCCTGCGTGCCATCGGTCGACCCTTCGGCCACGAACAGGAAATGCAGCTTTCCTTTTGGGTAATCGAGCTGAAACGAATTTTCCAGCTTTTCGGCCAGGCAACTCATCTCGTTGTAGGCCGGGACGACCAGCGTAACGTCGGGCAGTTCGGCCGCTGGCGACACCGTTTTTTTACCAAGCCGCAGGCGTTTGAGGCGCACCATGCCATAAGCGACGAGACCGTAGCCGAGGTAAGTGTACACGATGATGAAAACGGAAATCCAGAAAATGTAGTGCAGCGTAAGCATAGCCAGGACAACAAGGAGTAACAGAACGTGAGATGAAATTTGAGGGGGCGATCAGGCGATGGCGGAGTCTTTCGTAAAATGCCAGCGCAGGGTTTCCCAATAGATCTTGCGTTGTACGCCTGCCTCTTCGCTGCGCACAAACGAAAAATTCAGGTACCAGAGCAGCATGTAGAAGATGGCGCGGGTGCGGTAGAGCCGGTACGACGCGAGCCCGTAGTGTTTCTTCAGGAATAAGTAGAAGCTTTTGTAATTCTGGATGAACATGGCGGACCGGCGCTGGCGCGAGCTCGACTGACCGTAGTGGATGATGTGGGCATCGGCGACGAACCAGGATTGAAAACCCGCCTTGCTGACCCGCAGAAAGTAGTCCATCTCTTCGGCGTAGATGTAAAACTGCTCGTCGAGTAACCCGACCTTGTCGAACACTTCCCGCGAAAACAGCATCACCGCTCCGTGGGCCCAGTCGATTTCGATGGTCTGCTGGTGGTCCCAGTAGCTCATGAAAAAGCGCTTCTGCATGTGGAACCGCTGCAACAGCCCGATCACGAAACGGTTCTCGACGAACGACTTCCAGAAACCGTAAAACGTATTCACCGACTTTTGCAACGAGCCGTCGCCGTTGAACAGCTTGCAGGTAATGATCCCGGCCGTGGGATGCGCCTGCGAAAATGCCAGCATCCGGTCAATGGCTCCGTCGATCACCTTCGTATCGGGATTCAGCAGTAGCAGATGGTCGCCTTTCGCCCGGCGCAGGGCCTGGTTGTTGGCCGCGGCAAATCCCCGGTTGTCTTCGTTGGCGACAAGCACCACTTGGGGGAAATCTTCGCGGACCATGTCGGGCGAGCCGTCGGACGAGTGGTTGTCCACCACAATCACTTCGAACGAATGGTGTTGGATGTCGCTGTAGAGCGAACGGAGGCAGTCGTGTAGTAAGGCTTTGGTGTTCCAGTTGACGATGATAATCGATAGATCCATGACGCAGGGGCCGAGGGTTAGCGTAGAGAAACGGAAGAAAAACGGAGTGCTGGCGGGTTACGCCCGGCTGGCGACGCCGTTATGCATTTTCTTAGACGGGGAGGAATTTGGGTGCATGACCTCTTCGAGGGAGAGGTGGTGGACGGAGCGCGTCACCAGGAAATCGCGGTTGGCTTTTTTCATGCCCAGCAACGATTTGATCTGACTCACGAGGAAGAACGGGATGTCGGCCAAGGCCCTCCACACCATGCGCGGCACCTGCTGGCGCTTAAGAACGAACAGAAAGTTCAGCGCGAACAGAACAAGGCCCCCCGCCAGCAGCAGGCTGTACCCCGGAAAAAGAAACAGGTTGAGGCCGATGAGCGCGAACGTCGCCAGCAGCAGCACCGACAGGGGCGGGTAGACCGTCATCACCCCGAAGTAGAGCTGGTTGAAATTCAGGCGACGCAGCCCACGACCGACGAGCGCCAGGCTGGCCGGAATGCTTTTGAAGAAACCGTTCAGCCAGCGGGTGCGCTGCCGTTGGATAGCCTCTTTGGTGTCGACTTTTTCGTCGTAAACTACCGCCTCCGGGGCGAAGGCAATGCGCACGCCCTGCGCCACCAACTGCCCGTGCAAGATCTTGTCTTCGGCCGCGACCACCTTGCCCGAACGGATGGGCTCGCTGGCCAAGTGCGCTTGGTAAAGGGGCGTCGCCACCGCCATGCCCGACCCCGCAATGGTGGACGAAGAGCCGAGTCGGAACGGCACGAGCCGCACCACAAAGTTGTAATAGAACTCACCGAGGCTGTCCAGACAGGCGATGGCCGTATTCAGGTTTTTGGCTGTTCGCATACCCTGCACCGCCCGGTAACCCGCCTGGAAATAGCCGTTCAGGCAACGCAGGTAGTCGGGGCGCACCAGATTGTCCGGGTCGAACACCACTACTGCATCGTGCGCTTCGGTGAAATGCTCGAGAGCGTAGGCAATGGAGCGGGATTTGGCGTTCAGGGGCACTTCCGGAAACAGAACTGTAAGCGACGGATCGTTGTACCGGAATGCCTTCGCGTCGCAGCCGTCGGCCACCAGGTAAATCCTGTAATGCGGATAGTGCTGTTGCAGCAGCGCGGCGACCAGCGGACCCGCTACGTCGGCATCGCGATAGGCCGTGATGACACAGGCGAAATTCTGGTAGGGACCCGCCTCATCGGGCACGACCTGATTATCTTTTGCCAGCAGCGAGAGCATGCCGCTTGCAAAATGAAAGACCAGAAAAAAGAAGATCAGCGCGGTGAGCACGGCCAGGGCGACATTAAGAACGATCATTTTCTTCGAGGTTAGGGGCGTTGAAAATCATACCGATGGAGAAGTAGATGAAGGGGGCGATGGGAAACTGCCCCCACAGTTCGTTGCCGTAACTGGCGACGATAATGCCTATTGTCCCGGCGTGCAGGGCAATGAGTTTATGGCGCAGGGCCGGCGAGGGGGCTCGGGCAAGGTGCCAGGCGCCTGCCCAACTGATGTACAGCATCAGCATGAGGTAAAAGGTCAGTCCGACCCAGCCCGTTTCGGCCCAGATGCGGACGTACCAACTGTCGGTCGGCATCTGGCCCAGGAATGTATTCGGACTGTAACGTCCCCCCCAGTAGCCGACGCTGCCGATGCCTGCTCCGAACGGCCGGGTCGCGAGGTAATCGGAGAGGCGCTTCTGGTTGTCGAGTCGTACCTGTAGCGACGGGTCATCAACGTTGAGCGCGCTGCGCATGCGGCGGACCTGGTAGAGGTTGTGCCCGACCATCGTGAACTTGAGCAGGCCGATCAGCAGCAGACCCAGGAGGAGGCCGGGGACGATGATTTTGATCTTTTTGTTGAGCAGCAGGTAGGCACCCATTCCGGCAATGACTACGAACAGGGCGCCCCGCGTCCCGGAGATCAACATGCCATACAGGCAAATCGCTGCCGTGGCCCCGTACAGCAGGCGAGCGCCCCAGCGTTGGCTGTTGAGCATACAGATGCCGGCCATCATGCCCGCCTGCGCCTGCGCCGCGCCGAACGTGCCCGCGTCGGTGTAGAATGAAAAGACCCGGAGGTGTCCGAAAATCATGTGGGTTTTGATGGGTCCCGAGGCCAGCCATGCATTTTCGTAGGCGTTGAGTCCCAGGTACAACTGTTTCATGCCGTAGAGGGCCCCCAGTACTGACCAGAGCAACCACGCGTGCATCAGCAGGTCGAGATCGCGATGGCTACGCACGAACAGAAAGGCGAGCACGGTGCACAGTACCATCTGGACCGAGGTGGAGCGGATCGCGTGAAACCACGCTGAAAAGCTGTGCGCCTCCGGGTTCATCACCTCCAGCACCGTGATAATGAGCCACCCCAGCATGAAGAAGATCAGCCCCTTAGGGAGCTTTTTCCATGCCACACGTTTCACCTGCGTTACGGCCGCTACAACCCCCAACAGTAGGAGCGGATCGAGGGCCGAGGAGAGCGGCAGGGCCACGTAGCGGTGCGATCCCGCCGCCACAAAGCTCAACTGAAGACAACAGAACAAGCCCCAGAAGGGGCGGTAGACGCTTATCACGATCACGCCTACTGCCAACGGCAGACATAGGAGTGCCACGCCCGCTTTCACGCCGCCCAGGCTGACCAGAATCGCTACCAGTATTGCCGCAGCCCCCGCACACAGCAGGAAAAGAATTCCCTGTTGGTCAACGGACGGTTGGCCGATGCGGGTCGTACGGGGCCAGGCGACAAGCTTCATGCTGTGGTCAGTAAATGGTCAGTGGTCGGCTCAGTGGGGTAGGAGTTCGTGCGGGGCGAGCACAGGCCGGCCGGCTACGTCGGGAACCGCTTGTGTCTGTTCAACAAGCTGCCAGAACAGCTCCACCCGGTGTGCCCAGGAATTGCCCTGCGCGCGCTGCACCCGTTGCCGGACTTGCATCTCGTCGGCTGGCGCAACCGCGTCGTTAAGCATCTTCACGAAATCGTCGTGCGATTCGGCCAGGTAGATGACGTCGCGGAACGGGGCCAGGTCTTCCGAAAAATTCGTGGTGACGATGGCCTTGCCGGCGGCCAGTTGTTCGTTGAGCTTGAGCGGATAGATGCTCCGCGTGAAGTCGTTCTTCTGGAACGGGATGATGGTGCAGTCCATAAAGTGGAGGTACTGCGGCAGGGCCTCCAGCGGCTTCGGTCCCACGAAAAGTACGTTCTCAAACGCATGGAAATCGGTAGACGTCGACTGCTGGTACTCGTATGGGCCGATAAACAGGAACAGTTTGTCGGTATGGTGCCGGATGACCTTCTCCAGCAGCGCGAAATCGTTTCTGCCTTCCAGATTTCCGATGAAGCCAATCACTTTGCGTGTGTTGCCTTCCAGCTCGGCCGGCACCGGAAACGCGTGCAGCGCCGTTTGAAACAGGGCGGTCTGGGCCGCGTTGGGCAGCAGATGCACCGGTCGCCCTGATTCCCGTTCCAGTACCCGCTTCAGGTTGGTCGACGTCGCCAGCAACAGATCGGCATGGCGCAGCACTTTGCGCTCTTGTTTCGGGCCGTGTTTGCGCAGGGCGTCGATGGCCCGGATGTCGTCGCGTGCCTGGTAGACGTACAGGTCGGGCGTCACGTCCCGTAGCACCTGCGCAACGTAAAATGGGTTGAAGGAATTGAACAGGATAAAGCGGTCGAGCTGGTAGTCGTGCAGGATGGCCCTGATCGTTTTATGCAGGATCTGGTTGTTGACGTATGAGGCCAACTCATACGCCGGTCCGGGTGGCAGGAAATCGAACGAGAGCGTCATGCTGGGGGTAACGGCCACGAAATTCTCGGGCAGATTCGGCACCTGGCGGTAGATGCTTTTCTGGTACAGAATGGCGTCCCGCCGCCGCTTGACAGCGTCCGTATGGCGTTCCGCTACAAATTCCTTAATCGTATAGGGGTAGTCGAGGTAAAACACTTGATTGTGTTTCGCCAGCTCCTTGGCCAGCGCGTAGGCCGCCGACGAGAGGGCACCGTCCCAACGGCTCATTGACAACATGATGATGGGTAAGTTTCTCATAGAAGTTCGAAGTGAAAAGTGGCGAATGCGTTTCGGTCTCGTGAAAATCAAGCGGCTTGTTTGAACACCATGCCGAACACCTGATGGGTCATGCTCCACACGTCCTTTCGGTAAAACTGTTTGAAGTAATACACGATGTTTTTGAGCCGGACCCGCATCTCTTTCCGTAGGATAAATAGCACTACCACCACGTTGACAGCCATCGCCAGGAGCGTTCCCCACAGCGCACCGGGAATGCCGGAGGTGTTGATCAACCCGTAGGAGAGTGCAATGGTCAGGGCGGTTCGGCCAATCAGCAGATAGAAGTTCAGGTCCGGTTTGCCGATCGAATCGATCACGACCCCGAACTGGCGGGAGAACGGCACCAGCAGAATGAGTAGAATGGAGATGCGCAGCAGGGGCGCGGCCTCTCGGTACTCGCTTCCGGCAATCAGCGTGACGATGGGCTCGGCGAAAAACTCCACCAGCAGCAGGGCGGGCAGGCAAAACGCCAGCAGACACGCCACCGACCGTTCGTAGAGGTACTTCACGGCGGGCAGCCCTTCCTCTTCGGCACGTTTGGCACTTTTTGGAAACAGGACCGTCGCCAGCGTGACGATGGGCACTTCGACCAGCGTGTTGACCCGAAAGGCGATCCCGAACAGGCCCACCGCGACCGGCGACAGCAGGCTACTCAACAGCACCTGCGTCACGATGCCGGACAACATGGAGCCCACGTTGGTGCCGAACGAAAATTTGCCGTAATGGAACAGCCGCAGCATCAGGGGCCAGTCGATGTGGCGGGAGAAGCGCAGGTACTTCCGTGAAATCAGCACCGCCACCACCGAGCCGAGCCCTGTGCAGATCCCCTGTGCTATAACCAGTTGCCACAGTGAGATTTCCAGCTCGCTCACTACCGCCACGACAATGACTACGAAGAATGTCACTAGTCGCGTAAAATTGCTGAAGAATACCCCGCGCAGATCGAGGTTCGACTGCTGGGCGTAATTGCACTGGCTGATGGGGATAGACGCTACCACCGTCAGGGTGAAGTACAGAAACATGATGCTCAACTGCGGTGCCCCCGTCCACCGGTCAATCACCGGTGCGGTCAGGTAAAGCAGGCCACAGACCAGGACGGTGAAGAGCACATTCAACACCAGCGAGGCGGTCATCACTCGCCCGTAGCCACCTTCGCCTTTCAGCATGGCGGTGAATTTGATCTGGGCGTTCTGCACCAGCCCGTTGCGGGCCAGTTCTACAAACGCGGCGATGGTGTAAAACAGGGTCCAGGTCCCAAACTCTTCCTTGGTCAGGGTACGTACTAGCAGGTAAAAGCCACCAAACCCAAAGAACAGCGATGCGACCTGCTGCAAGAGCATGTAGGTGCCGGACGTAAACCAGTACGAGGAGACGGAAGCGTAGGTACGCATGCGTTAGCGGGGAGTTGTGGTTGGAAAGGAAAGCGTTTGCCGGGCGATGTCGGCCTAGTAGGTCTTTTCCAAAGAAGGCAAGACGTGGGGCACTTCGTGCGGTAGGGTCTGGGCCGATGCCCTGACGACGCGAGGGACATGATGAGCCGTAGCCTGGGGCTTCAGGCGACCCAGTAGTTGTCTGGCCTGGTTCCATTCCATGCCGTTCAGAAAGCCGTATGCGGGTTGCGTCACGTTTTCCCGGTAAATGGCCAGCATGTGATCGTCGGCACGGGTCCAGTTCCGGCCAGCCGGGACCACCACCAGCGACAGATCGGCCCGTGCCACCAGGGCCGGGGGGAGCACCTGCTGCGCGACTGGTTCCAATTCCACAAAATAGAGGCGTCCTTTGGTCATGGGATCGGTAATAGCAGAGGGCGAAGCCTGACCGTTCCGCTCCTGGTACGGCAGTTGCGCAAGGGCCTCGTCCAGAGAGAGGAGCTGTGCCGTGTAGCCAAGTTCTTTTAGCTTGTGCACCAGTTGCTGACCCACGAACGTCTTGCTGGCCTGCGCCTGCGTGCTGTACAGCAACACCAGCGTGGCATCGCCTTTGAAATGCGTTTGGAGACGGTTGAGGCACTGGTTCAGCAACAGGTCCGACAGCGGATACTTTTGCTCCTTGCGGCCGGGCGAAGGAAGTGCGCCGGCAAACGGCAGTCCCGTGCGTTCGGTGCAGTCGGCGGCGTCGTTGATCTTCGTGTCGAGTAGCTCCTTACCGACCAGCAAACCGAGCATCATCCCCGCGCTGGCGATGAACGAAAGCATGACGAGCAGCAGGTTCTTCAGCGAACTGGGCTTGTCCGGGAAGCTGGGTTCGTCCAGAATCCGCAGGTTCGAGCTGGTCGTGATGTTCCGTTCCCGCAGGCGGCTGGCGTTCAGGTTGCGCAACACTTCCTGCCGCTGGGTATTCACCAGCTCGATTTCCCGTTCCAGGCGATTCAGCTCCGTACGCAGCGGGACCAGCGACTGAAAGCGGTTGGTCACGGTCGATTGCATGCCCTGCAAACTCCGGATGCGCGCCCGGCTGCGTTCTACGTCCAGCGAGGCCTCGTTGTAACTCGTGTGCAGTTCCTGTAACGTGACGCCGTCGCGCGAGGAGTTGCTGACCGCCGCCGTGGCTTGGCCCAGTTTGCGCTCCACCTCACTGATCTGTTGTTGCAAACGGGAGATCCTGGCCTGGTCCTGGTTGGGACTGACCTGCAACAGGGTAAGCTGATCGTTGAGCGTCGTTAGTTGGGTACGCAAGGTGCGGGCTTCGGCAGAGTAGCCTTGCAGTTCCTGCTTCGAGTTCATCTTGGTATTGAGTTGCTGCAACGCGGCTTCGGCGGCGGCCAGCCGGGACCGCTCTTGTTGCAACTCGTTTTCAATCGTGCTTTGCTGAGCCACCACGGCCTCGCCGTCTTTTTCGTAGTCTAATACCTGGTTGCTGGTTTTGAACAACTTGAGGCTATCTTCCTTCCGCGCCAGCACGGCCGAAATCTCGTCCAGCTTCTTTTCGAAATAAGCGACCACCGAGCCCGCTTCGCCGGTTTTGGTCTGGCGGTATTTTTCGATGAAGGTGTCGAACAGGATGTTCAGCGTCGTTTGTGCCTGATGCGGCTCTTTGGCCGCGTACGAAAGCTTGATCAGATCGCTGCTGCCCACCCGCGCGGCTTCCAGCTTGTCGGAGAGGCTGTGAACGCTGAGGGGCGACTCTTTCGCGTAGACAATGGCGCGCAACTGCGGATCGCCCGCTTTGAGGCGAACTTGCAGCGAATCGAACAGCTGATCGCGTTGGGCTTCCAGGTCGGGCGTAGGGGCGGCCAGAGTTTCCAGCGCCTGCCGGTACGCGGGCGGCAGGTGTTCCTCCAGGTAGGCTTTGTCTTCCTCGGCAGCATTGAGCGTAGGGTCCGGCACCAGGGCGAGGCGCGTCAGCATCCGCAGGCTGACCTCTTCCAGCGTACTGCGCAGCTTGATGGTGTTGATCAGGTTATCGAACGCGCTGTTGACCACGATGTAGTCGGTCGCTTTGGCCGCGTCGGGGCTTTCCAGGTTGTACCCGGACGCAAAGCCCGTGTAGAGCAAAGCCTCGGAGTAGTACAACTTCGATTTGTTGAAAACCAGCACAAAGGTGAGCAGGGCCGTCGCCAGTGGAAAACCCAGCACCAGCCACAGGTGCCGCAACACCAGGTTGATCAGTCGTTCTACTTTCATATGTCTAGACGTAATTTCTGGCCAATCATATTTTCCAGGAGCCGCCAGTGGGTCAGCAGCTGTTTTCGCAGAAGCTCGTACTCCATGTCGGCCGCGGCGGCTTCCAGCGTCACGTCCTTCAGGTTAGGCGGTGCTACACCGTTGACGTTGAGACTCTCTTCGGCCAAGGTTTTTTCGAGGGACAAGAACTGGCGGGTTTCGCTTTTGATCTTAAGCAGTTGCAGGTCGGCCACCACCTCGTAGTAGAGCGACGTGACCTGATTGGTGAGCTCCTGTGTAATGACCTCCCGTTTCAGTTGAGCACTTTGGTAGGCGGTTTTGGCGACGGTCACCTCGCGGTGTTGGTGGGTCAGGCTGGAAAGGGGCATCCGCACCAGAATGCCGGCCCGGTAATACTGAATCATGTCGTAATTGAGAAAGCTCACGTTGCCATCGTTCCCCTGCGACAGAAAGGGCTGGTTCGTGACGCCGGCGCCCAGGTCGGCAAACACAAAGTCGCTCCAGGTGCCCCGCCGGGTCTTTACTTCGTTGAAATACTTTTCAACTTCCGAGTCCTGGAGGCGCAGAACCGGCGAATACGCCAGACACAAGTCGATGATGGTTTCCAGACTGGGCAGTTGTTGCGAAGCCTGCGGCGGGCGGTTCGTCGGCAGGGTGTCGGATGCCGGACCCAAGAGGGTAGACGCGCGCGAATTTTCTTGGTGCAGGGCGAAGTTTCGCTCCATGCGGCCCGCGCGGGTCAGAACCGCCTCGCTGATGGGGGCGTAGCCCGGCGCCGCGACTTCCAGTTGGTAGGTTTTGCCGATCACCAGTGGCAAACGGTACGAGCCGTCAGCTTCCGGCACAATCTCGCCGATCTGACCTTCGTCCGGCAACTGATACTTCAGGGTGGCCGGCAGGGGGTGATCCGTAGCGGCATCGGTAATGGTGCCGAACAGTTCCATCACGGCGGTGGTGGCCCGTGCGGTGACCGGCGCGAGGAAAAGGAGCAGAGCAACACCCGATCCCATCAGGAACCGGCGGGGAAGGGAAGGCGTGTATGGGAAGCAGAGACGCATAGGCGAAAGAGGATTGACCCAGAAAGGCGAAGTGGGTTGAGTGGCGCACGGTTCGGCTGGGCCGGACGCGCGCCTGAAGCCCCGGAGGGCTCACACCGATTCTTTCTGTTTGATGGCGTTAAACGTTTTCAGAAAAATCTTCAGGTCTAAAAAAAAAGAAGTCTCCTGGGCGTACTGGTTATCGAGCTGCCGGCGCTCGTGGTCCGACATGTCCGCATGGCCGCGGCGCGTCACCTGCCACAGGCCCGTGATGCCGGCCGGTGCAAAAAAACGGGTCGCGTACTCGTCGGTCGTGAGCGATTCCGCTTCGTACAGCGGCAGCGGGCGGTTGCCGATCAGCGACATATCGCCCAGCAGCACATTCAGCAGTTGGGGAAGTTCGTCCAGGCTGTAGTTCCGCAGAAACGCCCCGAAGCGGGTGACACGCGGGTCGTTTTTGAGTTTGAAGAAGGAACCCTGGTATTGGTTGAGCGCCATCAGCTGCTGCCGTTGAGCGTCGGCATCTTTGCGCATCGTCCGGAACTTGTAGAAGTTGAAGGTTTGGTAATGCCTGCCCACCCGCTTCGCGACGTAAAACACCGGCCCTCTGGATTCAAGCTTGATGATAAGGGCAATCAGCAACAGCATGGGCAGCAGCAGCAGTAGAGCCAGCAGCGCGAACAACATGTCGAACAGGCGTTTGGTCCGGGGCAACGCCGCGTGGTAAGCCGAAGGGGGCGGCGCCAGCGTGGGTTGCGCGTGGGCAAGTTGCTGCAGGCGTTCGTGTACTTTTTCGGCCGTGATCGGGTCCAGCAGCATGGCGTCGATGCCTGCCGCCAGCAGGTCGGTGGTCGCTTCTACGCTGCTGCCGGGCGAGGCCACAATAAATTTCAGGTGCGCCGTCAGGCCCGCTTGTTGCACATGCTCGAACAGAGATCGTGCATTGCCGTCGGGCAGTTGGTCGTCGCAGAGCACCGCCTGGGGCAAGGGCCATTGGGCCGCCACCTGGTCGGTGAGCCAGTGAAGCGCCTGCGTGGCGTTGTAAAGCGAAACGAGTCGATACCCCAGGGATTCTAGGCCGGGAGCTAAGCCGTTGCGGTCGGCCCCGACAAGCAATAGGTAATTAGGGTCGGTCATAGCGTTGTGGTTTAAAGGAGGAAGAGAACTGCCGGCCGAATGCCGGACCGGAGGCGCTACCCTGCTTTGTACACAGGTGAGCGAAGTACGTACGCGGGTGCAGGTGGGGCGTTTTCGGCAAGCGTAGACGAGACTTTTTCCTGCAAACCAGCCGGTTTGAACGGCTTCTGTAGAATGCACTCGACCCCCAATCGGTGTAGGTCCAGGTCGTGCTGATGGGGCTCCAGCGCCGAAATGACAATGATCGGAATGTGGTGCAGCCACGCACTGGCCCTGATGGTTCTGATCAGGTCGAAGCCGTTGAGGGTGGGCATGCTCAGGTCCGTAATGATCAACTCCGGCGGCGGAGCCTTCTGCAAATGCAACAGGGCTTCGAAGCCGTCGGTCACGACCGTGACCTCATACTGTTGGTAAAAAAGCATGTAAAGAAGTCCGCACATCACGGGGCTGTCGTCAACGATGAGAATTCGTTTTTTAAAGGCAATCATGGTAAACGTCGAATAGGATCTCGGAATAAATGCAGTGAACAAAGGCAGCGCCGGCAACGGACCGGACGCTGGAGGAAAGCCGGCGGGTGCGGTGAGAAATGCACAGCACGTCTCCGTGGTTATGCCCTTGCACAACCGACATGCTGCAGACCGGGCAGAATGCCCACTGCACACCAAAGCCTACCTACACGGAAAGTCGGGAAAACGGGATTACACCATACGGCAAACGTTTCGTAGCAAAGCGTAATGGAGCGCAGTGCGGCAGAATGGGGCGGCACTGGCCGAGAGCCCTTGGCGAAGCACTTTCCGGCATCGGGTAGCGCCCGCAGAGGGGTAAGGTACTGGGGTGGTAGCCATTGCTGGCAACAGAACTGGGAGTTGCCGGCGCGCTTAGCCTCCTGCGAGAGGGGCCTGCCGGAACGCGTCTAGCCGCGGGCCTCGCACGTTGGTAGCGAAAGCGCTGGTGGGCCTACAAATAGGGCGGTGACGGGACTAGACGAAACACGTAGATTGATACGCTAAAATCAGTATACTTTGACTTGGTGGTATACTACCTTACGGTGAACAAACTACACGTGGTGGTACAGAGGAACGGGCGAACCGCAATGGGTAGAGGCTGAAACAACAACGCTTGGGTGTTTTACCAAGCCTCTCGACGCTACTTGGGGGCAATCCTGGCGCAACCGGTTCTTTACAAAGAGCTTGCGTACTAGTACGGATCTGCCTGAGGTAAAAGGGTAAAAGGTAAAAATGAAGAGGTAAGTCGAATAATGATGATGAATGCCCGAAAACTTACCTCAGATTGAAAAGGACTGAACGTGGTTGGTTGTGAAGATTTATGTAATAACCCCTTGATACACAGAGAAGTGAGCGGGGTAATGTTGATGGGCAATAATCAAAACTACTTTATTTGGTAATACAATGCAAGTATTTATTACATGCGTTATACGGAAAAGTAGGGCCCGAAGAGGAAGTCAGGTGGCCTCGAAATTAGAAGGCATCAAAATAGTGCTAACGAACCACTACGTAACCGGGGCTACGAATCGCTGAGGCCTTTTTGCGTAGCCAGGAAGTGAAATCGCGAAGTACTGAAAAATAAATTGATCGGGCGGAATAAATTTTTGCTCGGGCTAACGAGGGTCACCCTTGCACGAGTCCGGAGAAGCGTTGGTGGAAACTCTTTTCTTTTTTTGGAAAATATGGCAAAGCCGCCAACCCGACCGGTGTCCGGCGAGTGGCGGCTTTGCAGATCTATAAAGACGTCCGCTGACGAGAGCGTCAGTAGCGGCGATAGGAGTCGTGTCGTGACTCGTAGCGCGAGTCATACGGAGCATGGTACGGCTCTTCCGGCATCACCATCCACAGCAGCAGGTACACAATGGTACCGGGGAAGGCGGCCGATGCGACCGAAACGACCACAAACAAAATGCGGAAGATGGTCGGGTCGATGCCAAAGTAGTTGGCCAGGCCACCGCACACCCCACCGATCATACGGTCACGGGAGCGGAACAGGCGAGTGTTGTAAGCGTTCATGGTTTATCGGGTTAAGTTTTTTAATCTGTTTTTTGTCCGGGTGCCTTGCATTGTCCCGAAGCATGAACCAAAAGTAGGGGCGGCAGCATCCGAATCCCAGCCGGATTTGATAAGCGGCTCTACAACTTGATGTATTGGCTATTTTTTATGATAGTAATACTATCTTTCTGTTTGATCACTACGATACAACTTGGGAAGGCAGTCGCTCCTTTTCTCTATCTCCTTGAAAATCAGGTTCCTTATAATAATAAAAGGGACTTTGCCGCCGCATCCACATCCCAATAGAGATAAGAAGTACAGAAACGGTTCCGTGCTGAGGTCGGAGGTCGCACGCGCACGCATGACCTGGAAAGCCGGATGCCCTCATCAAGAATACGTGCTGCAACAGATCAGGAACGAGGAAGCATCATTCACGCTCCTGCTCTCTGTTCAACCGGCTCGGTTTTCATCCCTTCCCCGCTTATCCCCAAAATCGACCGGTGACAATTTCACCGGATCTTTTCGCCGTTTACCGGAACCTCTCGCCCGCTGACCCCACCTGCATTGAAGTGCGCTGGTGGGGTTCCTATTTTCGAAGCATCGTTTGTCCCTACAGCGCTTCCGCTGTCCTCAATCCCCTTCCGTTATGACACCGCCTCGCCCATTTGTTCGCGCTTGTTCACGCGCTTTGCGCATCGGCCTCTGGCTGAGTTTTTCGCTAGTTGCCGCCACGGGCTGGGCACAGACCACCCTCTCCGGAAAAGTGACCGACCCGCAGGGCGAAGTGCTGGTGGGCGCGAACGTCTATCTGCTCAATACACTAGACGGGGCCTCGACCGATGCGGAGGGGCGTTTTGCGTTTCA
The DNA here is from genome assembly GCF_900100765.1 of Catalinimonas alkaloidigena. Classification (NCBI taxonomy): domain Bacteria; kingdom Pseudomonadati; phylum Bacteroidota; class Cytophagia; order Cytophagales; family Catalimonadaceae; genus Catalinimonas; species Catalinimonas alkaloidigena. Next base: position 370,797 of record NZ_FNFO01000004.1, on the reverse strand, counting down.
GACCGAAGAGCAAGGCGCGCAGGTGCTGGTAGTGTCCAGCCTGGGATTTGAAACTCTCAACCTTCCCGTGCAACTCACCGATGGCACGCAGGAAATACCGGTGAAGCTGCGGGAGTCGGTCAACAGCCTGAACGAAGTGGTAATTGCGGCCGGCAGCTTTGAGGCGAATAGCGACGGCAAAGTGGCGCTGATGCGTCCACTCGACATTGCCTCGACGGCCGGGGCGGGGGCCGACATTGCTGCGGCGATTCAGACGCTTCCGGGCACGCAACGGACCGGCGACCAGACGGGGCTGTTCGTGCGGGGCGGCGACGCCAGCGAAAGCCTGACGATCATCGACGGCATGGTGGTGCAGAACGCCTTCCAGAGCAATGTGCCCGGCGTGGCACAACGGAGTCGCTTTTCACCGTTCCAGTTCAAAGGCATTTCGTTCAGCAGTGGCGGGTACAGCGCGCGTTACGGGCAGGCGCTCTCGTCGGTGCTGGAACTGAGCACGCTCGACCTGCCCGAAGAAAGTACCGTCAGCTTCGGCCTCAACCAGGCGGGACTTTCCGCCTCGGCAGCGAAACTGTGGGAAAACCAGGCGGTAGAGGTGACGGCAGGCTACACCAACCTGGCGCCCTTTCTCAAAGTCATCCCGACCAATTTCGACTTCTACAAAATTCCGCAGGGCGGCAACGGCTCGGCGCGGTGGCTCTGGAAGCGGGGCGATACCGGCTTGCTGAAGGTGATGGCGATGTACAGCGTTACCCAGAGCTGCATCACGATTCCCAACCCGGCCGAGCCGGGCACGTGGGTGCGGTTCGGCCTCACCAACCACAACTCCTACGCAAATGCTTCGTACCGCGAAGCACTCAGCGCAAAGTGGTCGCTGTTCACGGCTGCCTCCCTCAGTTACAACCGAGACGACATCCGGCAGGGGAGCGTACCGGCGCGTAACCGCGACTGGCGCGCGCAGTACCGGGGCGAGGTCGCCTACGATGCCTCCGAAGCGGTGCATGTGGTGGCAGGGGTGGAGTGGCAGCGCTTCCGGTACCAGCAGACGTACGATACGTTGCAGTCGGGTTTTCAGGAACACCTCTGGGCGGCCTACGCTGAAGCCGAGTGGAAACCTCGGCGTTGGCTGGCCGTGAAGCCGGGCGTCCGGGCCGAACGGAGTACCCTGTTGGACCGGCAGAACGTGGGGCCGCGGTTGTCGCTGGCCGTCATGACCGGCGACCACAGTCAGGTGTCGGCGGCGGGCGGGCTGTTCTTTCAGAATCCCGGCAACCGGTATCTGCTGGCGGCGGGGCAGCCTTACCTGAGCACCCCGGCGGTGACTGATCTGCGTTTCCAGAAGGCGATGCACTACATCGCCAACTACCAGTGGATGCGCGACGACCGGACCTTTCGTGTCGAAGCGTATTATAAAGATTACCAGCAGCTGATCCGCGAGCAGGCGCCGTCGTACGATCCCAATCCCTACCGCTACGTGTGGTGGGAGTATAACAACGCCGGGACCGGCTACGCCCAGGGGATCGACTTCTTCTGGCGCGACAAAGCCTCCGTCAAAAATCTGGAATACTGGCTGTCGTACAGTCTGGTGGATACCAAGCGGTTGTACGAGAACTTTCCGGAAGCGGCGACGCCCACGTTTGTCTCCAACCACAACCTGAACGTAATCCTGAAGTACTACATTGAGTCACTCAAACTCTTTGTGGGGGGGAGTTACAACTACTCCAGCGGGCGGCCCTACTACCGACCCGACAGCCCGGACTTCCTGAGCGACCGCACGCCCGACTACCACAACCTGGCGCTGAACGCGGCCTACCTCACCACCATCGACAACTTCTTTACCGTCTTCTACCTCTCGTTCGACAACATCACCAACCGCAAAAATATTTTCGGTTACCGGTACGCCAACGAAGGGCAGGAGCGCTACGCCATCCAGCCGCTGCTGTACCGCTCGCTGTTTGTGGGCGTCAACATTTCCCTTTCTGCATTTAACAAAGACGAACTCTAATCCTCCAATCTCATGAAAAAAACAGGAATTTTCCTCACGCTTCTGGTGCTGGTAGCCCACAGTGCACTGGCCCAGGATTTCAAAGCAACCCTCGAAAAGACCGTGACGACCTTTCAGCGAGCACAGGAACTTCAGGAACGGCTGGCGGCCAGCAACCGCCTCGAACTGATCGCCAACAAGTTTGCCGACCAGTGGGCCGCGCCGTACTACGCCGCGTACAGCAAAGCGCTGCTCGGCGCCATGGAGACGGACCCCATCAAAAAAGATCAGTACCTCGACCAGGCCGATCAGTACCTGACCAAAGCCCAGGCGCTGACCCCTGACCAGGACGAGAATTTTGTGCTGGCCGCGATGATTGCCTCCACGCGTATCGGAGTCGATCCGGAAAACCGCTGGCAGCAGTACGGAAAGGAATTTGAGCAGAACCTGAAGAAGGCCAAAAAACTGAAAGAAGATAACCCGCGCATCTATTACCTGCAAGGCGTTAGTCTGCTGTACACCCCGGAGCAGTTCGGTGGCGGGAAGAAAGCCGCCTTGCCTTACTTCGAAAAGGCAGCGACCTTGTTCCAGCAGGAACCCGACGACGACATCACGGACCCTTCGTGGGGCGAATGGCCCAACACGGAATACCTGAAATACTGCCAGTCGTAATCGTAAAGTTCTGGAGCCGATGAAAGCCACCTTGCTTCGCATGATCGCCACGCCCGACGAAACCCAACTGATCGAACTGTTCGATCACCTGGCCGATGCCTGGAACCGGGGCGACGCCCAGCGGTTTGCGTCTTACTTCACGCACGACTGCGACTACGTCACGTTCGCCGGGCAGCACCTGAAGGGGCAAAAGGCCCATCGGGAGGCACACGAAAAACTATTTCGGGGCCTTCTGCGCGGTTCTAGGTTGCAGGGGCGCGTCCGCCAGATTCGTTTCCTGTCGCCCGACTTGGCCCTCGTGCACGGGACGGGCACAGTGCAACTGCGATGGCAACGGAAGCCCTCCACCCGACGCGAATCGCTGAACACCAGTGTGGTAGTACGGCAGGACGACGGCTGGAAGATTACGGCCTTTCATAACGTACGGATTCAGCCCCCCGGCGTCTTTCATCGGCTGCGGAACGCCTTGCGGCTGGCCTGAACAATAGAAAGTGCGGCACCTGCGGTAGTAGGTGCCGCACTTTTTGAACGCAGGTTCAATGCTTTCGCGGAAGTAGTAGAACGATGGTCTTAACCCACTACGAAGGCCAGTGACTTTTGCCGTCGGTAGGCGGCTTGTGCCGCTTGTCCCTCTGTGGCGGCGATTTCTTTACCGATTGCCTACCTTGGAGCCACACCAAAACTTGGTCACATGAATTTCAAAAAACTGCACCTCGCTTCTGCACTGTTGTGGGCCACGGCCATCCTCCTGGCGGCGCTGTTTTCAGCTCCGACCTTTTTTACCATCATTCTGCTGCCGCTCCTGGCGTTCAGTTCGCTGCAACTGATCCGGCAGGCCGCGAAAGCCGCCGGTACGACAGTTCAGACGTGTGGTACAGCTTCTGCTCCCGAATCAAGGCGGCTATAGTCGTTTCAGGTGATCGACTGTGCGTTCGTTGCGGACGTTGCCCGTGTTGAGGGTACTGGCGGGTTCGAAGAGCATTATCTCGACCTCCTCAGGTGCCACCGGGCGATGTTCGACGCCCCGCGGAACGATGAGCATCTCGCCGGCGTGCAGCTCGACCGTGCGGTCGCGGAAATGCATTTCCAGGGTGCCTCGTACCACCAGAAACAGTTCGTCTTCCGCCTCGTGGTGATGCCAGACGAATTCGCCCTTCAGCTTCGCCAATTTTACATGCTGCCCGTTGAGTTCGCCTACCAGATGGGGCTGCCAGTGCGCGTGGATCTGCGCTAATTTGTCGTCCAGGTTAATCTTTTCCATCGAACGTAAGGTAAAGAAAAACCCTCCGCGTGGGCGGAGGGTACAACGTTATTTTCCAGGATGCGCTGCCGGATCAGGGCCGGTTTTCGTTCAACTGCTCAATGTCGTTTTCGTAACGCACCAGCACCGCCCGGTTGCCGCGTACGGCAATGATCGACCACAGTTCCGGCGTGTGGGCCAGTACTTTGATCCACTCGTCGTCGGAAAGGTCGCTTTCGGCATACTTCTCCTTGTAGAGGTCACTTTTGTCGTTGATGATGTCGCGCACCGACGTTCCCGAGGGGAGCATGGACATCAGTTCGGCAATTTGCGTCTCGGTGACGGGCTGCTTGCGTACGTCGATCTCCTGCACGTGATTGCTGATGATGTGCGCGTACGGCAATATTTTGGGGATTACCTGCGATTCGTCGGGGTAATGGTAGATCTTTAAAGTTTTTTCGTCTTTCTCCATAAACTCAGTTTTGGATTAAGTACGAAAGAATCAGCCGAAGGATTTAACTTTTTGCAGGTGCGCGATGTCGTTGTACCGCTCTACTGAAAACATGCTGCCTGTGTAGTTCAGTTTGTAGAGGCCCAGGTTGTGGTGCTCGAACGTATCCATGCAGCGCAGTTCGTAGTGCAGCATCAGGCAGAGCAGAATGCGCATGGCCCGGCCGTGCATGCACACCAGAATGCGCTCCTCTTCCGGCCGCGACAGCATCAGCTCCAGCACCGGCTGCTGCCGGTCGGCCACGTCCTGCGGGCTTTCGCCGCCGTCGATCCGCAGTGTGGTTTCGCCCCGGTTCCAGGCGTCGATCACGCTGTAGTAGTATTCGTTCTCTTCCGGCGTAATGGCTTTGCCCTCGCGGTACCCCCAGTTGATCTCGTTCAGGCCCTGGTGCGCTTCCCACGGAATGCCCAGGTCCATAAACCGCTGGACGCTCTGCTGCGAGCGCTTCAGCCGGGACGTGTAGATCTTGTCGAACGGAATGTCGCGATACGCCTTAAAAAAAGCTTCGGCTTGTTGCTGTCCGGTCGCATTGAGATCGGAATCGACGCCGCTGCCCTGCACAATGCCTTTCAGGTTAAAGTCGGTCTGGCCGTGGCGTACCAAATAGATTTCTTTCGTTTTCTGCATATACTTACGTACTACAACAAATCGGCCGCAAACATAGTGCAAATCCTATACCTTTACTGCCGATGTTCCCTACAAATGTTACAGTAGCTCAGATGCAAGAACTAGGCCGGAACACCCTGGCCGAGCACCTGGGCATTGAGTTCGTCGAAATTGGCCCCGATTTTTTGACGGCCCGCATGCCAGTCGATCACCGCACGCACCAACCCTTTGGCCTCCTGCACGGGGGCGCCTCTGTGGCGCTGGCCGAAACGCTGGGGAGTGTGGCCGCGGCCCTGACGACTGACCCCAAGCGGCAGGCGTGTGTGGGACTGGAAATCAACGCCAACCACATCCGGGGCGTAAAATCGGGCTGGGTCTACGGCACCACCCGGCCGCTGCACATCGGACGAAGCACACAAGTCTGGGAAATTCGCATTCAGGACGAACAGGAACGCCTGATCTGCGTGAGCCGCATTACGATTGCCGTCCTGGAGAAATCCTAAAAAGATGATGCAAGAATAAACTTTCAGAATTTTTTGAATGTTTGTGCCAGTAAGAACGCACATTCCCTCTTATGAAAGTTACGACCGCCGTTCCTTCCGTACAGCTTCAGACCTTTAAAAAACTTTGGTCGGCCGCCCTGCAACACCACCTCGCGGTGGCGCTCTGGCGACATCCGCAGGAAGCACGTCAGCACCTGATCGTCGATTTTTCGGGCGAAACGAAGGTTGGCAAGGCCGATCTGGAAGAGACGCCCGCGGGGTTTTGGGTGAGTCCGTTTTTGAACGAAGACGGCACGCAGACCCGCCTGGTCCGGGCCGATTTTCATTACCATTCGGAATTGGACGAGTGGCCGGAAGAAGAAGATTTACCGGCTTCGGCGGCGCGTCGTGCGTTTTTCCGGACACTTCAGGAAGAAAATCACCGGCATAAAGCCCCTCTGCCGAAAGCCGAGGCACCTACGGCCGAAGCCACCGCACCCGGCGCATTTCAGGACCATGTGCGCACCGCCGTGGAGGCCATTCGGGCAGGGGCGTTTCGCAAAGTAGTGCTGGCCCGTACCAAAACGGTCGATCTGCCCGACGATTTCGACGTGCTCGACACATTCGAGCGCCTGTGTCGGCAGTATGCCGATGCGTTCGTCTCCCTGTTCTACCTGCCCGGCGAGGGTGTCTGGATGAGTGCCACGCCCGAAGTGCTGCTGCGCGTGGACCGCGACCAGCATTTTCATACCATGGCGCTGGCCGGTACGCAGCCTGTGGCGCCGGATCAATCGCTCGACGAGGTCCGCTGGGCACAGAAAGAAATTGAAGAGCAGGCGCTGGTGAGTCGCTACATCATCAGTTGTTTCAAAAGAATCCGCCTGCGCGAGTACGAAGAGGAGGGGCCACGCACCGTCCGGGCCGGACACCTGACCCACCTCCGCACGGACTATTCGGTCGACATGCAGGCGACCCGGTTTCCGCAGCTTGGCACCGTAATGCTGGAGCTCTTGCATCCGACCTCGGCCGTGTGCGGGCAGCCCAAAGCGCCCGCGCTGCACTTCATCCAGACACGGGAAGGATTTGACCGCCAGTTTTTCAGTGGTTTTCTGGGGCCTGTCCACCTCGAAGGCGAGTCCCGCTTGTACGTACACCTCCGCTGCATGCAGCTGCAACCCGGCCAGGCTACGCTCTACGCCGGAGCCGGCATTACCGCCGATTCTCGTCCCGACCGCGAATGGCAGGAGACAGAGCTGAAGTGCGACACGTTGTTGCGCGTCTTGAAAGGAGAATAAGCCATTCTAGCGACGGTGTCCCGTGCGTAAGCCGCTTTTTGGCTAAGTTGGTGGTGTCTTCAACATTTTTTTGACCTCACCACCCATGACCACGCTCAACCGCCGCACCTTTTTGAAGAGTGCGAGCCTCGCGACCGCCGGCCTGACGCTGGCCGGCAGTGCTGCACTGGCTTCGCCCCAGGCCCGAAACCCGCTTCCGAAATGGAAAGGCTTTAACCTTCTCGATTTTTTCTCGCCCGACCCGACGCGCTTGCGTCCGGGCACGCCGGAGCAGTACCTGGACTGGATGGCCGACTGGGGCTTTGATTTCGTCCGCATCCCGATGGCCTATCCGGTGTATCTGAAGTTCGATCGTTCGAAGCCCATCACGCCGGAAGAAGTTTACCAGATCGACGAACAAGCGGTAGAAAAGATCGATGCTCTGGTGTCGGCTGCGCATAAAAGGGGATTGCACGTCAGCTTGAACCTGCACCGCGCCCCCGGCTATTGCGTCAATGCCGGTTTCGACGAGCCTTACAACCTCTGGACCGATCCGGAAGCGCTCAAGGCATTCTGTTACCACTGGTCGATGTGGGCGAAACGTTACAAAAACGTGTCGTCGCAGAAAATCAGCTTCGATCTGGTGAACGAACCGAGCATGCGGGCCGACATGAACGACCAGCATTCGCAGCGCAGTACGGTGCCCGGTCAGGTGTACCGGAAGGTGGCAAAGGCCGCTTCGGAAGCCATTCGCAAAGAAAATCCGAACCACCTGGTGATCGCCGATGGGAACGACGTCGGTACCAGCGTGATTCCCGAAATTACCGATCTGAACATCGGGCAGAGTTGCCGGGGCTACCATCCGGGCATCATCTCGCACTACCAGGCTCCCTGGGCCGTGAAAGATCCGGCCAGCCAGCCGAAACCGAAATGGCCGGGGCAGGTGGGCGATCAGTACCTGAGTCGGAAGATGCTGGAGGATTTTTACCGCCCCTGGATCGAACTGGTGCAAAAGGGCGTCGGCGTGCACTGCGGCGAATGCGGTTGCTGGAACAAAACACCACACGACGTGTTTCTGGCGTGGTTCTCGGACGTGCTCGACATCCTATCGACGAACGGCATTGGCTTCTCGCTCTGGGAATTCAGCGGCGACTTCGGTGTGCTCAACTCGGGCCGCGCGGACGTGAATTACGAAGACTGGCACGGCCAGAAACTCGACCGCAAGTTGCTGACGCTTCTGCAAAAAATGTAAGCGCTTGTGCGCAGAGGCGGGCTGATTAGGTATCGCGCTGGTCGTGGTAAAAATTCTCCTGGCTTGGATACCGGACGGGTGGCGTCGTAGTGCCTCGGTAACCAGAAACAGATTCATCAAAAAGGCCAACGCCTCGGCGTTGGCCTTTTTACAACCTTTAGTGGGTGCGTGCGTTAGGCATGGGCCAACACTTCGTCCAGGTTTTCCAGGCCGGCCGTGAAGCCCTCTTTGAATCCCATCTCCAGGATTTTTTCTAAATCCGAGGCATGGTCGTACTTCAGGTGGACGTTGACCAGCGTCGCTTCAGAGGCTTTCTCGAACGAAACCAGCCAATACGAACGGGGCCCTTCGGTGTTGACCTGTCCTGATTCATCGCAGAAGGCATCCTGCGTCTCGAATTTTTGGAGGGGCACAATGGTGTGGAAGTCTGCCCGGCTCCAGTGGGTTTCTCCGTCGGGGCCGACCATGGCGTAGAGCCAGTGACCGCCCTCCGTGAAATCCAACGTTTTGGTCTCGGCTTTCCAGGGCTTGGGCGCCCACCATTGGTCGAGCCACCGGGCTTCGGTCCAGGCGGCCCAAACGGTAGCAAGCGGGGCGGCAAATTCGCGTTTGACGTGGATGGTGTTGTTTTCCTTGTCGACAGAAAACTCCATCAGAAGACTACTTTTCATGGGGATTGGGGTTTATGTGAGGTAATAATTGATCCAACTGGTGGAAGCGGGTGGCCCAGCGCTTTCGGAACGGAATCAGCCAGCGGTCGATTTCCTGCATCGCGTGTGCGTTGAGCTGGTAATGCATTTCTCGCCCTGTTTTGTAAGGTTCGATCACGCCACAGGCTTTAAGCAACTGAAGGTGCTTGGAGATGGCCTGTCGACTCGTGGCAAAGTGTTCGGCCAGTGCGTTCGGCGTCATGGGTGCCTGGGTCAACAACTCCAGAATGGCCCGGCGGGTAGGGTCGGCAATCGCCTGAAAGCTATCACGTTTCATGTTCCTCTATGTGCAACCAACCGGTTGCGAATTAGGGCATAATCAAGAGTTAGGAGGCGTAACCTCCCTTCGTTAAGAAGCGTGCTTCGTCAAAGCACCCTCGTCGACCGGGCCATGCACCCGCCAGGCCGACGAAGGCAGAACTCGTTGCTCAGGAGGCAGGGAGGGCGTTTGGGTCGTAGCTCACCATCCAATTGATGCCGAACTTATCCGTGCACATGCCGAAGTAAGCGCCCCAGAAGGTGTTGTCGAGGGGCATGGTCACGTGGCCGTCGGCCGAAATGCCGTGGAACAGTGCGTCGGCTTCGGCTTGACTCGTCGTGCCGATGGAAATGGAGAAGTTATCGCCGAAGGCGCCTTCGCCCAACGAAGCGGGCCGATCGCTGCCCATCAAAATGGTATGCGAACCAACGGGCAACGACACGTGCATAATCTGGTTGGCGTGGGCGGAACCGGGCTGATGGCCGGGGGCATCTTGAAAGCGCATGAGCGACACAAAATCGCCTCCGAAAACGGATTTATAGAACGTGAAGGCTTCTTCGCAGTTGCCGTTGAAATTGAGGTACGGATTGATAATGGTCATTGAATTGAGGTTGGTTAAGTCAGGAATGGAGGTGCGTTTCAGAAACTTGCGGCAGGGGCATAGGTCAACAGAACATTCCCCGATGCAAAAGGCCTGACACGCAGCAGCTGAAGTCGGAGGGACGTAGGCAGGCCTGCCAACAGCGTGCGGCCGGCTCCCAGCACCACGGGGTTGACGACCAGTTGCAGTTCGTCGATCAGACCGGCTTCGAGTAACGAACGGGACAGGTGCGCGCTGCCCAGAATGGTAATGTCTCGGCCGGACTGCTGTTTTCGGTCCCGAAGCTCGTCGGCTGCATCGCGCTGCGTTAGCTCCGTATGAGCCCACGCAGGAGACGCAAGCGTGCGAGAAAACACGAGCTTTGGCGTGGCGTGCATGCGTTCGGCCAGCGCAGGCGAGGCGTGGCGGGCGGTTTCGGTTGGCCAGTACCCCACCATGGTCTCGTAGGTTCTGCGTCCGAACACCAGGAGGTCGGTCGTCGCCAGTTGGTCGAGGGCAAAGGCCTGATGCTCCTCGTGGGCATGGTGCCAGTGGATTTCGCCGTGCGGTCCTTCGTAATACCCGTTGAGCGTGATCATGCTGTGTAAACTCAGTTTGCGCATCGGCGTTAATCGGGCAAGACTTCGGCCTGAACGCCAAAGTGGTGTAGGAGATCAATGAGAAAAGGCGCGTCCACCCCGCCGCTTTGGCTGGCCACCCGCAGAATGCGGTCGCAGTCGTCCAGGTCGAAATTGGCGCGGTGGCCATCGCACGTCCGATGGATCTGCTCCGTCACCCAACGGGCCTGGCGTGCCTCCCGGACATTTGTTTTGAAGACTTCTACCATCGGAAGCGATAGCCTGTGGTTGAAAACGTTTTTGTCGGTTCAGGTGAAATGATCGGATGAGGTGCCCACCGGGCAAGCGGCGGCGGATGGGCAGCAAGGTACACGGGCCAGGAACACGAAACACGGCGCAGTTGCCCAGCCGAGACGCGCGCCTCGCCAAGGCCGACAAATCCGCACCGGAAGCGCGGCCCGCGAGTTCCGTCAAGCGAAAGGTCGCTGCGTTTTGGCCGTATCCAGCTTTACCAGGCAGGTCACCCGGTCGCCTTCGTACCATTCGACGCAAGCGCCGTTGGGATCGATGCGAGGGTCTTGCAACAGTTCCAGAAACATCGCTCCGATGGTTTCGACCTGCAGCTGCCAATCGTCCAGCGTGGCCGACAGGTACTCGCCTTTCGGAAGCACAAGTACCTCGCAACCCGCCGGGGCCGGTTCGTCGGCGCGTGCTTCCAGGGCAGCCGCGTGGTAGACGATGGTTCCTTCGCGGTTCGGCCGCGAGAAGCCGACGTACGTTCTTGCTTCGGGAGCCGGAAACCTGGCGTACAGCGCCTCAAAGGCCGCCTGGATGCCCTCAGGGAACGAGGCGGCTCTGAGGGCAAACAACCGCTGGTCGCGTGCGAACGCAATGCGTTTCATGGGCGTGTCTATTGAGTCAGCTCGGCGGCCGCTTTTTCTTTGGTCTCCACGTAATACGACGTCAGCTCTTTGACCTTGCCGTCTTGCAGGCGGTACACGTCACAGTAGGCACCCTGGTGAAATTTTCCTTGGGTGTCGGTCATTTCCATCGTGCCTTCGCATGCAACGATATCGCCTTCGGCAATCATGCGCGTAGCATAAATTTTAGGCGCGTTGGCCGGGTTCATTTCGCCCATGGCTTCGCGAATGGCGTCTTTGCCGATCCAGGGTGCGGAACCGAGCATGTTCCAGCGGACATCGTCGGTACAATGGCGCAGAAAGGCTTCGATGTCGGCTTCTTCGAACGTGCGGTTGATCTCTTCAACGAGGGTTTTGGGGTTGGTCGTCATGATGGAACGTGGGTTTGGGTAAGCAATTGAACTGACTCAAAAGTAAAATATCGGGCTTGGGTTGATGAGGGGTGTCTGCGCCAATATTCGGGTTGTTTGCGACAATCGGGAAGGGTATTTTTAGTACATGAAACACGTCTCAATTCTGGTGCCGCAGGGGCACACCAGCGTGGTCAATATTGAGGGCACACGCCACATTTTTAGCGAAGCAAATGCCTGCTTGGTCGGGCAGGGACACGGGCCCGCCTTCGAGATTAATTTAGTCGGATTGGGGCGTGAGGTGAGGCAAGCCACGGGCTTTTTTACCGTAAACCCCGACCGGCTGTTGCAGGAGGTGACGCACACCGACCTGATCATCATTCCGGCGCTGCACGGCGACCTGCCCCAGGCCATTGCCCGGAACGAGGCGTTTCTACCCTGGATTGTGGAGCACTACCAGCACGGTGCCGAGGTCGCCAGTTTTTGTGTCGGTGCGTTTTTTCTGGCGGCCACGGGGCTGCTGCACGGGAAGCAGTGCGCGACCCACTGGGCACACGCTCCTGCATTCCGGCGCATGTTTCCGGACGTGCATCTGGTCGACGACAAAATTCTGACGGAAGAAGACCGCATCTACACCAGTGGCGGGGCGTATTCGTACCTGAATCTGCTCCTGCATCTAATCGAAAAGTATGCCGGACGTGAGCTGGCGATCCTGATCGCCAAGATGTTCGCCATTGAGTTGGACCGGAGTAGTCAGTCGGCCTTCATCATTTTTCAGGGACAGAAAGCGCACGAAGACGAGGCGGTGCGCAAAGCGCAGGCGTTTATCGAACAGCACGTGCAGGACCGAATCACGGTCGATCAACTGGCCGACCTGCTGGCTGTGGGGCGACGTAGCCTGGAGCGCCGGTTCAAAAAAGCGACGGGCAACACCGTGACAGAATACATCCAGCGTGTTAAAGTCGAGGCCTCGAAAAAATGCCTTGAGACCAGCCGTAAAACCGTCAACGAGGTGATGTTCGACGTCGGTTACAACGACACCAAGGCTTTCCGTACCGTCTTTAAGAAAATCACCGGCCTGTCGCCCCTCGAATACCGCAACAAGTACAACAAGGCAACGATGCGTCTCGCAGGGTAGATCAAACGCCCCCGATGCGAGCACCCTCTGAAAGAGCTTACTGCTCCAACTGACTGCAAAATTCCAGAAGCCGCTGGAGGTCGTCTTGCTTCGAAAAATCGGTCGGCTGCTGATGAAGATACCGTTCGAGGTCGCGCCGGTGGCCGGGAAATAGCGTACGAAGGGTGGATTTGCGGACTTTGTGCAGGCGTTGGTTGTGGTCGACCAGGAAAAATTCGTCCTCCCTCAAAAAGACCAGACGGTCGGGTGACTTTTCGTTGTATAGCGCATGGGCGGTGTGGCGTTGATAAGGCGGCTCGCTGATCAGGTTATCGGTAAAGTCGGCAGCGGGGCCGTAATACCCGTTGGCGCGTTCTATGTTGCCTTGAATCAGGCGGAGGACTTGCCTGACGGCCAATTTCACGCCCGGATAGGCGGCTACTTCCTCTACGTACCCAAACTGCGGATCATAATAGAAGTGCGTCTGCCCGATGGAAAGGTGCTTGATGAGAAGTTCCTGGGCTGGCGAAAGCGTATCGCCTTCGGTGGTGATGAACTGGATTTCGCCGAACAGCCGGTTGTAGTTCAGCCGGGCGGGCAGTGTCTGGTCGTTGTAGAGCAAAATCACCCCTTCCTGGAACGTGGGAAAGCGGTACCTCGCTTCCGCCGGAATGACGTGCATGACGACTTCGCCCCGGTCGACCGTGAAGCGTTGGGGCGCTTGTACCTGCGCAGCGAGGGAACTACAGCAGAGTAGACTGCAAAACAGGTAGGCGTTCTTCATGAGGGAAGGGCGTGGGTGGAAGCTCAAGATACAGCAAAATCTGTGCCTTTGTGCTACCTGCCTGGTCAGCCTGCTGCCATCAATTTGTGCCGCAAAGTGGCGCACTCTCGACGTGTGTAGGCCTTACTTACGATTTAGCGTGACCTGCTCGCAAAACGCTCGTACAACACGGAGGCGCCTCACTAAAAAGTGGCTCTGTGCCCTGTACAGCCACAGGCAGAGGCGAGTTACCCTCTCTCAAAAGTGAGTACTACGGCATCTGTATAACCACCGAAGCCGCTTTCAAGCCTTCCGCGGTGGCGCCGATGGTGAACGTGCCGGGTTGCGTTCCGGCCTGTACAATCAACTGACACTTGCCGTTGAAGAGATGACGTTGCCACTGCCCGTCGGGACACTGATCGGGTTCGTGCGAACTGGGATCGCCGTTGCCCACGCCCAGCATGCGCCCCGTGCCGTCCAGCGAAAACCGAATCAGGTGTTGGGCGTCGGGTACCTCCCGGCCCTTTTTGTCCTGCACCGAAACGTTGAGCACCGTTGCGTCGCGACCGTCAGGGGTGAGGGTGGTGCGATCGGGCGTCAGTACAATGCGGTAGGCGGCGCCGGTCGTTTCCATCTTCTTCCGGATCTTCCGACCGTCTTTGAGGGCCACGGCTTCCAGTTTGCCCGGCTGGTAGGGCACCATCCACTCCAGGTGCTCGTTCCGGGGCATGGTTTTCGTACCCAGGCTTTTGCCGTTCAGAAACAACTCGACCGTTTCAGCATTGGTGTTCACCCATACTTTGATCGGTTGCCCTTCGCGGCCCGGCCAGTTCCAGTGGGGCGTCAGGTGCAGTACGTCTTCATCGGTCCACCACGACTGGTAGTAGTAGTAAATGTTTTTCGGAAAGCCGCACACATCCATCACCCCGAAATGGGAGTTGATGTTGGGCCACGCGTAGGGCGTGGGCTCACCCCGATAATCGAAGCCGGTCCAGATGAAGCCGCCCATCCAGTAAGGATGCGCTGCCGCCTCGGTCCACCACGCTTCGGCCGTCGACGACCACCAGGGGTGCGTAGAGTCGTAATCGGGAACGTAGCCCCGGATCGAATCGACCACGTAGATGCCGCGCGTCGTCACCGTGCTGCCCATTTCCGTCCCGACGAGCGGTTGCTCCGGGTGGTCGGCGTGGTAGGGAGCGACGCCCTCGTGGCGGTAGTTGAAGCCGCGCACCGGAATCACTTCGTTGATGCCTTTGTATACGTTAGCCAGGTCGGCCGCGTAGGTGCTGGTCCGCGTCGGGTCCAGTTCCCGCTGTTTTTGCAGGAGTGTCTGGGCAATCCGCCGCCCGATGGCCGAGGTCTGCGACGGCTCTTCGTTGCCGATCGACCACATGAAAACAGACGGATGGTTGCGGTCGCGGACGATCAGGTCTTCCAGTTGTTGCAGATACGCCGGACTGCTGTTGAGGAGTCGGTTTTCGTCCATCACCAGCATGCCGAGGCTGTCGCAGGCGTCGAGCAGTTCCGGCGTGGGCGGGTTGTGGCTGGCCCGGTAGGCGTTGACCCCCATTTCTTTTAAGAGACGGATGCGGTAGTACTGCAGCGCATCGGGCACCGCGCTGCCGACTCCGGCGTGATCCTGGTGACAGTTGACACCCTGGAGCATGACGTGCTGCCCGTTAAGAAACATCCCACGGTCAGGCGTGATCTCAATCGTCCGTACACCGAAGCGCGTCTCGACCCGATCCACCACTTTGTTGTTCCGCTGAATCTCGGTCACCATGCGGTAGCGATAGGGATCGTCCAGCGACCAGAGGTGAGGAGTGGGCAACGTCAAGTGTTGCACTACGGTCTGCGTATCGTGTGCCGGCAGTGCCGAAAAATCGGCTTTGCTTTCGGCGAGGCGCTTGCCGTCCCGGTCCAGTAGGTAGGCGGCCACCGTGCCCTCGACCGGCGTGTCTGTTTCGTTTTCTACCGACGCTTCGACGGTCACGATCGCCTGTGGCCCCTCGACTTTCGCGTGGACAAAAACGCCGTGCAGGGGTATGTGGAGCGGATCGTACTGGTGCAGCCACACATGGCGGTAGATGCCCGCACCTTCGTAGAACCACCCTTCGTATTGCGTGGCGTCGACCCGCACCACCAACACATTCGCTTCGCCGTAGCGCAGGTAATCGGTCAGGTCGTAGGCCACACCGGTGTAGCCGCTCGGATGGTTGCCCAAGTAAAATCCGTTCAGCCAGATTTGACTGTCCCGGAAAACCCCGTCGAATTCGATCACGAACCGCTGCCCGGAGTCAGCCCGGGCCACCTGAAAGTGCTTGCGGTACCACCCGATGCTGGTTTCGGGAAATAGACCGCCGACGGGTTTGTAACCGTGCGCCATCACGTCGAAATTATCGACCTCCACAAAAGGAAGTTGCACCGCCCAGTCGTGCGGGAGTTGGAGCGTTTGCCAAGTACTGTCCGCAAAGCGCGGATCGATGGCCGTGCCCACGGCTTTACCCGATTTCGAAAAGATGTTGGCGACGGTGAAATCGAAATCCTGTTGCGGGTCGGCCGCGTGCCCGAAGTGAAACTTCCAGTCGTTGTCGAAGAGGGTCTTCTGACGAGGAACCGTTTGCGCGAAACAGGAAGCCGTCGGCGCAACCAGTCCCAGGAGGCCGAAGAAAAGACAAAACGTGCGATGCATCATAAAAGGCATAAAAATTATTCCAGCCAGATTCCTTCCAGGGTAAGGGTTGACGGCTGCGTTTGTGCGGAAGCGCTAGGGTCGATCGAAAACTGTACGCTTTCTACCGCATGCAAGTCAAACGGAATCGGCGCTGGATTCTCGAAATAATAGGGCAAAAAGGTGGGGTAGGGGCGCGGCAACGTGACCAGCGCCACCGGTTGCAAATCGGCCAAAGCGACGCGGTGCGCCTCCGTTGCCGACGATAGGGTTAGCGTGGCACCGTAGACGGAGCCGTCGTTCAGCACCAGCGCGACCTGTACGGGGCAGTGGGCCGATGAACCTGAGTTGCCCCTGACGACGAGGTGCGTTTGGGTACTTAGCTCCGCTGCACGACGCGCAACTTTATCGCCGACAAAAAGCCGGAAACTGTGGTCGGTGATGGGCTCAGCTTCCGGATTTTCCGGATCGAGGGGTTGTTGGGACGGAAGGCGAAGCTGCAGCGTAGGAGGCGTTGGCCCCGCGCCCGGGAGCAGTTGATAGCGACTGGCATCGTTCGTGTGCAGGAGAAAGGCTTCGTCTTCCAGCGGATTGAATAACGTGACCGGCGTTCCGGCGACCGGCGTCCCGGCATTGGGTGCCACGACAGAGAGACGGTAGGAGGAACTGCGGTCGAAATCCCAGTCCGTTGGCGCTCCGGCCTGATCGTTCGGGTACGTGCGTGCCTGCCCCTGGCATTGAACGGTAATGTAGTAGCGCAGAAATCCCTCCCGCACCTGATCGGCAGGCAGTACGGCGCGATACCGATACGCACCTTGCGGCGTCATCTTGATTTTTTCCGGTCGCCAGCCTTGCGTAGACGCCCAGAGTTCTACGGCGTCGGGCGTTTCCGGGGCAACCACCTGCACGTCCAGTTCCACCGGCTGTCCGGCCGAGACGGGGGGCGTGTGCGTGTGCCGCACGTAGGTCTGGGTAAGAGGCGACGAGGGGCCGTAAAACTCCCCGAGCGTGATGTTCTTCCAGCGGTCCGTGGCCTTCCATTTCGCTTGTTTGCCCTGACGCGTAAGCAGATACGTGCCCGGACGAACGGTGCAGGTGGAGCCTTCGGCTTGCGTTTGATAGGAATTTCCCTCGTTAAGGGGCATGAGGGTATAGCCTTCGCCCAGGTCGGGCAGTTGCACCGTCAGCGAACGATCCTGTGCGCGGGTTACCGCCACCGTTTTCTGCAAACCCGTGGCCGAAAAGGGATCGTCGACCCAGACGGCATCGGGCAGCACTTCCAGCCGCCACACGCCTTTTTCCAGTCGGTCGAGGAAATACGCCCCCGTGCCATCGTACTGCACCAGCGGCGATCGGCCCCACCCGGCAATCTGTTCCAGCTTCTGGAGCCGTTTTGGCGCCGAGGTCGTATGGTGGGTGTAAATGAATTTCTGATCGGTCACCAGCTCGGCCAGATCCTGCCCGTAACTCACCCGGAAGCCGGCGAAGGCCGTGTCGGCGGGATAAGTGCCGTAAGAAGCGTGCCGCGGCACCCGGTGAAAGATCTCTCCGGCCAGCATCAGGCTCAGCGCTTTTTGCGGTGCATACACCAGGTTCATAAAGTGGGTGCTGTACTCGGTATTGGTGTGGGCCAGGAAGGTCGGGTCGTACGCAAAGTGGGTGGCCGTCTGCATCCCCGCTGTGCGGAAGCTGCGCGCCATCGCCGGATAAATGTACGACCGACCGACGTCGGCGGCGTCAAACTCATACACGACCTGCGCCATCTTCCGGTAGGCGGGTCGGTCGATGAACGGAATCGTGTACGCATCCACGTGCGGCAGCAGATTGCCCCGCAATTCGTGGCGTGCGCCCAGGCCGGTCGGGTACCACTGAAACGTACCACCCTGGATGTCGGCCTCCGCGTAGGCGTCGGCCAGGTGAATGCTGTGGCTAATGTTGTAGAAGATCGGTTTCCGGCAGCCCGTCCGTCGCATGGACGCCACCATCCGGTTGATGAAAGCCGTCACCTCTTCGGGCGTTCCCCGGTGGTGCGGTTCGTTCGATACCTCGAAAGCAATCAGGTCAGGATCGTCCTTGTACGCCACGCCCGTGTAGGGATTGACGTGGTTCAGAAACTGAAACAGGTAACGTTCCTGCGCTGCAATGGCCTCCGGATGGGTCAGACACGCCTCTTTGCCGTATTTGGTCGCAAACCCCGGTGTCGGCTCGGCAGGTTCCGGGTAGCCGTTGGGCCAATAGGCAATGGGAGTCAGAAAATAGTGCATGCCCCGCTTTTTCAGTTCGTTCAGCGTGAAGTCCAGCAGCCGCAGGTGGTCGTTGTCCAGCAGATTCCCCACAGTATCGCTGATTTCTACGTCCCACACGTGGACCCGGTACAGGTCGAAGCCCAGCCGTGCCAGGTGGTAGACGTCCTGCGCAATGGCCTGTTCGCGGTCCACACCCAGCCGGTCGGCCGCGCGGTAGGCGTAGGCAAACGGTACCGTGTAATTCACCCCGAAGCCCTGCACTTCCTTTTTGGTGTCGCCCCAGCGCATGACACCTGCGTCGTCCACGTACACATCGCGGGACGATTGCGCCCTGCACGGGGCGAGTACCGGCGCAAGCGCCACGAGCCCGAAGAACAGGCAAGAAACCAAAGCGTTTTTCAAAGCACGTAAAAAGTTAGGATTGATCGGAACATGATTCGACAGGGCAGGAGCGGCCCGTGTGGTGTGGTGAGCGACTGATAAATCGCTTTCCCCGATTGACCGCTTTGCACATTACGCCCCGCGGACTATTCTTTCAGGTAAGCCATGCCGGGTAGCGGTGCTCCCTGAAAATCGAACAAGGTGGCGTTTTCCCAGGAGGAGCCGGTGCCCCACAGGTCTTTCATCTGCGAGGTGATCCAGGCGGGCTCCCAGTAGATGATGCCGTAGCCGCCGCCGTTGCGCATCTGGCGCGTCATCTCCCGCAACAGTTGCGCCTGCCCGGTCTTCGTGAACGGATAGCCCGCCAGCGGAGTGCCACTACCGAAAATGTTGGAATAGCTGTCGGCCCCTTCGGTGGTCCAGGGATAAGCCGTTTCCAGAATCATCACTTGTTTGTGGTACTTGCTTTTGTAGCGCGCCACGTGCTCGCCCAGGTTCTCCAGTTGGACCCCTTCGCTGTGCCAGAGGGGGTAGAACGAAAACCCAAGCACATCAAAGTCGTGTACCTGGCCCGTGGTGGTGACGTTGTCGAACCACCACGTGATGTTTTTCGGGTCGGCTACGTGCAGGAGGATCTGCGGTTGTACGTCCGTTGATTTCGCCACCTCGCGCACGGCCCGGATGCCGGCGTTCAGCAACTGCCCGAGCGCCTGCCAGTGGGCAGGTTCCTGACACACAGAAGCTTTCGGCAGGCCCGCGGGCGCCTCAGTAAAATAAAAGCCGCAGTTGATCTCGTTG
Source organism: Catalinimonas alkaloidigena (assembly GCF_900100765.1). NCBI lineage: Bacteria > Pseudomonadati > Bacteroidota > Cytophagia > Cytophagales > Catalimonadaceae > Catalinimonas > Catalinimonas alkaloidigena. The sequence continues at coordinate 351,406 of NZ_FNFO01000004.1, read as the reverse complement.
CCGATCTGCACCATTTCCGGCATCAGGCCCCGTTGCGCGAGGTGCTGCAAGGTCTGGTAGGTGTACTGGTAAATCGAGTCGGCCAGGACATCGAGCGAGGTGATGTCGCGCCAGGCGGCCGGGACCTGATTCTTACCGGGATCGGTCCACGTATCGGAGTAATGAAAATCCAGGTTGATGGCCATGCCCTGCGCCTTGGCGAGCCGGATGGCTTCCGTCACGTCGGCAAGGTCGTTGTAAAGCTGCGTTCCGGCACTGCCGTACACGTCTCGGGTCCAGGTAGGCTGGTGCCACAGGCGGAAGCGGGCCAAGTTGGCACCATGATCTTTGAAAATCCGATACGGACTGCGGACTTCGCCGGAATCCCGGTAGGTGCCGCCGTGGTCCAGAATCTGGTTGACGTACGAAAGATCCACGCCCTGGTAAAACGTGACGGCAGGGAGCGTGGTGTCAGGGGTGGGCACGGCGAGCGTGTCTTCCGGGTCGGTAGGCGCTTCCGGGGGAGTACAGCCGAACAGGCACGTCAGTACAACCAGCAGAAACGTAGCGAGGTGGTGCATGGAACGGGGGTGTCGTGTGAGAGAACTTAGCGAAGAGGGGCACCTCCCGCCCGCACGGACGGGAGGCTCGACCTCTTTCTACTGTCAGGCAACAATTAGTATCCTTCGTTTTGCGTGAGTTGGCCGCCGCTGTTGTTAATGGCGTAGTCGGGGAGGGGGAGAAGCGTCGGCCCCGGCGTTTTGCCGACCGACTGCAACGCCGCTTCCCATTTGCCGTGGCGAACCAGGTCCATCTTGCGGTAGCCTTCAAAATAAAGCTCCCAGCCGCGTTCGCGGAGAATGGCATCGCGTAGGGCCTCTTTCGAGGCGATGTCGGCTTCGGGCAGATCGCCAATGCCCGCCCGGCGGCGCACCTGGTTGATCAGCTCGACGGCCTCGGCCGTAGGACCGCTGGTTTCGTTGATGGCCTCGGCCAGCATCAGCAGCACGTCGGCATAGCGGGCCAGCGGCAGGTCGTTGCCCTGGAAGGCGTTGGTGCCTCCTCCTTCGTCCGGATACTTGGCTACTACTGCTCCGCGCAGGTTGCTACGGTCGCGGGTTTCGCCGCTTTTGTTGACGTATTCGGCTACCAGCAGATTCCGCCGTTCGTCGTTCGGGTCGAACGAATCGTAGAACGACCAGTTGGCGGCGTAAACGCCGTTGGGGCTGGGCCAGCCGCCCTGCACTTTTTCGCCGGGGTAATCAGAGGGGTAACAGTAAAACGCGAAGGCGTTCATGTTGCCCTGGTTCTGGTTGCCGCTCTGGTCGGGCTGGCAGGAGACCGCAAAAATGGTTTCGTTGTTGATTTCCGTCGCCTCGCGGAACAGGCTCGTGTAATCTTCCACCAAACTGTAGCCCATCGTCTGAATTTCGCGCCCGATTTCCTCGGCCTGTTGAAAATTCTTCTCGTTCAGGTACAGGCGCATCAGCACCGTCAGGGCAATGCCGCGATTAAACCGGCCGTATTCGGCGGGGTACGCGTCCAGGTGCTCTGCCGCAAATTGCAGGTCTTCCGCAATGGCGCTCACGTACGTGGCCCGGTCCGGACGGGTGAGGTTGTCTTCGGCGTCGGTGCCGATCAACGCCGGGTCCAGAATCACCGGCAGCGGGCCGTACAGGTGCAGCAGGTAGTACATGATCCAGCCGCGGGCCATGTGGGCCTCGGCCAGGAATTGATTTTTAGGCTCTTCCCGAATGTCGGCTTGTTCCAGGTCGTCGATGATCTTCGTGATGCGGGTCACAAACCGGACTTTCTCGAAGTGACTGGTGCGGCCCTGCGTCTTCAGAAAGACGAAATTGGCCTTGCTGAAGGCTTCGAAAAAGCCGCCCCATTCGGGAAACTCCGCAAACAGATCGGTGGGTGCGTCGAAAAGCTGCACGTAGCCGTACTCGTAGCTGTAGAAGTTGTTTTGCCAGTCCAGGTCCTGGTAACCCCACTTCGCATTGAAAGGCTTGTACACTTCCAGCATGTAGAGCTCGAAATCGTTTTCCGATTGCGGAAAGTTGACCGGCGAGAGCGATCCGTAAAGTTGCGGGTCCAGGTTTTCGGTACAGCCGCCGGCCAGCAGCACCAGCGTACTGAGCAGAAAATATAGTTTTTTCATGAGATTTCGGTCAAAAGGTGGTGGAATCAGAAGCTGGCTTTTACGCCCAGCGAATACGTACGCGCCATCGGGTAGGGGGCCGGGCCGCCCTTCACGTTCGCGGCCTGCGTTTCCGGATCGGCGCCTTCGTACTTCGTAATCAGGAAGGCGTTCTGCACATCGACGTAGACGCGCAGGCTCTGGAAATACTTCCGCTCACTGCCCGGATCGACGTTGTACCCCAGCGTGAGGTTGCGGCAGCGCAGAAAGTCCCGGCGTGCCAGGCGCGTGTCGACACTGGCGGGCAGTCCCAGGGTGGTTTCGTTGTAGCTGACGCCCGGCCAGGTGCCGTCCGGGTTGGCGGTGCTCCACACGCGTCCCAGGGCGTCGGTACCGCTCTGGTTACCCGAAATCAGGTTGTTGGGATCGGCCCAGATGCTGGTGTAGTTCCAGCCGGTGGCGCCGCGCTGTCCGTACAGAAACACGTTCAGGTCAAAGTTCCGGTAGCGGAACGAGTTGCCGAACCCGAGGATGAACCGTGGATCGGCGTTGTAACGCACCACGTCCTGGTAGTCGAGGGTGTTGTCGCCGTTGCGGTCGACAAACCGCGGGGCACCGGCCATCCGCGCACCTTCGGGCTGCCATTCGGGTATTTCCTGGTTGGGTTGCAAAATGCCGTCGGTCTCAAACACGTAGATGGCATTGACCGGATCGTCCACCTGCACATACGGTTGCAGGTCGTTGTTCTCGAACCGCCGTACCCAGTGGTAGTAGTAGTGCGAGATGTTGAGCGTGCTGTTCCACTCGAACACGTCGCTCCGTACGTTGGCCGTGCTGACGGCCAGTTCCACCCCCTGTCGGATGGTGCGCCCCCCGTTGCGCGGCACAGACGAAATGTAAGAAAGCTGTGGCGTGTTGGCGTTGGCGTTCAGCAGGTTCGTGATGTCGTCGTGGAACCAGTCGAGCGAGCCTGAGATCCGATCCCGGAACAGCCCGAAGTCGAGTCCGATGTTGGAGTTGACCGTTTTCTGCCACTTCAGGTTGGGTTGGTCCAGGGCCGTCTGGTAATAGGGTGTGTAGACAACGCCGCCGTTGTTGAAGACGATGATGTTGGGGTCGGGCACAAACACACCGTACGCCACCGAGCCGATGGTGTTGCCGGTGGTGCCCATGCTGGCCCGCAGTTTCAGCAGGTTGAGCGTCGTATTGTTTTTCAGGAACGATTCGTTCGAAAGTTTCCAGCCGACCGAAGCCGACGGAAAACCGGCGTATTTCTGGTTCGGGAAAAACTTGTCGTAGCCGTCGTAACGGTAAGTGAGCGTCAGCAGATACCGGTCCAGCACGTCGAACGAGGCCCGCCCGAAAAACGACCGTTTCTTCTCGAAATACTTGTACGACGTGGTGGTTTTAGGACCCGTAGCCGACGCCAGATTCGTGGTGTTGATCACGTCCAGCATGTCGGACGCCTCAATGCCAAAGCCCGTCCCGTCTTCGATGTATTGCCCCACACCGCCCACGGCATCGACCGAGGCAATGGCCCCGAGCGATTTCTTGAAGGACAACGTCGCTTCCATCGTCTGGTTTTGACGTCGGGCTTCGTTCAGCGAGCCACGGGCGCGGAACAGTTGCCCCCAGAACACTGTGGACGGAATAAAGAAGTCGCGAACCGAGTTTTCGCTGTTGTTGCCGTAAAGTACTTTTCCCGTCAGCATGCCGGGAATGATGTCTACGTCCAGCGACAAATTGGCCAGCAGGCCCGTAAACATCGTCTGGTCGTTGATGTTGAGCAGTGAAACCGGGTTGCCGATCACGGCAAATTGCGTGAAATTGCCGTCCGCGTCGCGCACCGGGACCGAACTTGGGTACGCCAGCGCCGCTTGCAACGCGCCGAAGCTTTGTGTGCCCGCGTTGCCGGTCTGCCAGCCCGCCGTCGAGTTGCCGTAGTAGTTGCGGCTGGCGTTGACGCTGGTGTTGAACGTGAGCCGCTTGTTGAGTTGGAAGGCTACGTTGAGCCGCCCGTTGTAACGCGTCAGGTCCGAGTTTTTCATCGTCCCCACCTGATTAAAATAGCTGCCCGAGAAGTAATAGGTAGCGCGTTCGGAGCCGCCCGTAATGCCGAGCGTGTGGTTGTCGATGCTGCCGTTGCGCAGCACTTCCCCCAGCCAGTCGGTTCCTTCGCCGGCGTTCTGAATGTCCGTTTCAGAATATTTGGGCTGGAAACCTGTGGCCGCATTAGGCCCGAAGGGTTGCATCTGGTTGTCGGCCAGGTACTTGTCGAGGGTAAACTGATTGTAGTTCCGCATGTACTCCTGTGCGTTCAGCGGCTCCAGGTAAGGCAGGTTCGTGACTAGCGACCGGCTGCCTGAGTAGTTCACGTTCATCCGGCCGGCTTTCCCTTTTTTGGTCGTGATCAGGATGACCCCGTTGGCCGCATTGACGCCATAAATCGCCGCCGAAGCGTCTTTCAGGACTTCGATCGATTCGATGTCGTTCGGGTTGAGGCCCGCCAGACCGCCCCGCTGCACGCCCTGGAGTTCGAGCCCGCCGTTGTCGGGTTCCAGTCCGGAATAAGGAAACACGACGCCGTCGACCACCACGAGCGGATTGCCGCGACCGCGGATCGAGAGGTTGATGTTCCCGCCGGGTTCGGAGCTTTGCTGCGTGACCTGCAAACCGGCCGCCCGCCCGAACAGCAGTTCGGGGATGGAGTTGTTGGCCGGGGTAGGAATGTTCTTGGGATCGACTTTGGCGACCGACGTTGTGATGTTCTGGCGGGTTGTGGTACCGTAGCCGACCACCACGACTTCTTCAAGCGCTTTTACGTCTTCCTGCAAGGTAACGTCCAGGGTAGCGCGGCCTGCCAGCGCAATTTCCTGCGCCAGGTAGCCTACCGCGCTCAGCACCAGCGTAGCGTTGGCGTTCACGTTGAGCGAAAAGTGGCCTTCCACGTCGGTGATGGTGCCGTTGTTGGAGCCTTGTTCCAGGATGTTCACCCCGGGAATGCCTTCGCCGTTGGCATCGAGCACGCGGCCCGTGACCGCCACGGACTGGGCCCGGAGCACATCGCCGGTACACAACAGGGCCACCAGCGCGAAGAGTTGTAACAGAGAATGTAAGTGTGTTTTCATAAGGTGTTGTTCATAACGAGGTGGTTGGTGCGGTGCAGTGACCGGTCGTCAAGTGCCAGGAAAAGAACCGTGAGGGCATAGCCGGGAATCCGCGGGCGGCAATTCCAGAACGGAATCTCGCAGCCGCGACGGCGGGAGAAGTGGGGTGGTGCTTTCATGGGGCATGAACGTAGGAAGCTGCTGCACGAAAAGCCGACGGGGCCGACCGTTCGTTTGGAAGAGCAAGATGGAAAAAAGGGGAGGGCGGGGAGGATACAAATCGACCCAAAACCATAACAAATCAACCCTAGTAAGAAAGAAATCCTCCGGATTGTGGTAATTTTCAACCATACGCCTCTGGTGCCGGGCGGCCGGCGGACCTACACGCTGCCCTCGGGCAAAACCAGGGCGCAACACGAGATCGCTATTTTTTGAAACACCACCACATGGTACGCATCATCCTAGGGGTTGTCCTCTGGGCAGGGCTCGGAATCGGAGGAGGCCAGCTCGGGGCGCAGACGCTGTATTTTTCGACCCTGTCGGTTCGCGACGGGCTGCCCGCGCCGCAGACGACCGCCATTGTGCAGGACGCGTATGGCTTCCTGTGGCTGGGCACAAGCCAAGGCCTGGCCCGCTACGACGGCTACCGCTTTCAGGCCTTCCCGCGCGGCGATTCCATGAGTTTCCCGGCTTCGCTGGGCATCAACGCGCTGGTGGCCGCTGGCGATACCCTTTGGATCGGTACCTGGAAAGGGCTGTACAAGATGAGTGTGGTGACGTTTCAGACCACCCGTGTGGACGTGGGGGCAGAAAATACGATCCGCTGCCTGTACCAGGATCGGCAGGGCGACGTCTGGGTCGGCAGTTCCGGCGGCCTGTGGCACTTTCCCCGCCACGGTGGCGCGGGGCAACATTTCACCCAGCACAACAGCCGATTGAGTCACAACACCGTACGTGCCCTCTACCAGGATCGTACCGGGACGCTCTGGGTCGGTACGTACGACGGCCTGAACCAGCTTGCGCCGGGCGCGTCCCATTTCCGGAACTACGACCTGAAAGGCAACTATGCACCTGCGCCGGACAACAACCTGATCGGGGCCATCCAGCCGGTTTCCGCCACGGCCGACTCGCTGCTGTGGGTGGGCACCGAAACGGGGCTGTGTCTGTTTGATCCAACTGCCGGCACGTACCAGCACTTCAACCGGCATAATGCAGGTTTCAGCAACGACGTCGTGAAGTCCATCCTGGTGGCGGCAGACCAGCGCCTCTGGCTGGGGACCGATTTCGGCCTGAACCTGTTCGATCCACGGACCCGTACCACCACGACGTATTTTCACCAGCCGCAGGTGCCGCATTCGTTGCCGAGCAATGTGGTGTGGCAGTTTTTTGAAGACCGGGGCGGGGTGCGCTGGCTGGCGACTTCCAACGGTGTCAGTCGCCTGAAACCCGCACGCATCGCCTACACCTTTCACGAAGTCACGGCCGAACAGGACGGGCAGACTATCGGCAATCAGGTGCGCGATGTGCTGGTGGCACGCGACGGGGCGAAGTGGCTCGCGACGCTTCACGGGGTGATCCGCATCGACCCGACGACCGGCGCGCGGCGGTGGTTCCGCAGCACCGACCCGGGTCCGACCCGTCTGCTGCTGGACAACGCATTTACGCTGGCCGAAGACGACCGCGGGCGGATCTGGATCGGTACGGCGGGGGGCATCAACCTCTGGAACGAGGCGACGCAACGCATGGAGACGCTGACGGCCTGCATGCAAAACGGCTTGAATTCCAATTACATCGGGAAAATCCTGCGCAGCCCGGAGGGAAGCTTCTGGGTGGTGGCGTGGGACGGGGGCCTGTTTCGGGTGAGTGGAACCGAAGGGGCCGCCGCAGACATGCGCTTTCGCCAGGTCGACGAAGTTGCGGCCGAACGGAGTGTCGCGGGCGACGACGCCCTGTGGTCGATTCAATACAACCAGCTTTTTCGCATCGATTGGACGACCGGCCAGAAACAACGCATTGAAACCTTTGCCGGACATGCCCGCGGGCAGGAGATCCAATCGCTGTGCCGTTCCCGCACCGGTGTGCTCTGGGCCACCACGCAGCGCGGGCTGCTGGAGTACCGACCCACTTCCGATCAGGCCGTTTTCCATCCGCTCGTGATGGGCAATGCCGGTACGCTGGCGAACCTGCTGGAAGACGACGAAGGTAACCTGTGGGGCACTACGCCGCAGTACCTGCTGAAATACCAGGTAACCACCGGCGCTTTGCGCACGTTTCCGCTCGAAAAAGAACTACCGCTCACCAGCTTCTACAACGGATGCGCCACCCGTAGTGCCACCGGCGAGTTTCTGCTGGGCGGCGACAATGGCTACTTGTCCTTCTTTCCGGAGGCGCTGGCCCCCGATCCGTACCGCCCGCCGGTCCACCTCACTTCCCTGCAAATCAACAACCAGGCGGTAGCCACTGGCGAAAAAGTCGACGGGAAGGCGTTGCTGCACCACGACATTTCGTTCACCGACGCCCTGCACCTGGACTACGGCCAACGTTCGCTGGCCTTCGAATTTGCGGCCCTCGATTACTGGCAACCTGCGTTGAACACCTACGCGTACCGCCTGGAAGGCTTCGACGACGACTGGCACTATACCACCGGCGCCAAAAACTTTGCTGTCTACGCCAACCTGACGCCCGGTACATATACGCTGGCGGTGAAGGGAACCAACAATTTTGGGCTCTGGAGCGATCAGGTGGCGACCCTGCGCATCCACATCCGGCCACCGCTGCTGCTGAGTCCCGGTTTTCTGGTGGGGTACGTGGTGCTGATATTGGGGGCGGCGTTTGCCGGATTGCGACTCTACACAGCACGAATGAAGCTCAAAAATGAGTTGCACATTGCACGCCTGGAGCGGCAACACGCCGAAGAACTGGTCGAAACCAAACAACGCTTTTTTACCAACCTATCGCACGAACTGCGCACCCCCATCAGCCTGATCTTGCCGCCCATCCGGCAGGTGCTGAAGCAGGGGAAGCTGGACGAAGCGAGCAGTGGCCTTATGGCCCTGGCCGAGAAAAACGCACAGCGGTTGTTGCGGGTGGTGAACCAGATCCTCGACGTCCGCAAACTCGAAAACGACGTGTTGCCGCTGCGCGTAACGCCGTTCGATCTGGTCGAATTCTGCCGGGAGTTGACGACCCTGTTTGCCGACCGGGCGGCCCGTAAACAAATCCGGTTTGCTTTTCGGACCGACCTGGACACCTGCGAAGTATGGGCCGATACCGAAAAGGTCGAGACGGTGATTTACAACCTTTTGTCCAATGCGTTCAAGTTTACGCCCGATGGTGGGAGCGTAACGTTGGCCCTGCAACGTCTGCACGACGACGCCTATCCGCACGACGCGGTGTCGCTGGTTGTGCAGGACACCGGCATGGGCATTTCGGCGGACGAACAGCGCCGGATTTTCGAGCGCTTCTACCAGACGCCTGCGGCCAAAGCCAAGGAGCCGGGGTCCGGCATCGGCCTGACCCTGGTGGCCGAATACATCCGGTTGCACCACGGCCGCATCTCGGTCGAAAGTGCGTTGCAACAGGGCAGTCGCTTTACGGTCGTGTTGCCGCTGGGGAACGCCCACTTCCCGGTCGATCTGTGGCAGGAAGAGCCCGCGCTGGAACTATGGGCTACCAAAACCCCGCTGCCGGTGCCGTACCGGTACGAGTTGGCGTCGGACAAGCCCCTGGTGCTGATTGTAGAAGATAACCCACAAATGGTCGACTTTATCCGCCTCAGCCTCCGGCACAAGTACCATTTCCTCGTCGCCGAAAACGGCGAAGAAGGACTGGCGAAGGCCACTCAGTTTTCGCCCGATGTCATCGTCAGCGACAGCATGATGCCGGTGATGGACGGACTGCTCTTTTGCCGGAAACTCAAAGAATCGCCGCAGATGCGCCACATCCCGTTTCTCTTTCTGACGGCCAAAAGCCTGCCGACGCACGTACTGGAAGGCATTCAGACGGGGGCCGACCTGTACCTGACCAAGCCGGTGGACATGGACCTGCTGGAAGCCCATCTCGATCAGATGATCGCCCGGCAGCAGGAAATGCTTCACTACTTCAAAAATGAAGTGTTATTGCAACCGGCCGCGCCGTCTGCCACCGAGACCGTCGACGAGAAGTTCATCAAGAAGATCATGCAGGCGCTGGAGGCCCATCTCGACGATCCCGCCTTCAGTGTGGAGGTACTGGCTAGTGAAGTAGGGCTGAGTACTACCCACTTGTACCGGAAACTCAAGTCGTTAACCGACCTGTCGGGCAATCAGTTGATCCGGAAATACCGCCTGCGCAAAGCCTCGCTGTTGCTGAGCGGGCAGGCCGGCAACGTATCGGAAGCGATGTATGCCACCGGCTTCACGAGTCTTTCCTATTTCTCCAAATGCTTTAAAGCGGAGTTCGGCCTCACTCCCAAAGAGTTCCAGCAGCAGGCCGCTGCCCCCGAAGCGACGGAAATCGACGCGGCCCTGTTCTCGAAAGTGCGGTTGTAGTCCTGCAAGAGGTTGGAGCGAACGCTGGTCAGGCCAATGGGGTTGTAACCTTTTGGACCGGGTTCGGTACAACCTTTTCGAAGACCATGCATCATGCGTAGGGCGTTGGCGGACTATTTCCGCAGCATTGATTTTGACCGCAGTATCATCGTGGTGGTGGCCATGGCCCTCCCGTTGGGAGTGTTGTATGCGCTGGGCAATTTTTCGCCCGCCCCTGGCCTGATCATGGGGGTTTTTCTGTGTTCGCCCAGCGACGTACCGGGCAGCCGCCGACACCGTTCGCTGAGCATCCTGATTACACTGGCGATTGTGTTGGTCACCACCTTGCTGATGCACCTCTCGTTTGTGTCCCTGTGGGTAGTACTACCCCTGATGTCACTGCTGGTGTTCGGCAACGCCATGGTATCAGTCTACGGGTTCCGCGCTTCGCTGGTGAGTTTCTCCGGACTGTTTGCGGTGATTCTGGCCCTGGCACGGCCGCTGGAAATGCCTGCGTTGTGGCCTCACCTTGGCTTTATGACTTTGGGCGGGTTGTGGTACTGGTGCGTGACGTGGGTGGCGCATGCGCTGATGGCGCGCAAGCACAACCAGATGATTCTGGCCGAATGCATGCGGCTGACGGCGCGTTACCTGCGCGTGCGGGCACAATTGGTGCCTGCCCCCGACCATGCGCTGTCCCTTCAAAAAGAACTGCTCGACCTGCAAAGTCAGCTCAACGAAAAACACGAAAAGCTGCGGGAGATTTTCATCACCGACCGGGAAGCGTCGGGTAGCTCGCACTTTGCCGAGAAGTACATTCTTATTTTCATCGAACTGGTCGACATTCTGGAGCTGGCCATGGCCAACCCGGCCAATTACGAGAAGCTCAACGCCTTTTTTACGGGCATCCCCGCCGACCTGCAACCGTTCGTGCGGATTCTCAACGGCATGGCGCAACGGTTGGACGAGTTGGCGGAGGCAGTCAATCGGCAGCGCACCATCCGGACCAGCCCGGATTTCACTAAGCTGTTCGAGGCGGCCCGGGGCAGCATTGCCCGCTACCTCGCGGCCTACGAAACCACCCACAGTGCCGACCAGGTTCAGGAAGGGGCCATCATCTTGCGCAACCTGCTGGACTACGAACAGAAACAGCACCAGAAGATCGAGAGCATCGAACGCGTGTTAAGTGACCTGATCGACCAAGAGCAAGTACGGTTGCGCAGCAAAGACGCCGAGAAGTTCATCACCACGCAGGACTACGATCCACAGATTTTCCGGCAGAACCTCAATCCCCAGTCCACGATTTTCCGCCATTCGGTGCGCCTCACGGCCACGGTGCTGCTGGGCTTTGCGCTCGGTCGATGGTTTCAGATCCAGAATGCCTACTGGATTGTCCTGACGATTATCGTGATTATGCGGCCGAGCTACGGTCTGACCAAAAGCCGGTCGAAAGAGCGGGTCTACGGCACGTTGATCGGGTGTGTGGTGGCGGTCGGCGTGGTGCTGCTGGTCGACAACCGCGTGGTATACGGCGTACTGGCTGGCGTTTCGTTCGTGATCGCCTTTTCGTTGCTCCAGCGGAATTACCGCAACTCGGCCATTTTCGTGACGCTGAACATCGTTTTTTTGTACGTGCTGATTCAGCCGGACGCTTTTCAGGTGATTCAGTACCGATTTCTGGATACGGCCCTCGGTGCGGGAATGTCGTTTCTGGCGAGTCTGTTGCTTTGGCCCAGTTGGGAGGCCGCCAGCATCCGAAAGTTCATTCTCAAAACCCTGCGTGCCAACCGAACTTACTTACAGGAAATCAGCCACTTCTACCAACACAAGGCCGAGCTGCCCACGTCCTACAAACTGGCGCGGAAGGAGGCGTTTCTGGCGATTGGCGACCTGAGTGCGGCCTTTCAGCGGATGAACCAGGAACCGAAGTCGAAGCGGCAGCACTACGCCAAGCATTACGAAATGGTGGTGCTCAATCACACGTTCCTGACGGCCCTGACGGCGATGGGGACGTTCATCCAGAACCACATCACCAGCGAAAAATCGGAGCATGTGCAGGCCTACTTCGACAGCATCGACAACCGGCTGGAAGCCGCACAAGCCTACCTGGAGCGCAGAGCGCCGCAACTGGCAGACGTACAGCGGCAACTTGTGGAGGCCAATGCTTACATGGAGCAGCGGTTGCAGGAATACACCCAGGTCGAAAGTCAGTGGCTCGTTGCCGAGCCAACGTCAGTCAGCGAGCAGGTGCGCCACGAAGTGCAGGAAGCCCGGCTGATGACCCACCACCTCCGCTGGATGTATTCTTTATCGGAGAGCATGGTGCAGACGGCACAGGCGCTGTCGGCCGGAAGGTCTGACGGGAGAGACCAAACGTAAGCGAGTCCTGCCGTAATGAGGGGTGTGCCGCTTTCGTCTAGTTGTACTGATGTCCTTTCAGGAATTGGCTCTCTTTCCGCGCTTTTTCGGCGCGAACGATGCTGACAAGTGCATAGACCAGTCCGCCGAGGAAAACAATTCTTCGCGTCACCCCCTGCATCAACACCGCAGGTTCGACCAGGGCCAGTGCGATGTAGTAACCGGCTAGGAGCAAGAGCGGAATCAGAATGGAGAGAAAAGGCTTTTTGTACGTCAGAAAACCGAACCCGACAAAGACCGCTCCCAGCACGAGGTGGAAGGTCTGACTTATGCCGTCGGGTGCATCTTGCACAAAAGCAAGTACCATCGTAATGGCACCGATGATCCACAAGATGGTGCGCGCTCGTTGGATGTGCTCTCGGGTATCGCTGATGGTGCCTTTCTTCAGAATTTGCTGTCCAATGAAAACAGACTTCTCTTTTTCGGTACCCGCGAAAGGGAAGCCACAGTGCTGACAGGCATCCGGTGGCAGGTCGTATGCCGTCTGGCAGGTAGGACAATGAGCACGCGTATGCATAAGGTTTGTGAATTGATGAAAGCACCGTAACCCACGGCACGGGCGGCACTAGAATTCTACGCCCAACGACAGCTGATACAGATTGATGCGGGCGTTCTCTTCTCCGTAGTTCGCCTGGTATTTCAGGAGGCGTGAGCGATGTCTTTTTAGCTGAATTTGCAGGGCAACCGGCGCAAGTGGCACGTGCAGGCCGATGCCGAAAGACGTCCCGTACGAAAGATCGCTTACATCCAGAAGATAAGTGCTCGTGCCGTTGGCAGTTGTCCGGCTGCCTTCCTGATGCAACAAATATTGTAGGTGACCACCTGCCGCTACAAAGGGGGTGAAATGCCCCGGAAACAGATGGTATTGCACAGTAAGCGGAAGGCGGATCAGTTGGGTAGCAACCTGATAGCGGTACTCGTCACCCCAAAAATTTACGTAGATTTTTTCTCCGTGCAGCGACGCGTAGCCTAACGAAGCTTGTACGCCTACGTGCCCTAACGTGACGCGACCGTACAAACCAGCTTCTCCGCCGACTTCCTGGCTATAAACACCTTGCGCTTCGCTCTGCGTCGAAGCGAAGTTGATGATCTGGTACAGGTTCGCGCCCGCGTAAATCCCGCCCGTCACCGAAGCAGGTGCGTGGCGACGGCGAATTTGGACCGGCTGCGACGAAGTACAGGCGGTATAGTCGGTAACCAGGCGCGTTAGCGTACGCAGGTCATAACGGTATTTTTTTTGTGCCTCCAGGTTGTTCAGGCGCAGGGCGGCGCAATCGCTAAAAATCGTGTTTAACGTGCCGTGGAATTTACGGTCGTTGGGCAGGGCAACTACTGAGTCGCCATTCCCGATGGCATAGACAGATTTTAAGGAAGCCAACTGGGTTTCGTATAACGTGACACGGCCCACTACAATTTCCTGAAGGAAGCGGGTCGTAACGCCCTTGGCATGATGTACCGGTTGCGCGGTATAGACCCGGTCCTGTTCGATCACGAACCCGCGGATCTCTTCCGGGGTGTAGCGTATCCTGCTACCCGCTGGACCCTCCGGCCTGAAAAGCACCTCGCGGGTCATTTTCGACGTTGAAGTTTCGCCGATCTGGCCGTGCAGCGTATCGCCCTGAAGCGTGATGACGGCACCGGGCCGATAGATGGGTTGTGCCTGTCCAGAAAAAACCAGTAAAAAGGACAGTGGCAGTAAAAAAAGAAAGCTAGATCGCATGAAAGAGGCCTTTTATCAAAAAGTAAGAGGCCTCAATATTAGTGACAGTGGAAAGCAACTTTTCTTCGAAAAACGCAAAAAACTTACTCTTTCTTTAAAAGCGCCTGCTTGTCGGCAAGGGGGTGGTGGCGGGTCTGCAGTTTCCCGATGATGTACTGCCCGACCTTCCGTCCTTCGTCGACGCCGTTGTTGATGGCAGGCATGAAGTGAATGCCCCCGTAGAGCCGGCTGATGGCGGCCTCTTGCGCGGCCTGCCGGAAGGAGTCGAAGTGGCGCATCGGCAAGCCCCACTGCTGTTCGGTCGAATCGGCGAACGAGAACGAGTCGCCATACAGGCTGGTGAGCATTTCGGCGGCCGCGGTAGAAATAACGCTGTGGCCGCTGGGGTACTCGGGGAAGGGTGGCGTTTGCAACACCGGTTCCCAGGTTTCATCGAGGAACTGGTTGATGGCCGTTTCGGGACGGATGTAGTTGCTGCGGTACTTTTCATCCCAGCAGGCAATGAAGGCATCGGCCAGCGTGACGGAAACCAGCGCATACGCTTCGGCGGTTTCCATCAGGTCGGCGCTGTCTTTTTCGGTTACGATAGAGGTGATGCCCAGCCAGTGGCCGCCCGGTGTGATTTTTTTGGTGGCGAACATCACGTGTCCGGTCGTATTCATCACAAACGGGTTGCAGTCCCAGAAACTCGCGATTTCGCGTTGTTCGGGTGTAAGGTTGTTGCCGGTTTCGTAGACCTTCTTCACATCGGCCATAAAAGCCCCTCCCATGTCTTCGGTGTAGGAGGTCGGGCGGTCGGGTTGAAACTGACTGGCCGAGTCGATCACAAACGGGCGGATCTTGTTCCAGAAAGGTTCAATGGCGTCCATGTAGGCCGGTGGCGTGGGTTTCCAGGTGCCCGGTACGGTCGAAACGGTGTGGCGTTGGCCGCGCGTCTGGTTGTAACCATCTTGTTTGGCCCAGGCCAGCACGTGGTCGGCTACCTGTTGTCCGTACGCTACGGAACGGTCGAATACTTCGTCGGGAACGCCCAGGTCGTGGTACCGTTGGTGGATGCGGGCTTCCCAGTTGTTAATGCTGTCTTCCGAAAAGATCATGGCGCGCCCTACGGTCAGGTACGCGTGCAGGCTGGCCAGCGGATAACAGTATTCTTGCGTAGTATCCGGCTGCGGGGCCGGCGTCAGATCATTCAGTTGTCCGGCCAGCGACTTGTATTCCGGATGTGCCGGCAGAAGTGTTTCGTAAGCAGCAACGCTCGAGTAGGCGTAAATGCGGCTCGCGACCGGGGGCGAGAAAATATCGTGGACGATGACGTCGGTCAGGCGGTGCCACGACTGACGAAGAAGGGCCGGGTCGGCGGCCGACTCTTTGTAATCCTGAGAAGAGTGCGAGCAGGCAGCGGCAAGAAGACCGGTCAGCAGGATGACTAGAAGCTTCTTCATAAGCGGAAATCAGCGAGGTAATGGTGGTGTAGATCAGGTAGTTTCGAGGAAAGCAACGGCTTGTCAGAAGTAGTTCCCCAGCACGTAAGTTTTACCCTCTATCTTGCAAATCTACAAGTTTGCAAACGTTTGTTCAAGAAAATCGGCGTCGGAGGCCCGAGAACCTTCGCCCCACGGGGCTTTCTCCGGTAGGATTCCCCGGCACGACCGCAAATCGGGTTTTGCCGGTCAGTCTTCCATAGCGTTGCTCATGAACGTATTCTTGGTCAGGAGCCAACCCAGGAACAGCAACACGCCCCACGTCAGGTAAATATCGTAATAGTCGCGGGTATCGCGGTAGCGCGTCTCCTTGATTTCGGCTTTTTCCAGTTGGTCGATGCGGGCGAATACTTCGCTGAGTGCTTCGTTGTTCGACACGCGGTAGAACGATCCGTCGCCGATGTTGG
Source organism: Catalinimonas alkaloidigena (assembly GCF_900100765.1). Classification (NCBI taxonomy): domain Bacteria; kingdom Pseudomonadati; phylum Bacteroidota; class Cytophagia; order Cytophagales; family Catalimonadaceae; genus Catalinimonas; species Catalinimonas alkaloidigena. The sequence goes on along the minus strand of NZ_FNFO01000004.1, from coordinate 335,643 downwards.
CAATCTGCCGGAGCGTGGTTTCGTCCATCGTGTTGTCCAGGTACTGCGGCCGCCCGAACACGTCGCGCCCGTACGGCACGCGCCCCTCTTTCCCGATGCCGATCGTGTACATTTTGATGTTGTAGGCTTTGGCCAGTTCGGCCGCCGTAATGGGATCGATGTTGCCGGCAGTGTTGTCGCCGTCTGAAAGAAGAATAATCACTTTCGACTTGGAGTCCGACTCGCGCATCCGGTTGGTGGCCACGGCCAGCGCACTGCCGATGGCGGTACCGCCCTTCTGAATCATCTTGAAGTCGATGTCGTCGATGTAACTGGTCAGGAGCTTGTAATCGGTCGTGAGGGGGGCCAGCGAGTAGGCATCGCCCGAAAAGACCACAATTCCGATCCGGTCCTGAAACCGGCCGGCAATGAACTCCCGGGCCACGTTTTTGGCGGCTTCGAGCCGGTTCGGCCGGAAGTCTTCGATCTTCATTGACTCCGAAATGTCGAGCACGAGCATGATGTCGATCCCTTCGGTGTACTGGTCGACCTGTTCGCTGGTCTTTTGCGGGCGGGCCAGGGCCATCAGCACCAGTCCCACGGACAATGCGAACAGCAGCGGCGGCAGAAAGCGGAGCCAGGTGGTCCAATGGGGTTTTTCCTGCGCATCGAACAGCGCCACCTCGATCTTCTCGCGGAAGCGGTACATGAACAACCAGCGCAGCAGCCACAGCAACGGCAGCAGGGCGATCAGGTAGAGGTAAAACGGATTGACCCACTCGAAATCGCGCAGGATGGACCAGCGGAACCACATGGGGTCCAGCCATTCCCACAGGGAGTTGGTGCGGTTAATCATGCAGCACCTCCTCTCGTCGTTGGGTGTAGAGCCGGGTTACCTGATCGGTCAGGGGTTTGAACAACTGTTCGTCGGGTTGTGGCGGCAGGCCCCCGTAAATGTGGCGGTCGAGCGTATGAAGCGTTTGGTTCAACGCCGGGTCGGGCAGCAGCAGGGTAATGTCGCGCGTGGTGTACGAAGAAAACGGGTGCGGTGACAGCAGGTGCAGATGCTGTTTCCACAGCGAAAGCAGCGCTTCCGAATGTTGGCTGGTCGGTTGGGCTTTCCAGTAGGCCAGTTGTTGGTTGAACTGCCGCTCGAACGCCTCGTGTCGGCGTTGGAGCCGGTAGAGCTGGTAGCGTCGCCGCAGCGGTTGCCCAAACAGCAGGAACAGGAAAAAACCGATCAGCAGCGCCGTGGCGATGCCCAGCGACCAGTACGGGTAATTGAACTGCGTCGGAACGGGGGCGAAGTCGGTGGTGGCCTGCAACGCAATGGAGTCGGGGAGGGGCGGCACCACCGTCGGCTTAAAATCCACTTCGACCCGGCGGGTATATACCGCCACGGAATCGTCGCCTTGCAGGTACCAGACCGGTAGCCGCAGCGATTGCACCGAATCAATCTCGAAGGTGGTCAGGGTATAGACCACACTGTCGAGGCTCCCCAGGCTATCGGAGCGCGTCGGGAACCACGTTTGGCTGAGGTACTCGAACGGCCGGAAATTGTAAAGCGAATCGGGAAACAGCACCATCGTGTTGAGCGGATGGCGGACGCTCATGGCAAACCGGATGGGCTCGCCCAGGCGAATGCTGTCCTGCAAAAAGCTTCCCTCCGGGGGTGTCCAGCGGAGCGCCGTCCCGCTATCGGACAGCGTGTCTCCGGCAGTACTGCCCGGCTGAGCTATGCCGGGAAGGGTAGCCAGCGGAACGCTTCCGAGCAGAAAGAACAAGAGAAAAAGCGCACGGGTCATGTCAGGCACCGGCAATTTTACGTTTGGTGGTGCGGTTGCGCACCTTGAATAAACGAATGAGGTCGGCCACGTAGTCTTCGGAAGTTTCTACCCGCAGGTAATTTGCCTGGTGGCGCTTGCAGATTTCCTCCAATTGGTGCCGATTGGTGGCAAAACGGTCGTTGACTTCGCGTGCAAACTGGGTCGACGAGGTGTTGATCCAGAACGTCCGGCGTTTCTCCTTGTCAAAAAGTGGAATGATGCCCAGCTTCGGGAAGCTGACTTCGCGGTCGTCGGCGACGTGGATCACCACCAGATCGTGCTTGTCGGCCAGCATGCGCAGGCGGTCTTCGTAGCCTTCGTCGATAAAATCGGAAATCAGTATGACGATGCTGCGCCGTTTCAGCAGGTTGATGACGAAACTCATGGCCTTGGTCAGGTTGGTCTTGGCCGACTGTGCCTTCAGGCTGAACAGCGAGTAGATGATCTCGTAGGCGTGTTTCAGGCCTTTGCCCGGCTTGATGTATTTTTCCTTTTCGTCGCTGAAGCAAATCACGCCCACTTGGCTGCCTTCTTTCACGGCGGCAAGCGACAACACGCCGCAAATCTCTTTCGTAATGTCGAGCTTCCGGCGCTTTCGTTTGCCGATTTCCTGCGAGGCGCTCACGTCCACGATGAAAAAAACGGTCTGTTCTTTCTCTTCCCGGAAGGTTTTGACAAACGTGCCGTGGCCTTTGGCCGTCACATTCCAGTCGATGGTGCGCACGTCGTCGCCATACTGATACGCCCGCACGTCATCGAATTCGAGCCCCGCCCCCTTGAACACCGAATGGTAATCGCCCTGCATCTGCATGTTGATCGCCTTCCGGATGGCCACCTCGTACTTGCGCAATTTCTGAATGATGTCTCTGATGTCTTCCATGGCCCGACTATTGCTCGTCACTAACGCCGTTGACGTGTTTCACCGTTCGTCAAAAGTATCAATAAGAATGAACAATGATGAACTTGCATTCTGATAAATCCGTGAAATAGGGAATTGATCGGATCTCAGAACCCACAGAAACCGGAACCTCGTATCTTTGCGTCTACTTTATGAAGTCATTTCTCGTTGTTTTGTGTGCCTGCGGGCTGATGTGGCTGGGCAGTTGCACGCCCGAAACCGATATTCAGAGTGGGGTGCCGCCCGAAGGGTTGATCGACCAGCAAACCATGGTCGACATCCTGATCGACATTCATCTGGCGGAAGCGCGTGCCAACCAGCTCAACATCCCGCCCGACTCAGCGGCGTGGTATTACCGCTACCAACAGGAGCAGATCTTGCAGGATTATGGGCTGGACAGCGCCCGTTTTCGCGAGAGTTACAATTACTACCTGCAGAACGTGCCCCTGATCGACGAAATTTACGGCGCGCTGGTGGATAGCCTCAGCGCCCGGGAAGCGCGCAACCAGGCCGTACAACGGGTTCCTTCCTTAGATTCCATTCGCAATGCAAAATAAAGTCGTAATCGTCACCGGCGGCTCGTCGGGCATCGGCAAAGCGTGCGCCGAAAGTTTCGGGCGGGCGGGGGCGCGGGTCGTCATCACCGGACGCAACGCCGACAACCTGCGCCAGACGGCCGACGAATTGACCCAACAGGGCATCCAGGTGCTGCCCGTCGTCTCGGACGTTAGCCGGGAAGAAGATTGCCAACACGTGGTGACGACCACGCTGGCCGAGTGGGGCACAATCGACGTGCTCATCAACAACGCCGGCATCTCCATGCGGGCTCTGTTTGAAGAACTGGAGCTGGACGTGCTGCGGAAGGTGATGGACATCAACTTCTGGGGAACGGTTTACATGACCAAATACGCCCTTCCGTCGCTTCTGAAACAACGCGGTTCTATCGTGAGCGTGTCGTCCATTGCCGGCTACCGGGGGCTGCCCGCTCGCACCGGCTACTCCGCTTCGAAGGCCGCCATGCAAGGCTTTATGGAAGCCCTGCGCACGGAACTGTTGCACAAAGGCGTACACATTCTGGTGGCCTGCCCGGGCTTCACCGCCTCCAACATCCGGAACACGGCCCTGACCAAAACGGGCCAGATGCAGGGCGAAACTCCCCGCGACGAAGGCAAGATGATGACGGCCGAAGCGGTAGGCGATGCCATTCTGACGGCTGTGCAGAAGCGACGGCGCGATCTGGTGCTGACCACGCAGGGCAAAATGACGGTGTTTATGAACAAGTGGTTCCCCGGCTGGATGGACAAAATGGTCTACAACCACATGGCGAAAGAGAAAGACTCGCCGCTCCCTTCGTAAAAAGTAAGGCTGCAGAAGCAACGGGCGCTGCGCACTTCCGTAAGGGAATGTAGTGTCTTACTTTTTATCGTTATGCAAAAGTTTATCGCCTATTATTTATTGATTCTGCTGGTCTTTGTTGCTTCCAGCTGCGAAGTTGTAGAAGGTATCTTTAAAGCCGGTGTCTGGGTCGGCGTACTTCTGGTGGTGGGCATCATTGCCCTGATCATCTGGGTGTTTAGCCGTTTTTTCCGGTAAGCCCGTTGACCACATTCTGCCACGTTCCCGCCTGAAAGGCCCGTAGGTTGTCGACCACGGTCGCCAGCAGGCGGCTGCGCGCTTCGTACGACGCCCACGCAATGTGCGGGGTGACCAGGCAGTTTTTCGCGCCCAGCAGCGGATTATCGGCCGCCGGGGGTTCGGAGGAAAGCACGTCCAGCGCTGCGCCCGCGATGGTCCCCGCTTCCAGGGCTTCCCGCAAGTCTGCTTCGTGCACCAGCGGCCCACGCCCCGTATTGATCAGCCAGGCGGAGCGCTTCATGGTGCTGAGGCGCTCCCGGTTAACCATGCCTTGATTGTCGGCCGTGAGGGGACAGTGCAGCGTCACGACGTCGCTGCGCCGGAATACCTCATCCAACGACACGAATTCAACCCCGGGCCGTGCGTCGCGCTCCGGATGGGTGTGGTACGAAAGAATCTGCATGCCGAAGCCCTGAGCCATTTGCGCCACGGCCTGCCCGATGCGCCCAAACCCCACAATGCCGAGCGTTTTGCCCGCCAGCTCTACCAACGGTCCCAGCTGGTACGTAAAGTCCGGACAGCGAACCCAGTCGCCCTGTTGTACACTGGCCTGATGTTGCCCGACCCGGTTGCTCAGTTCCAGCAGAAGCGCCATCGTATGTTGCGCGGTCGAAAAGGTGGAGTACCCCGCCGCATTGGTGACGGGAATGCCCCGCGCTTTGGCCGCCTCTACATCGACCACGTTGTAGCCGGTCGCCATCACGCCGATGTACTTGAGGTCAGGAAGCCGGGCAATGGTTTCGCCCGACAACACCACTTTGTTGGTTAATAGTGCGTCCGCGCCCTGGCTGCGCGCAAGCACGTCGCCGGGAGCAGTCCGGTCGTAGAGCGTCACAGAGCCGAGTGCTTCCAGGGCAGTCCAGTCCAGGTCGCCGGGATTGAGGGTGTAACTGTCCAGTACGACAATATGCATGGGAAGGAAGGGGTTGGAGTTAAAATTGCTCGAGGGCGCGTAGCGACTCGGTGCGGGCCGTCGTATACTGCGATTCGAACATGGTGTGGTCTTTGTACAGGTCTTTGTAGCGCGTATAGCTCTCGTCGGCAAACTCGATCAGGTTGAGACGTAACGCCTGCAGAATGTAGGCTTCGTGTGCAGCCCGGTTGTACGGATTGAGCGACAGGGCCGTCAGCAGTTGGTCGTAAGCGACTTGGGGCTGTAGCATCCGTTGGTATAAATCGGCCAGCGTCACCACGATGTCGCCTACCAGAGGATTGGCTTCGAACGCTTCCTGCAACAGCGGCAAGGCTTGCTCGTTCTGACCGTTTTGCAGGGCAATGGCCCCTTTGAAATAAGGTTTCCAGCCTGGATCCGACAAGGAATCTACGGCTGCCGCCACGGCTTCGGGCTGGTGCATCAGGAGTTTCAGGCGGAAAAACTGTATCCACCAGGCGTCGCGTGCTTCGGTCGGTACCGTGGCATCAGGAACCGGCAGTTGCCGGGCCAGTTCTTCGCCCCGGGCGAAGTCTTCCTGTTGTAAAAGTGCTTTTAACAGCGAAGCACCGCCCCAATACCGCAGGGCGGGTTGTTGCAGGCTGCGCCAAATGTCCCATTTCTGGTCCATGGTCAGCGTCTGGTTAACGTCCAGGGCAGCGACGCGAAACGGTTCGGCCAGGGTTTGAATCACCTCCATTTCGCCACTGACGGCGCGTAGGACTTGTGCAGCCGCGTTGCGTTGGCCTTCGTCGTCGTCGTTGAGCAGATTGATCCACGCCCGGCGGGCGCGCTCGGCATCGCCGGCTGCGGTCAGGGCGGCGGCCAGGTGCAGACGTGTGTCGTAACCGCGTTCGAGGGCCGAGGCAAAGAAATCGGCTGCGTAACGGGGCGTGCCCATTTGGAACAGCCATAGGCCCAGGTGGTTGCCATACGTAGCGCCTAGAGTCGTGCTACTTTCCTGGAGTTCCATCAGCGTCGGTAAGGCGCTGGCGCGCTGTCCCTGGCGCATTTGCAGTTCGGCGTGCACAAAGCGCAAATCTTCGCTGTACAGCTCGTTTTCGGCGACCGCAAGGTAACGTTCAATACGCTCGATCAGCTTCGGGTCCGGTTGCGTGAAACGCGTGACGGCCAAGTTGTAAAGAAACGAAAACGAGGCGTTGTCCAGCACCGAATCGGGCAGGGCGTTCAGTTTCAGTTCCGAGGGGCGTCCCATGGCGGCCCGGTTGGCCATTTCGTTGGTCAGCCACGGCAGGGTGTTGTAATGGGACTCGTTCAGAAACGACGTATCACCCGCATACAAATGATTTTTGCCCACAAATGCCAGCAGGTTGGTCGCGGTCAGCGTGGTGCCGCCTACCTCTTTCGCCCGTTGCAGGTAATAGTAGGTGGAGTCCAAAATCCCTGTTCCGTAGTAAAGCAGGGCGAGGTTGTTGTACAACGTGGGACTTTCGGGAAACGCCTCCACGCTTTCCTGCAAGGTGAACAGCGCATCGAAAAACTGGTTGCGCCGCAGGTACGACTCACTCAAGCCGACCCACGACTCTTCCGTCGGGGCTTTTTCCAGCGCTTGATCGAAGTAAAACGTGGTCGAATTCTGGTCGTCCTTGGCGCGCGCCAGCGTGGCCAGCGCATAGTTCGTGCGGTGGTTGCGGTATTCATATTCCAGCGCTTCGCGGTAATACTGTTCGGCCAGGAGCGCGTTGTTTTCGAGGCGGTAGATGTCGCCCAGACCGGTGTAGTACGACGAAATGCCCTGATACACCGGGAACAGGCCGGAATTGAACAAGGCGATGCCGATGCCCGCAACGGCAAACAGCGTCACCCCGGCATAGGGCACCCGGAAGGGCTCGAACGCAATGCGGTGAATGGGCAGGCCCTGCCGCAGGGCCGAGCCAAAGTTGATGAGGATGTAGAAGTAAAACGCCGCCCCAAACCCGGCGAAGCTCAAGGTGATGGCATCTTCAAACATTTCGATCATGGCGTCATGATCCGATGCCTGGTACCACGTCAGGCACGCAAACGACATCAGCGCCAGCGCCAGGAACAAAAATGCACCGCCGGGCCGGAAACTCAGGATGCTTTGGTACTGGCGTTCGCGTCGGGCGAAGTTGCGCAGCCCCAGCACGGTCGAAATGCCAAGAATCAGGAAGGCATCCAGGTACATCAGATCCCACTCCAGCAAGCCCCGGTTGCTGAGGTAGCGGACAATCAGGTTGAACAGGTAAAGTGCCGTGAGTAGCGTGAAGTGAAACGTGGCGTTGGACTGCCCGAACGAGCCTGAGCGGGTCACCATCGTCAGCAGTGCGTACGGAATGTCGATGGCCGTCAGCAGGATGAAAAAGAGCGTGACACCCACCAGCAGGGGCGCGCTGTAGTTCAGGAGCTGAAATACGGGTTGCGGCACTTCGGCACCATACACCAGGGCCAGTCCGACCAGAAAGCTCATGCCGACGAACGGCAGCAGGCGTTGCCACAGGGGCATGCGCGGCCGGAACGCGTGGATGTAGTAGCTGAGGCCTCCCATCAGCGCCATGGCACCTGCCAGCGGCCACGAATTGTCCAGGCCCAGAAAGCTGAGCAGTTCGAGGCGGGCGAAGGCCAGGAAAAACAGCATCAGACCCGTAATGGTCAGGAACCAGAACCGCGAAAATCCGGAAGCTACCGCCATTACCACCGCAATGCCCAGCCAGAAAAGCCCAAGACAGAGGGTGGCGAGGGGCAGATTCAGGTCCAGGTCGGCCGGGATGCGTTTCTGCGTAATCAGGTACACCACCGTTTCCTGCACGAAGTCGCCCAGGTAGTGGTGAAACTGGTCCGTTGCTGCTTCGGTATAGTCGAGCGTATCCTTAATTTCCCAGTGAACTGCGCCTGTGTGCGGAGCCAGGTAGTACCAGGCAAAGAGGCTCATCAGGCCGCCCAGCAGCGCCAGCAGCAGGAGATACGCCCAGCGGTAGGGGCGTTCCCACCAGCGCCAGAACAACAGCGGCATGGACGGATAAGCAGCCCGTTCGGGCGAGGGCCGGCGGGGAGAAGTTAAGGAAGGTAGTTTCAAAATCGCTTGGAGAAAGTATTACTTGGAACGACCCGACTGGGGCTCGTCGTACGCCTCAATCACTTTCGGAACCCGGAAAAAGGTGCCGTCTTGCTGAGGAGCATTGCGCAGACCTTCTTCGCGCGGCAGGGTAGGCTTCACCACATCGTCGCGGAACATGTTGATTTCCTCCGACATGTGGGTCAGGGGTTCTACCTGGTCGGTGTCCAGCTCGTTCAGTTTTTCCATCCAGTCCAGAATCCGGTTCAGGTCCTTCATCATGGTTTTGGCGTTGGCCGTGTCCAGTTCGAGGCGGGCCAGGTTGGCAATGTGTTGTACAGTAGCCAGGTCGATCTTCATAAGTATCAGCAGATTAAATGCGCAATATCACGACTTCCCGTCAAATTCCCCAACCGGACGGAGGCGGGGCGACATCTGGTCCGGAAAGTGGCGTACCATTTCCTGGTAGATTACTTCGTAGGTGCGTTGCTTCAGTTCTTCCAGGTGCTCTATCGTCATCCCCTGGGTCACAATGGGCTCGTGGAGAATGACTTTACCGGGATGGCGACGCGGCAGAAACTTGCCGTCGTCGGGCAGAATGATCCAGTTGTAAGGAATGGTGACCGGCACGATGGGAAGCTGTTTTTCCAGGGCCAGCCGGAACGGCCCGTCTTTGAACGGAGCCAGCGCCGGCATCGGGTGGTCAGGAATGCCCCCTTCCGGGAAAATAACCAGATGGCTGCCGCGCTCCAGTGCCTCCCGGGCCGCAATCAGGCTACGGTATCGCCCCATCCGGCTTTTGCGGTCGACCGTAATGTGCAGTTTTTTAAACATGTAGCCGAACAGCGGCACCCGTGCCAGCGAGCTTTTCCCCATGTACGTAATGTAACCCGGCAGGGCATAGCCTGTCGTCGGGATGTCGAGGTAAGAAGCGTGGTTCGGGCAGAAAATGTACTGCTCGCCTTTCTTCACCCGGAACCGTCGCTCTACCCGAATGGGGAAGAAACTGAAGGCATAGAACAGGTGGGCCCAGATCCGATTCAACGGACCGGTGTAACGAAACCACGCCTTGCGGCGCAGAAACAACCAGAACCAGGGAAATAAGAGCGTGTAGAAAAAAGCGAACCAAAAAAGGCTCCACGCCCGATAGAGCTTTCTCATGTTTCCTGATGTACGCAGTGTGCCCGTTTAGGCCACCGCTCCAACCACAATTTTAGGGAAAATCGGCCGGTCGCCGGCAGGTGATCATCACGTCTCGACGGATGGTGTGGTATTATTCTCGAATTATTTTAAATAAAATCATTGCGTATGTAATGTTATATATTACTTTTGTATCAAATAATAGTAAATTTCGCATTCGGGAGAGATGGGTAACGGGATTAGATAGGACAAAGTAAAGAGATAAAGTGCTGGTGGATAGTGAATTGTGGTAATAAATCCAGTCCCGTTTCCTGCAAATTCGAAGGCTTGAACGCCCCGTTAAGACCATTAAGTAAGGTTTCCCGAGAAAAAAAGAGTTGTACTGAATCGCCTTTTTCTGAAGAAATGACCCGATACCGAACCGTTTTTGCCTTTTTCGAGCCGCGGGTGGCAGTGCTTGTCGCCGCTTTGTTCTTGCTGGCAGGCACCCCGGCGTGGGCACAAGAAACCCTCAAGTTGAACCTGCGGGTGTGGCTGGAAGGCGCTTACCAGCCGCAGGCCGATACGATGCGGACCGATCTGCAGCAAAAAGGGGTACTGGCGACGTACTACAGCGCTCAGGGCGATTCTATTTCGCCCATTGGGCAACGTATGGCGTCGGGCTATGCCGTTCCTGCCCGGGCGGTCGATGTCGTCAAACTGGAACTCCGTACGGACCCGAACGTCACCACACCGCTGGCAACGGGTTACGCTTGGCTGCTGAACGACGGTACCATTCGCGACTTTAAAACCGGACAACGGACGTATGCGGAAATTACCACGGCGCTGCCCGGCGGGAACTACTACGTGGTGATCAAACACCGCAACCACCTGCCCGTTATGTCGGCCGAAGCGATTTGGCTCAGCACCTCAAGCCCCGAAACCTCGGTGTATCATCCGCTGGCGGGGAGTTATGACCTGGGCGACCTGGAGCATGTCTACGGGGCGGGGGCCAAGCCGCTTTCGGGGATGCGCTACGGCATGATTGCCGGCGACGGCTACCAGGATTCGCGCTACGAAACCAACGCCAACGATTTCAATCAGGTGACGGCCGGTGTGCGCGAAGGCATCGGGTTTCTGTCGCCGGTGTACGACCCTCGCGACGTAGACCTGTCGGGTGAGATCAACGCCCGCGATTACAAGATTGCTTCGCGGGCCAACGACGCCCTCTATTTCGCCGGTTTCAAAGCAGGCCAACCTTAATTGTTTCCTGAAAAGATCATGACGATGCGCTACGGATACTTCTTGCTGCTGAGTTTCTTCCTGTTGACGGGAACGGCGGTGCGTGCCCAGTCTACCTTCGATGTTTCGGTCGAACAGTCGGTGCAGCACGATACCCTGTACCTGGACTTTTTTGTGCGGAAGACCAGCGGCACCGACTTTGTGCTGGGCTCGGCCAATTTTGCCGTGCAGCTTTCGGCCGATCAACTGGATGTGGCCCGTAAGTTTCTGGTCGAAACGTCTGTGGGACCGTGGGACAGCCGGACGATGCCTGGCTCTTACAACGCGCTCTCCGTCGGCGGAAAAGGATTTGTAAACGTCTCGATCTTTCAGAAAACGTCGGGCAACGGGGCCGGCCGGGCCATAACGTCGACCAAACAGCGGATTGCACGCGTGGGTGTACCGGTGCTCAGCCCCTGTGGTATCAATCACATCACCTGGTTACAAGGTCCCATGGCACTGTTCGACTTTGCCGGAAACGACATCAAGGCGCAGGCACAACTGGTGGCACCGGCTTCGCTGGATCTGAAAAAGACGTTTAGCGTGCCGACGGTCGTGTCTTCCAACACCACGATTTGCGCCGGCACCACAGCGCTGCTGACGGCCCAGGGCAAAGGCTCATTCCAATGGTTCCGCAACGGGGTCGCCATCGAAGGGGCGACCGCTGCCGAGCTGATCGCCGAAACTACCGGCGACTATGCAGTGCAGGCTTCGCTATGCGATACTTCGCTGCGCAGCACATCGGTTCACCTCGACGTGGTCGAGCCGCAAGCGGGTGCAATCACGCAACTCGGCGATACGCTGGTGGCCGACCAGGGCCTGGCCTATCAATGGTACCTGGACGGCCAGCCGATTGCCGGGGCCATGGCGCAGACCTGGGTACCGACCGCCAATGGTGTATACAACGTTGAGGTCACGAGTCTGTGCGGCACGACGCAGTCGGAACCGTACGACTACTATACCACGCCAGTTGCCGAGACGCCCGCCGCTTTTCGTTTCGAGGTGTATCCCAATCCTTATCAGGTAGCCACGTCCATTCATTACCAACTGCCGAAAGCGGGGCCGGTCCTGATCGAAGTGTACAATGCCACCGGGGTGAAAGTCGCTACCCTGGTCGACAAAGCCCTGCCAGCCGGAGCACACACGACGGATTTCGGGGCGGCCGCTTACGGACAGGGGAGTGGCTATTACCTGATTCGCTTCACGTATGAGGGCGCCACGGCGACGTACCGCGCGCTGGAAATCAGGTAAGGTTTGACGTACAGGTGTGCTCAATTTTTTTCAAAAGTAGTTTTTCCCTTCTTCCTTACTTCGCTTTTATTCACAGGCTTTTCTTCCGCGGGCTGAAGTGGTGCATTCTTCGCTACTTTGGCTTGCGGAATTGCTTTGGGGGGCGGTAGAATCCAGAATGGCTTGAGTATTATCTTCTTCCCGTTCCCACGAGAGTGTTCCGTACGCTGATTACTGACGCATAAACGACGAAGGCAGGCCCGTTTTGGCATGCCATTCCATTTAGTCTGATCACTGCTCCTATGTGGACACGCTCTTGTCTGGCCTGGATCTTCTTCACTTTGGCTCTTTTGGGGGGAAGTAAGGTTTCTGCCCAAATTGACTACCGACTTACGCTGGTTCCTTCTTTCAACACGACCTTCGACAGCCTCTACGTCGATGTGATGATGGCCCGCAGAAGCGGCTCGGCCCCCTTCGAACTGGGGACGTCCAACTTTGTGTTCGACGTCAACGGCAGCGGAATCGACCTGAGTACGGTCAGCAGCGACCAGATCGTGCGGAAAGGGCGGTGGAGTGCCACCCAGACGTCGGCCAAGTACGACCAAATGACCCTGACCAAAGGGGGACTGGGCAATTACCTGATCCTGAATACGTACGCAAAAACGGGTGTCGCGCCGCCGGGGGTACCCGTGCCCGACACCAATGCGCTGATCGCCCGCCTGGCGCTGCCCATTGCCAACTGCGCACAAAACCACGGCCTGACGTGGCGCAGCCAGGGAGATGTAACGACGTACTCGGGCGCTTCGGTGCGGAGCTACGGCACGTTTGTCAATCCGACCAACGGTCCCTTGCACCCGCGTCTGACGCCTCCGTTTGTAAACTATACCTCAACCCAAAGCTCCATTACGTTTTCGTGGCCGGCGGTTAAACTGGCCAACCGGTACGAAGTCAGCTTGGACAGCGGCAGTACGTGGACGTCGATCGGTGCGCAGACCAACTACACAATTTCCGGTCTCATGCCCGAAACCGTAGCGGATCTGACCGTGCGGGCCATCGGGAATTTCAACGGATGCAGCGATACGGCCTCGTCGGGGGTAGTGTTGGGCATCACCCAGAACTGCTCGCCGCTGACCTATCACCTGACGCCCGACACCACCTTGTGTGCGGCCAGCTCGGTGACGCTGCGCGTGCGCAACGTTCAGCCGTCGGGTAGTTATCAGGTTGCCTGGGCAGGGGGGGCATACACCAACAACTTCGACTTTACCTTTTCGCCGACCACCGATACGTTGGTCTACGTCGCGATTCGCAATACCTCGGTGCCTTCGTGTACTTACCTGGATAGCGTCTTGGTGCGGATCAATCCCCTGGGAGCCGACTGGCACGCGGCCGGGTTTCGCACGTCGTTCTGTCTGGCCGACAATCCCATCGAACTGATTCCCGATTTTCCGGGAGGCGTTTTTACCGGTCCGGGCGTATTCTACAACACGTCACTCGACAAATACTACTTCAAAGCCTCGTTGGTAGGGCCTGGCGACCATGCGATTACCTACGCGGTCTGTAACCAGCAGGTATCTCAAACGTTTTCCGTGGCCGATGCGCCCTGCGTGACGACGGTGGTCGCGCCCGGCTCCGGCTTCGGGGGCGGTAATCTGTTGCGCCTGCCGCAAAGTTTGTTCACAGCGTGCGACGGCTCTATTTATGTGTCGGATTCGGAGGAAGGCGTCGTGCGGCGCATCGACACACTGGGCCGGATGACGATCATCGCCGGAACACCTCAGGTCGATTCCAACAACGTGGGCACCGTGATGGCGGGGCAGTCGTACCTGCGTTTTCCGGTGGGCGTTGTGGCCCTGACCAACGGCGACGTCTACATTGCCGACGCCGAAAACCACGTTATCAAGAAAGTAAGCAACGGGCTGGTGTCGGTCGTCGCGGGGAGTTCTGCCCTGATGCCGGCACCGGGACACGTACCGCTGATGGGACAGGCTGCGGTGCCCGGCACGCAGGCGCGGTTCAACTTCCCCACCGGGCTGGCGGTTGATCCCAACGAAGAATACCTCTACATCGCCGACTCGAAAAACTGGGTCATCAAACGTTATGCACTGGCGACCGGTGAGGTGGTGACGTTTGCCGGAGACGGCACGTACGGCTTCCGCGACGGCACAGCCACGGTAGCGCGTTTCGGGCAAGTTGTCAACATGGCGGCCGACCGGGGCAACCTGTTCCTGGCCGATGACGATAACCTCAGTATCCGGCGAATCAAGATCAACAGTACCAATCCGACAGAATTTAACCGGAACGTAGTATCGACCCTTACCAACCGTCAGGTTGGCTTCCGCGACGGTCCCTTCAGCGGGGCGGGCGCACACCAGATGCGCCGTTCGCTCGGCGTGAGTGTGGACGGATCGGCCAATGTCTATTTTGCCGATACCGACAACCACAGCATCCGGCGAGTGGATACGCTGGGCAACGTGGTGACCATTGCGGGAAACATTCCTCCGGCCGATACCAACAACCTGCCCGGCTACGCCGACGGTGCGCCCGACGAGGCCCGGTTCTTCTACCCAACGGCACTTTCGGTGTACATCAACGGGTTCATCGACATTGCCGACAGCGAAAACGGCGCGATCCGCCGTCTGGCCATCGACAATTTCCGGGAGGGCATCTGGAACGGCCTTAATCCTGATTTCCAGTACTGCCTGAACGAGGCAACCGATACGTTGCGCTCCCTGTACCCGGGTGGGGTGTTTTCCGGTGATCCGGACCTCTTAAAATGGGTCAATGGGCGCTACCTCTTCGTCCCCTCGAAAGTTGGGACGTTTGAAATGACTTACACCTACGCGGTGGGGCCTTGTACGCAGGTCTTTCGCCAACTGGTTACCATTTCGCCGCGCCCGGTCGTAACGTTGAATGCGGAGGAACTGCTGTGTGGCGAGGGTGCGTCGGTAATCCTGATTGCCGGTGCCGATTCGTTGACATACGCCTGGAGCGGCCCGAACGGACCGATTGCCAGTACCGATTCGGCCATCGTGGTGACCGAGCCGGGCCAGTATTACGTAATGGGTCGCAATGCGGCGGGCTGTGGCACGTCGGCAACCGTGCTGGTGAAGCGCGTGGAGGCTACGCCGGTTCAGATCATTTCGCCCGCGCCGGTGTGTGCGGGCACTGCGGTGGTGCTGCGCACGCAACCCGCAGGCTTTGTAAGCTACCGGTGGAACAACGGGTCCACTGCCGATAGCCTGGTGATCACCAGCGGCGGGCGCTACAGCGTGACGGCGGTCGATGCTAACGGCTGTTCGTTTTCCGATACCTTGACGTACAACTTCACGACCATCGACGCAAGTCTGACGGCCTCGGGCGGCATTTGTGCGGGTGTGGCGGCGGCATTACGGGTCGAGCCACGAGGCACAGGTTACCTGTACTATTGGGCGAAAGACGGAAATGCGTTGGGGGTATCCAGCAATCCGGATACGACCGTGTTGGGCGAAGGTGTGTACAGCGTGCGGGTGCAGGACCCGAGCGGTTGTTTGAGTGCTGTGCGCAGTGTCACCATCCAGATCGGAACTCCGCCCGTTGCGGCAATTTTGCCTCCGGCTGCCACCGGTCAGTGTGTGGGCGTAGCGTTGACCCTCGATGCGTCGGCCAGCACGGGCACCTTGTTCCAATGGTTCCGCAACGGTGTGCTTCTGCCCGGTGCTACCAACAGTACCCTGCAGATTACCGACAACGGTACCTATCGCGTGCTGGTTTCCAACGCACAGGGATGCTCGGCACAGGCGCAATATGACGTGACCAGCTATTACCCGCCCCTTGGCGTGAGTCTGGATGTAGTGGGAACAGAGGCGTTCTGTGTCGGCGATTCGGTGACCCTCACTGCCCTGGTAGCACAGGCCAGCGCGAACATTACCGGCTACCAGTGGCTGAAAAACGGGAATCCGATTGCGGGCGCCACCGACAGCACCTACAAAGCCTACGAAGCGGGCATCTACCGGGTCATTGCGTACGACGCCAACTGTAGCGATACTTCTGCCGCCGATGCGGCCGATACGTTGCTTGTCAACCCCCGCCCCTCGAAACTGACGCTGACGGCGTCGAAAACGGCGTTGTGCCCAAGCGGTGATTTCGTGCGTCTGACCGTCACGGGCGGTACGGGTGCTACTCGTTTTCAGTGGTTGCGCAACAACGTACCACTTTCGATGGGCAGTAGAAAAGATACGCTGGTGACAGGCGGGGGCACTTATAAGGTAATTGCCTACAACACAAATTACTGTGACACCACCTCCAACGAAGTGACGCTCTTGGTTCTGCCGAAACCCACGGTGACGCTGGCCAGCCTTTCGGGCGACTCGGCGTGTGTAGGCGACATCATCCAACTAAAAACTGGTGGCAGTACAACGCTGGCCAGTTACAAATACTTCCGCAACGGCGTGCCCATCACAGGGCAAATTACCGATGCCTCCCCCAGCTTCCTGTTCTACTCAACCGGCACGTACAAAGTGGTCGCTTTCGATTCGTCGGGCTGTAACAGCGATTCTGCCCAGGTACGAATTGTGGCGCGCCCGCAACCTTTCGCCGCGTTGGTGCCGGTCGGTGAAGTCAGCGCCTGTACGAACAATACGGTGACGCTTTCGGCCGCCTCCAGCAATGCAGGACCCAATGCCCGCTACCGCTGGATTCGCAACGGAGTGGCCGATGCTACGTCTTCGGCCAGTGCCGAACTGCTGGTGAACAAAGAAGGACGTTACCGGGTCATCGTGTACAACCAGATGGGCTGTAGCGATACCTCGGCGGTGTTGGTGCTGCGGATTCGGCCTACGCCGGTGGCGGCAATTCAGCCCGCCGATTCGGCGCTGTTCTGCATCGGAGGCAGTACCGTTCTCACCGCCGTGGATAGCGCCGGTACGGCCGATTCGTACGAGTGGCTCAACGAAAACGGTTCGATGGGAGTGGGTACTTCAGAAATTCAGGTGAGCCAGCCGGGATGGTACCGGGTCGTGATCACCAACAGTGCTGGCTGCAGCGATACGTCGGCGGCGGTGCGGGTTGCGCATTACAGCGATCTGCCGGTGGCGCGACTGAGTCAGATCGGAGGCAAAACCTGTCCCGGCAGTCCGATCGCCTTTACGCATGTCGGCAGCGAAAACACCGTGAACATCCAGTATTTGCGGAACGGCGAACCGATTACCGACGTCATGACGCCGCGCGATACCTTCTTTATGGCGCAGGGGCAGTACCAGCTCGTCGCTTTCAGCGCGGCCGGATGTAGCGATACCTCCGCGGCGGTAGCCCCCGCGTTCTATCGACCACCTTTTGCGGCCATAGTCCCGGCGCAACCGCAGTACTACTGTGCCGGCGATGGGGGCGTTGCGATGTCGGCGGCGACCTCAGCCCCCGGCGACACCACCATCATGGGATACCAATGGTTGCGGTACGTAGGCAATGTGGCAACTCCCGTGGCGGGAATCACGACCAACGCCGATACGATCTTGAGCGCAGGAAATTTCCAGGTGGCAGTATTTGACCACAACGGCTGTAGCGATACCTCAGCAGTGGTACAGATCATCCAAACCGCGCGGCCGGTCGCCGTGCTGTCGCAACCGGTAACCACCACGGCCTGCGAAGGGGACTCCATCCGGTTGAGCGCTGGCGCAAGTCGGGAAGCCGATTCGTTCGAGTGGTTGCGCAATGGGGTTTCGGTCTACAAAGGCACGACGAAAGGCGATTCGATTTTCTATGCCGCCGAAAGTGGCACCTACGCGCTTGTGGCCACGAATGCGGGCTGTAGCGATACCTCGGTGGCGGTGGTGTCCTTATCCATTGCACCACGCCCAGAGCTGACCCTGGCGGCAGTGACCTATGCCTGCGATGCACCCAGCGTCACATTGAACGCGGGGAATCCGGGTGCCCGCTTCCGCTGGAACACCGGAGACACGACCCAGACCCTCGTCGTTACGACGGCAGGTTTCTATTCGGTCGCCATCACCACGCCGGGCGGGTGCACAGATTCCGCCCGCACAGAGGTACGTTTCCTGACCATTCCGGGCCGTGTGGAAGCGCAGGAACTGGGGGCTTCTTGTGCCGACGAAACCATTGCCCTTGCGGCCACAAGCTCTGGAAACGAATTGGAAATCACCTGGACCACCAACGGAACCGGAACGTTACGCAACGCCGATCAGCTGACGGCTTCGTACGAGCCAGGCCCGGGCGATCTGGATCAGGTTCAGTTTATCATCACCGTGCGCAACCCCTGTGGCGAAGCACGCGACACCGTAACGGCGACCATTCTGCCTTCTACCGAGGCCACTTTCTCGTACGATCCCGATGCCGTGCTGCCGGGCGATCCGATCCGATTTACCCCGTTGAACCTCGATCCTGCCCATACTTACACCTGGGCGTTTGGGGACGGGACGTCGAGTTCCGAGCCGAGTCCGGTCAAAAGTTATCCGAACGAAGGAAAATACCGGGTGTGGCTTACGCTGCAAAACCAATACGGCTGTCGCGATACCGCTTCGGTGATCGTGGAGGTGATTCGCACGCAAGTGGTGTTCGTGCCGAACATTTTCGATCCGCAGGCCGACAACCCCCACAACCGTACGTTGCGCGTGTACGGCACCAGCATTCAGTCAGGCGATTTTATGTTCCGGGTTTACGACCGCTGGGGCGAACTGCTTTACGAAACCAGTTCGTTCGAAGAGGCCAACCAGACCGGCTGGACAGGGCGCCGGAACAATGCGGGCGATCTGCTGCCGGTGGGCGCTTACACCTACATGGTGAAGGGCAAGTTTCTGGACGGAACACCTTTTGAAAAAGTCGGAACGGCAACGCTGATACAGTAATTATGAATCGCACTTTGACCCGATACTACGTCTTCTTCACGCTGCTGCTCACGATCAGTAGCCTGCGGGCGCAGGATGCGCAATTCTCGCAGTTTTATGCCTCGTCGCTTTACCTGAACCCCGCGCTGGCCGGACTGGAACAGGACCTGACGTTCAGTGCCAATTACCGGTCGCAGTGGCAGAGCATCGTGGTGCCCTATCTAACCAACCAGGTGTCGGTGATTGCGCCGCTGTGGCGCGAGCGCATCGAGCCGGTGCATGTCGGCGGAATCGGCTTTTCGGTTTTTAACGACCGGGCGGGCGACGGCAACCTGAATACCACCGGCGTGAACATGACGTTTGCGTATGATCTGCTGGCCAGAAACCAGGGCATGGCGCTGGTAGTAGCCGGTCAGGGCGGGTTGGTGCAGCGGAGCCTGGACATGACCAATACCGAATGGGGCGAACAGTTCAACCCTTTTATCGGCTTCGATCCGTCGGTACCGGTGAACATCAGCATGCTGAACTCACGCCGGACCTTTGCCGACGTCGCGGCGGGCCTTATGTGGGCGTACAATCCGCTGCGCGAAGCCGTGCGTTCGCCCGTAAGTTTTTACGCAGGGGTAGCGGGATCGCACCTCAACTCGCCCGATGAGTCGATGCGCCAGGGCTTTTCCAGCAGCCTGCCGATTTTGCTGAAGGCCCACACCGGTGCCGATTTCCGTGTGAGCGACAAGCTCCACCTGTCGCCCAACCTGTTGTGGATGCAACAGTCGGAACTCCAACAACTGAACGGCGGTGTTTACCTGCGCTACCAGGTGGTGCCGCATCCGTTCGGATTGCTGGGCGAGTCGGAATTTATGCTGGGGGGATGGTACCGCTACGGCGACGCTTTCATCATCAACACCGGCTTGTCGACGCCGGCCTTCACGGTGGGCTTTAGCTATGACGTCAACTCGTCGGGTTTGCGCTACAACACCAAAGGACGTGGCGCCTACGAGCTGAGCCTGACCATCCGCAATTTTAAAGAACACCGCCGCAAGCGCTTCTCGACGCCGCGCATCTGACGAACCGAACACATGACGCCGCTACTGAATCTACTGACATTTGCCACCCCGTCCTCGTTCCGGGTGCGTACGGGACTGCTGCTGCTGCTCGTGCTGTGGAGTTTGCCTTCGCTGGCACAGCGCGAACGAAAAACTTCTTCGGCCACGCGCATTGCCGACCAGTATTTTGACCGGGAAGAGTATTTCCAGGCGGCCGAGTACTACCGCAAGGCGCTGGAAGCGAATCCCGAAAACGACTATGCCGCCTTTCAACTCGGCGAGGCGTACCGCGCGTACTTTGCTTACGACCAGGCCGAGGCTGCTTACCGGCAGGCCAAGCAGGTCAGAGGCGCGTACGGGTTGCAGGCTACGTTCTGGTACGCCATGATGCTGAAGCTGAACAGCAAATACAGCGATGCCAAAATCGTCTTCGAGGATTTTCTGGATCGCTTTCAACCGGCAACCCCTGCCGAAGAGGCCCTGCGCGCACGTGCCGTACTGGAAAATAACGGCTGTACGCTGGCCCTGCAGGAGCTGAAAAAGCCGGAGCCGGACCACCAGTTCAAGGCTCTAAGCGCGCCTGTTAATACGCCCAACGCCGAGTACGCGCCCGCCATCTACGAACACGATTCGTCTCTGGTATTTACGTCGGCTCGTCCGGGTTCGAAAGGCGACGATGTCGACAACCGTACGGGGCAGATTTACAGCGACCTGTATCGATACGAGAAGCTTGGAACGCAGTGGAAAGCCGATACGACGGACGATCAATTTCAGCGCATCAACACCATTCGGAACGATGGCGCGGGGGTGTTTAATCAGGATCGAACCAAATTCTACTACACCAGCTGCTGGGAAAATCAGGGGGAATGCGCCCTGTACGTCACCACCCTGGTGGAAGGACGGTGGTCGAAGCCGGAGCGGCTGAACGAAAACGTGAACTTTCCGCGCTACGATACCAAACAGCCTTCGCTGACGCCCTCGGGCGACACGTTGTTCTTTGTTTCGCCCCGACCCGGTGGTTTTGGGCAGAACGATTTGTGGTACAGCGTAAAAAGTGGCGACGGTGAAAACTGGGAAAAAGCCGTGAACCTGGGTGGAGAGATCAACACGCCGTTCGAAGAAATTTCGCCATGCTACTATGCCCCGGAGCGGACGCTGTTTTTCGCCTCGAACGGGCACGAAGGGTTTGGCGGGCTCGACATTTTTGCGGCGCGCGGAGACTCCTGGAACGAAGTAGATAACCTCGGCTTGCCCTTCAATTCGAGTCGCGACGATTTTTATTTCGTGCTGGGCGACGCGTGGGGGTATCTGTCGAGCAACCGGGAAAAGGGTGCGGGCAGCGATGATCTGTACCGCTTCCGTCGTGAAAGCGAAGAATCGCTGATCGCCAGCATCGACAAAGACTCGACCGAAGAGTTTGAGAGCGTGACGATCTCGGGCAAAATTGTGGATGAAGACACGAAAGAGCCGCTGCCCGACGTCAAAGTGAATCTTAATAATCAGGACAACCAGCCGATCAAAACCACCTCTACCGACGACTCGGGGGTGTTTAAGTTCAAAAACCTCCCTGCCGATTCGGCCTACCAGGTGTCGGTCGACGAAGACAGCGATCCGTCGCGGCGTCGGCAGTTGCTGATTGACGGCATGGACGTGGAAGGATCGACCGCGGCGGCGTCTAAGCTGTTGTTTGAAAACATTTATTTCGACTTTGACAAGTACGATTTACGCCCCGAAGCGCGCAAAGTGCTGGACGAAATCATCGCGTATTCCAAAGGGAATCCGCACGTGCAGATCGAAATGAACGCCAATACCGACAACATCGGCTCGGACGAATACAACGAAAAGCTGTCGACCCAGCGAGGCCAGGCCGCTCGGGATTACCTGATTGCACATGGGCTGAAGAAGTCGGATCTGGTGATCGATGCACGCGGGGAGGGAAATCCGTTGGTGAGCAACGCGACTCGTACCGGACGCCAGGTGAACCGCCGCGTGGAATTTTACGTGATCGGCGGCCCCGACTTTGTGGCGAATGCCATGGTGTATGTGGTGCAGCCCGGCGAAACTCTCATGAGCATTGCCAAACGCCTCAATCAGAAAAAAGCTGACCTGATGCGGATGAACAACCTGACCGACGAAACGGTGGAGGCCTACCAGCCCCTGCGGGTTGTGCGGGCAGGAAACAACATCATCGCTCCGCAAACCATGGACGTAATCAACGGCACGGAGGCAAACGATGGCTATTATGAAGTGGAAGAGGGCATGACGCTCTATTCGATTGCGCGTCGGTTCAACTTGTCGGTCGAGCAACTGAAGGCCATCAACAACCTGACGTCAAACGAGATTCGTGTGGGGCAACGCCTGCGCATCAAGTGAGGTAAAGGTCTTTACAGAAACAAAAAAAGCCCGCTTCTTGCGGGCTTTTTCATTGTAATAAGCTCGGGTCGATTACAGGCCAAACGCGTAGCCGACATTCAGAGTGAATGCACCGTTCCGTACGTCAGGCACGTCGCTCAGCACGCGGGTAATGCCTTGGTTGTAACGCACATCCACATTGATCCAGCGGTGGTCCATCACACGGATGTTGGCGCCACCGCCGACCAAAAAGCCTAAATCGAGGGGCTCTACGCGATCTTCCAAATTCGTTTCTGCGTCGGTGCGCTGATCAATTCGCTTGGCCGACAGGTTGTAGGCGGCGTAAGGGCCCGCAAACAGGTTGGGACGAAAGCCGCCCTGCCCGAAGAAGTAGCGGAACAAAAGCGGCGCTTCCAGGTAACCCAGGTTGATCTGCACGTCTTGCTGGCCGGTTTCGACTTCCGCCCCCTTTGTGACGTACAACAGTTCCCCGGTGATGCCCAGGTGATGAATGTCGCTGTAGGTCAGGAACAAGCCTCCGTTGAAGCCTGTGTTCCACGATTTGGTGTCGTCGTTCGTAAATGTAGCCTGGTTCACGCCTACTTTCGGGCCAGCCGACCAGCGGCTTTGCGCATGAGCAGCTACAGAAAGACCCAGGAATAACAACGCAAAAAGCTGTATTTTTCGAATGTTCAGTTTCATATCGATTCGTATTAGTTCAAACTAATCGACTCATACTGAAATTCGTGAACAAAGGTTACACGCGACTGTATAGATCCTAGGGGCAGTCCCACAAGACCGCTTTTGTAGACAGACGCTATCGTGATGAAACCCAGACGATTGGATTGTCGGCTGAATCAACTGACTTTTTTGACCGATCCGGCGCCGCTGCTCTTTACGTTCGTGCGCGAGGGGCTGCCTTTGTAGTAGACATTGCCGGCACCGCTGGCATGGGCATCGATTTCTTCGGAAACCGTCACGTTTGCGCTACCCGCGCCGCTGACGCGCACCTCTGCCCGGCGGCTGGCCAGGTCGTAGCTTTTGTAGTCGCCCGCGCCGCTGATTTCCACGCGCTGTTCGCCCGTCCGTCCCGTGACGCGCAGGTCGCCCGCCCCTGAAATGGACGCTTCCAGCGATTCGGTATCGATCTCCAGACGCACGTCGCCCGCGCCGCTGATCCCGATGGCCAGCGCTTTGGTGTGCAGCGGCGTTTCGCCTTGCAGGTGTGTGGCACCACTCATTTCAATGCGGTCCAGACGGCGGCAGGTAATGTAGGCCTTAACCTTACGATTTTTGTACTGGTTCATGCGGACGTGCTCCATGCGCAGTACCAGCCGGTCGCCTTTGTTTTCTGTGATGAGTTTGTCCATCACGTCCTCGTCGGCTTCCAGTTCCAGCGATTCGGTATTGCCCTGGCGAAGATACACTTCGTAGATCCCGCTGATTTCCAGCTCGGAAAAGGAACGGATCGTGCGTTTTTCGCGGCTTTGCGCCAGGATGGAGAGGGGGAGCAGCAGCCCCAGCAGCAGAGGAAAGAGTGCTTTTTTCATCGTGTTCAGGTATGGTTTTAAGGAAAAGATGCGTGAAGGTGCCCGGAGGTTGCACGAACGGTAAGTTATTGTGCAAAACTTGGTAAGAGCCGGTTGGGCTGGCTACTTTTGCGGGAATCACAGACCCCTTTTTTATGCAAATACTCGACGGAAAACAGACGTCCAGCACCATTCAGGACGAAATCGCAGCCGAAGTAGCCGCCATTCGATCGGCCGGTGGAAAAATTCCCCATCTGGCCGCCATTCTGGTAGGAAACAATCCGGCCAGCGAAGCCTATGTGCGCAATAAAGTAAAAGATTGCGAGCGAGTGGGGTTTGGATCGTCCCTTTTTCGATTCGACGAAACAATTTCTGAAGAGGCCCTGTTGGACAAAATCCGGGAAGTAAACGAAAACGCAGAAATCGACGGGTTGATCGTCCAGCTGCCGCTGCCTGCACACATTTCGGCCGAGAAAGTAACCGAAACCCTGGCCCCCGAAAAGGATGTGGACGGGTTCCATCCGGTCAACGTCGGGCGCATGGCGAAGAATCTACCCGCCTACCTGCCGGCGACGCCCTATGGCATTCTTGAACTGCTGAAACGCTACCCGATCGAAACCTCGGGTAAGCACTGTGTGGTGCTGGGACGCAGCCACATTGTGGGATCGCCGATGAGCATCCTGATGGCGCGGAATGATAACCCGGGCAACTGCACCGTAACGTTGTGCCATAGCCGCACAAAAGACCTGAAAGCACAAACCTTGCAGGCGGATATTCTGATTGCCGCGCTGGGCATTCCGGAGTTTGTGAAGGCCGACATGGTGAAGGAGGGCGCGGTCGTGATCGACGTGGGCATCACACGTGTGGAAGATGCCTCGAAAAAAAGTGGGTTTGCGTTGCGCGGCGACGTGGCGTACGACGAAGTAGCCCCGCGTTGTAGTTGGATTACCCCGGTGCCCGGCGGGGTCGGTCCGATGACGCGTGCGGCACTGCTGCTGAACACACTGGATGCGGCAAAGCGCTCGTTTTATCCGTAAGGCACGCGTTTCTTCACGCGAAAAGGGGGAGAAAAACGGCCTTTCGCCCGTAGTTAGTACGCGGTCGTGAACTGTTCTTTTCCCAGCTTTTGTTGCAGAACTACGTTGATCCTCTTATTATTATGATGATAACCAAAACGCCGACGGAACAAGGTGAGTCCGTGGTTACCAGGCATGCGCCCTCGCGCGACCTGCCGCTGATGGAAGCGTTCTACACGCTTCAGGGCGAAGGGTTTCACCAGGGCCGAGCGGCGTACTTTATTCGCTTGGGCGGGTGCGACGTCGGCTGTCACTGGTGCGACGTGAAAGAATCGTGGGATGCATCGCGTCATCCGGCCGTCTCAGTCAGTCAGATCGTCGCAGGCGCAGCTGCGCGTCCGGGTCGTTTGGCGGTCATTACCGGTGGCGAACCGCTTATGCACCCGCTGGACGAACTGTGTGGCGCGTTGCATGAGGCCGGTTTCCGCACACACATCGAAACGTCGGGGACACATCCGTTGTCGGGCCAGTGGGACTGGATCTGCTTCTCGCCCAAGAAGTTCAAAGCGCCCCGGCCGGAAATTCTGCAGAAGGCCGACGAACTGAAAGTGGTAATCTACCACAAAAGTGACTTGGCCTGGGCGGAGTCGTTTGCCGCGCAGGTTCGCCCCGATTGCCACTTGTTTCTGCAGCCCGAGTGGGATCGCCGCGAGCAAATGCTCCCCCTGATGATTGACTACGTGCAACAGCATCCCCGTTGGCGGGTTACGTTGCAAAGCCATAAGTACCTTAACATTCCCTGACCCAAGGGAATACCAGCCGATCCATGAGGAAATTCTGCTTCATATTGCTGTTTTTCAGTAGCGTTAGTATCGCCTGGGCTCAGCCCGGCATGTCGAGTGACAAAAAAGCCGTCAAGTTGTACGATGAGGCAGGTTTGCTGATCAAGCAGCGGCAATTCGAAGAGGCCATCGCGAAGCTGTCGGATGCCCTGCGGCGCGACCCGTCGTTTGCCGAAGCGCACTTGCAGCTAGGCAACGTCTATTCGCTTTACCGCGAGCAAGACAAAGCGCACGAACACTTCGAGCAGTTTTATAAACTGCGTCCCAACACGCCCCGGGCGCAGGAACTGGCCTTTACGCTAGGAGAGCATACCATTCGTGCCGGGAATTACCCGGAAGCCCGAACCTATTATCAGGAGTTCCTGAAGAACCCCAAGGGAAGTCGCGAGCGCCGGGAATGGGCGCAACACCAACTGGCCATCTGCGATTTTGCGGAGGAAGCCATGAAACATCCGGTCGACATCCAGGCTACTCCGATGAAAGGCAACGTCAATGTGTTCCCGCAGCAGTACTTCCCGGTGCTCACCGCCGATCAGAACATCCTGGTGTACACCGCCCGGCTGGGCCACGGCAACGAATTTGACGAAAACATTCTAGCTTCCCGTCGTCTGCCCGACGGAGGGTGGACACAGCCGGGTTCCATCTCGCCCAACATCAACACCCCCCGCAACGAAGGCACCTGCACCATTTCGGCCGACGCGCGCGTGATGGTGTTCACCATGTGCTCCGACAAGATCGGTGAGGGAAGTTGCGATCTGTACATCACTTACCGACAGGGCAACCAGTGGCAGCGCCCGCAGAACATGGGACCGGTGATCAATTCGCCGCACTGGGATACGCAGCCTTCGCTTTCTGCCGACGGGCGAACGCTTTACTTTGCGTCCAACCGGCCGGGCGGCCGGGGCAAAACCGACATCTGGATGGCGCATCAGAACGACAAAGGCGAGTGGCAGCAGCCGACCAACCTGGGAGCGCCCATCAACACGCCCGGCGAAGACCTGGCACCATTTATCCACAACAACGACAAAACGCTCTATTTTGCTTCGGATGGTCATTTGGGAATGGGCGGGCGCGACCTGTTCTTCTCCGAGCTTTCCGGCAAAACCTGGAACACGCCGAAGAACCTGGGCTACCCGCTGAACACGTACCTGGACGAAAGTTCACTCTTTGTAACGGCCGATGGCCAAACAGCTTATTACTCGAAGGACGACTATACGGACCCCAAGAAGCCGCTGAGCGAAATTTACAGTTTCCCGATGCCTCCGGCGCTGCAACCGTCGCAGAAAACCGGTTTTGTGGCCGGGAAAGTATTCGATGAAGAAACGAAAAAGCCCCTGACGGCCACCATCGAACTGATCGACCTAAACTCGGGAGAGACGGTACAGAAAGTGACCTCGGACGCACAGAACGGCGAGTACCTGATTGTGCTGACGCAGGGTAGTGAGTATGCTCTCTATGTCAATAGCCCTTCGTATCTGTTCAAGAGCCTCGCCTTCGATTACAAAGAGAAAAAACAGCGTACCGAGGGCCTCACGCTCGACGTGCCCATGAGCGCCGTGCGGGCCGGATCGAAAACCACGTTGAACAACATCTTTTTTGCCTCGGGCGAATACAAATTGCTGGACGAGTCGCGTGTTGAGCTCAACAAGCTCATCGGCTTTCTGGAGACCAATCCCGACATCAAGGTTGAAATCGAAGGCCACACCGACGATGTAGGCACCGACGCCGCCAACCTGCAACTGAGCAAACAGCGCGCCCAGAGCGTGTACACCTACCTGACCGAAAAGGGGATCGCCTCAGCCCGGCTCCAGTACCACGGCTACGGCGAAGCGCAACCCAAAGTCCCCAACGACTCAGAAGAAGGCCGCCGCCAGAACCGCCGCATTGAGTTCCGCATTTTGTAGTCTTTACGGCAAGGAGAAATTAGTGGGGGCCTGCCTCAGCAGTTCCTCAGGTGAGCTTGTATAGCGAGATGCACAGGTAGCTGTCGGGGGATAGGGGAATGCTTCTTGATCGGCTCACGGAAATTGTTAGAAAGAAAAAGGGAGGCAATTGCCTCCCTTTTTCTTTACACAATTAGAATTTAACCTCTACTATTCTACATCCCACCACATACGAGTGCTTAGTCCATTGCCACCCATACGGGCGATAGCAGCATCATAGTTGGCCTTGTTCAAGCTGTTCTCTGTTTCAGTATAACCACGACGACGTGGAATACCCATGCCGGCCGGGGCGGCCGGAGCAGGCTTTAAGTCCGGATAGTCCAGACGGCGCCACTCAGACCAGCCTTCGAAGCCCTGCATGTACAGAGCGAGCCACTTTTGAGTGCCGATAGACTTCTCAAAGTTGGCAGCATCGTAGGCAACATCGCCAGAAGCGATATACGCATCGATCTCAGCGGCAGTGACTTGATAGGGGCTACCTACTTCAGCAGCCAATGTATTCCACTGTTCCATCGAAGCGCGAATGGCTGCTTCATAAAGAGCCTCGGCATCGCCACCAGTCCAGCCGCGTGCTGCAGCTTCCGCTTGATTGAACAAAACTTCTGAATACACCAGAATGGGGCTTTTGGCTGTGGCCGCGCGTGTCGCCAAACCCGGGAACGAAACTTCCTGGTTCCGGATACTACCTGAGACTGCATCGGTTTCGCCATAAATCATTCCAACGTACTCCGGATTGGCTACAGGGAACTCGTTGGCATCGCGGGGCACGTCAACTCCAATCGGGTCAGCGTAAATCGCCAGACGAGGGTCGTCCATTGCTTTCAACATGTCTACCATCGTGTTGGTAACGGCAAAGTCCGTACGCGTCAGGAAGTGGTTGTAATACGGATTAACGTTGGGCTGTGCGCTCAGGTAAGTGTACATCGCATTGTCGTCGTTACTGGTGAAAACACCGGCGCTCAACGCTTCAGTCACTGCTGTTTTTGCCATATCAGGAGCCACTTCCGACATCCGCATGCCCAGACGCAGCTTCAGGGAGTTGGCGAACAGTTTCCACATGGCCATGTCACCGCCGTAGATGATATCACCTACCACGCCCGGCTGATTTTCATCAATCTGCGCTGCCGCTTCGGTCAATTCCTGAATGAGTGCTGGATAAATTTCGGATTGTGGGTCGTACACCGGCGAAAAGGCCTCACGACCCAGTAATGCCTGTGAGTAAGGAATATCTCCCCACATATCCGTCACGTTATGAAAGCCCCACACTTTCAGGATACGTGCCACGGCAACCTGGTTTACGTTCGCGCCTGAGGCAGCGGCGGCGTCCATGGTTTCTTCTGTGGTATTCAGGCGAATGATCTCCTGCATATCTGCTAATCCACCCGTGTAGAACGGATAGAAGCTCGATTCTACCGTCGAGTACCGCGTAATGTCCGCATACTGCGTTTGCGAGAAGTACTGAGGGTAGTGAATGGCATATTCAGCTACCGTAAGCGGATCGAATACTTGTGTGACCAATGCGCGCTCTCCCTGAGTAAACAGATAGGAGGTAGGGACTTCTGAGGGCTTGTTCGGGTCGATGTTAAGCTCCTCAAAACCTTGGTCACAGGCACCCAGCGAAACCAGTGCGGCCGCCAGGAGTCCACGTGATGCGTATGTTGTAAATTTCATAAAGTCTTTACTTAGGATAAGAGTTGAGTTACAGAGTCACTTTCAGGTTGAAACCCATTGAACGAACGCTCGGCAACTGACCGTTCTCGAAGCCTTGGATGTTACCAGACCCCAGCGCCGTTTCAGGATCGACGTTTGGTGCTTTCTTCCACAAGATAGCCAGGTGACGACCTACGAAATCCAGCGAGATGGACTGGAAGGGAAGGCTCTTGTACATGCTCTTAGGGAATGTGTAACCAAAGTTAAGTTGACGAAGCTTGGCAAAGCTGGCATCGTAGGTGAACTCTTCACGGTAGTTACGCAGGTTCTTCCAGTAGTTCTGCGCGTCAACATACGTTGTGTTAGGTGTTCCATCTTCCAAGACACCATCGGCTAAAATACCGCCACTGTTGGGTAATGGTTCGCCAGTATCTTCATCAACCAAAACAGGGTCGCGCATCGGGTTGCCCAGTGCGTTGTTGCCTACCGTTTCGATCAGTAGACCCGAGTAGGTTCCGTAACGGTTCGAAACCGAGTAGAATTTACCACCCTTCTGGAAGTCGATCAGGACGTTCATGTGGAAGCCTTTGTATGTAAAGGTATTGGTGATACCACCGGTGTAATCGGCCAAGACCGAACCATAGACTTTGTTGGTTTCACGGACGTAGTTTCCTTCGCCATCTACCAGTTTACGACCTTGTGCATCGCGTTTGATGGCATCGCCTACAAGCACACCATACGGCTCACCCTTGCGGGCATTCAGCGTAACTCCCCAGCTGTACAAAAGAATATTGTCCAGACCGTCAGCGAGTTCTACTATTTCGTTGCGGTTGCGAGCCCAGTTCAGGCCGATATCCCAGGTAAAAGCGCCCTGAATGGGTGTACCAGACAGCATCACTTCGATACCGTTGTTGCGGATCTCACCGGCGTTGATGATGGCTTCATCATACCCACTGGTTCCTGAAACCGCTAGCGGGATGATCTGGTTGATACTGATGTTGTTATAGTACGTTAGATCCAAACCAATACGACCGTTGAAGAAACGTGTATCCAATCCCAATTCGTACGAGGTCGACTGTTCTGGTTTTAGATCACGGTTGTTCAGGGTATTGGGCTGCGCAAAGGCAGGCAAGCTGCCGTAGTTGTCGCTCGGCGTATATGTGTTGTAAACGCGGTAGGGGTCTGTATCGGTACCTACCTGCGCCCAACCAGCACGGACTTTACCGAATGAGAAGACCGAAGAGCTCGGCAGTAGCTCAGAGAAAGCGAAGCTTACTGATGCCGAAGGGTAGAGATAGGAGTTATTTTCAGGAGGAAGGCTAGAAGACCAGTCGTTCCGAAGTGAAGCTTCAACAAACACAACGTTATAAAAACCGAGGTTTGCGCTACCATAGAGGCTGTTTACGCGTTTCTCTTCAGAGTAATCGGTGATTTCAGGACGGTCGATTGAGGCACCGATGTTGAAATAGTTCGGAACGCTCAGGCCGCCGACCGTACGGTTGTAGTTCCGCTGGTATGTGTTGCGGCGAGAGTTGGCTCCGAGGTTAACTCCTAAAGAGAAATTATCTCCGAAGTTGGTATTATACTGCGCCAAAAATTCAAAGTTGTCTTCACGTACCTGACGTACGTCTTCCTGATACATATCCTGTGGAATAGAACCGGAAGCAATACGGTCGTCACGACGGTCTGTATAAAAGTCGGTACGTGCCCATCCTGTTACTTTCAGACTTGGCAGGAGTTGGTACGACGCATAGATGTTCCCGAATAGGCGCTCGCGGCTATCGGTTTCGTAGCTCTTGTTCAGAACCCAGTATGGATTTTCCCAATACAAGGGGTCGAGGTTGTTAGGGCTGTTGATGTTCCATGTACGGTCGAGACCATCGGGCGTTTCATAATTTTTCAGCTTGTCAATATCAATTTGACGCTGGAACCACTGACGGAAGCTGGTAACGACGTTACCGGCATCGGCACCATAACCTGTGCCCGGACGGCCTTTCGCCGAGTTTCCTACGTAGTTGGCTTTTACACCTACCGTCAGTTTATCAGTCAGTTTTGATTCTCCACTGAAGGCCACTGTGTTGCGGGCCATGGTGCTGTTCGGGATTACACCTTTTTGATCCAGACGCGTGTATGACAAACGCATTGACGTATTGTCGGTAGAGCCGGTGATCGCAATGTTGTTGCTGGAGGTAATACCCGTCTCGAAGAAATCACGGACGTTGTTAGGATGAGCAACAAAAGGAGTGAGTTGACCATAATCTGGATCATCCTCGAACCAGCTGTACCACTGGCGAACCGGTGTTCCATCCATGCGGGGTCCCCAGCTTTCGTCTGCTGCGTAGTTGACGATAGGTTGACCGTTGTATGTGTCGAACTCCTGCTTATAACCCCCGCCATACTCGTTTTGGAATTCAGGCAGCGCCATAACCGACTCGAACGTTGTGGTAGAGTTCAGGCTGACACCGATTCCTTTTTTGTTTTTTCCGCTTTTCGTCGTGATCAGAATCACACCGTTAGCGGCACGTGAACCGTATAGGGCGGTGGCACTGGGTCCTTTCAGTACAGAGATGTTGGCGATATCGTCAGGGTTGATGTCCTGAGCGGCGTTACCGTAATCGCGGCCACCGTCAGCACCCTGTGTGTCGTCGCTGTTGAAGTTGTCGTTACTGATCGGCGTACCGTCGATGATGAACAACGGCTGGTTATTGCCCGATACAGAGCGAATCCCACGGATGTTGATGCTGGCAGAGCCTCCCATATTACCCGGAGATCCTTTGATTTGCACACCCGCAACGCGACCGGCCAGTGAGTTGACGACGTTGGTTTCTTTTACGGTTGTCAGCGCAGAACCGTCAATTTCTTGTACGGCATAACCAAGCGCTTTTTCTTCCCGTTCGATGCCCAGAGCCGTCACAACAACTTCGCTTAGTTGTTTGGCATCTTCAGACATGACTACATCTACAACCGAACGGTTGCCGAGCTCTACTTCCTGACTGGTCATTCCGATAAATGAAAACACCAGGGTCGTAGCACTGCTTGGCACTTCTAACTGATATTTTCCGTCGTAATCGGTAATCGTACCCGCGGTTGTCCCTTTAACCAAGACGTTTACCCCCGGGAGAGCGACACCATCGGCCTCAGAGGTCACCCGCCCCGAGACCGTTTTTTGTGCCCAACCTTCACCTATAAATAGGGAAAGGGACAGAAAAGCGAGTAATAGCTTTCTCATGCATTTTTTGTTTGAAGTGATAAATGAGGATAAATACAATTGTGTACAACCTCAAACATATCCCCCTGATTTTAAAATAGAAAGCGTTTCACAAAATTTTTTGTAAGATTTGGCTGAGCAAAGGGGGGGTAAAAGAGGGGATTTTCAAAAAAGGAAGCTTAAATAGTATATATATTTCTCTAAGAGGAAGGTTTCTTAGCAATCTGTTAACTGTAAAAGACAAAGGTTGCCTTCTTAGTAAATTTATAATTGAACCTTGCTGATGAGATTTTATTAAGAAAATTCTATCTGAAATGAGTTCACGTTTACTGCGCTATTATGTAAGAAAAATGAAAGGAATGGCGGGATTGACAGATGAATTTCATCAATAAGCTTAAAAATTGCTGCACTACTAAGCATCTTTCTTGGCACGTTGCGGATCAGTTCAGCCTCCAACCAACGAACCTCTGTGCAAAAGGTGCTAAATGGAGTGTTTATTGTTTAAAAGCAATCGCCGATCGATACACGCTCTCATCATCGCGCGTTTTCTCTGATTAAGAAATTTACCAACCGGCAGGTGCGTAATGGATAGAATTCTCTTTTTCGCGGCAATCGTCCCAATACTGAAACGCTTCCACTTCGTAAGGAATGTCGTTGCGCACAATGTAAGTCGTGGCTTCAGCTGCTGCTGAAGCTACAAAAAAGCCTATGACCTGTTCATCGGGATTAGCCACATTGTATATATTTCCTTTTATCTCGGAGGGGGGAGGGTCTACTACCGATCCGGTAGACTGCTTTTGCTCTTCAAGGGCACGGAAAAATTCATAAGCAGCTTCACTGATGTTATGCTGTTGTAACGTCAGGCGCAATTTTACTCCCATGTATTTTTCGAATGGTAGAAAAAATACCTGCTCGTTAATCACGAACTGCCCATTGGTAAGCCGGTCGCTGAGCACCTTTGGGAGGTAGCCCTGTTCTGGCCACCAGCACTGGCTACAACATGGCTTAGGTGCTCGGCAGGGGCATTGCGGCCCGCCTTCAGTGTCCTCGTAAAGTTCGGGCTGGGTGTCGACTTCAAACAGCAGCTTGTACGACCACTTGTAGTAGTTTTTTCCTTCGGCCGGGTCCTGATAATCGACACTGAACATATAGCCCGGCATCACGACCTGCTCGGAAGTGCCTTCCATGACAAAAGGTTTTTCAGCGTATTCGTAGCGAATCGAATCCAGCAGAACAGTCTGTGAAACCGTGACCGGGGCAGACTGATACGTTTGCGTTTTGGTAGTAACGTGCAGGGTATACGTATGCCCCGGAATGGCCGTTATGCCCTCGGCAGCGTAATAGTACCCGGCACTCTTTTGGGTCGGTTGCTGAAATTCGTAGTACTCGCCTTCTACACTCGTGATGAATACACGAGCACCATCTACAAATACATTGTAGCCAGTGTTAAAGGGCTGGGAGCGTGTTAGGCGTACATAATGTCTGTTGGGTAAATTACTGAATTCGGCTTCTACGACTAGGTGTTCGAGCTGGCCGGTAAATTCGATGGAAACCGGACTGATGCAACTCGCGAGCAGGAGGATCGCAGTAAGGCAGTATTTCTTTAACATACATTCAGAAAGTTAGCTGGTACGAAAGAGAGGGGATGGCTGATCCAAGCACTGAGAGTTTGTAAGTGCCTACCGGCGAACCGTAAAAATGGGCATAGAGCAACGAGTACGCGTTTTTGCGGAAGTAGAGATTATAAACCGAGAAGCTCCAACGCGACTGTACTTTCTTATGAGGATGCGAGGTATAATTGAATGCAATGTCCAGTCGGTGGTAGTCGGGCATGCGCTCCTGATTGCGACCGCGGTAGTTGGCCAGGATGGTATCGTAGTAACGAAACCACGAGTCGGCGATCGTATTGGGGCGACCGGTGGTGTAGGTGAAGTTAAAGGAAAAGGACCAGCGCGGGTCGTACAAACGGTAACTGGAAAAGAGGTTAATGTTCAGGGGGCGGTCGTAATTGGAAGGGTAGACCTCTCCGTTGTTGATGGATTCCTCGGGGGTAGGGCCGGCGACCACACGAAACGAACGTGCGTAGTTCAGGCTGAGCCATCCTGTCAGACGGCCGTGGTTCTTCTTGATCAGCCATTCGGACCCGTAGGCAAAACCTGTTCCCGTTAGGAGAGCGGCTTCCAGTGCCGGATTTAACGACAAGGTAGCACCGTTCTTATAGTCGAGTTGGTTGAGCAGATTTTTGTAGTAAACTTCCCAACTGAATTCATAAGCTTGGTCGTCGCGCACGAAAAAGTATCCTAATGCCCATTGGTCGGCAATCTGTGGCGCGAGGTAGCGGTTCGAGAGCTTCCATATATCAACCGGCGTAATCGAGGCCGTGTTAGAGATCAATTGAATATACTGGCGCATCCGGCTGTACCCCAGTTTCACTGAGCTTTCTGCATTAAGCGAAAGCTTAACCGCCGCGCGAGGTTCCAGGCCCTGATACGCCTTAATTTTTTCGCGAGAGGAATACAGAACCGTATCCACAATCGTATTTTCGCTGCGCGGCACACCCTCTTCGTACGTATACACCTCCCCGGGGCCGTATTTGGCGAAGAATGAATGGCGCAGACCCATGCTTACCGAGAGCGCTTTGCTGATGCTAACCTCGTCGTTCAGATAATAATAAGTTTCATAGCCCAAGTCCTGATCGAGCGTAATGGGCGTACGGCTCGACGTGCCGTATGTTTGGAAATCTCCTGGCTCGACCTGGTAGCGAGCGCCTCCGGCTCCAAACTCCAGCGTATGCTGTGGAATGCCAAAGTAATTTCCGTCGTATTTGACCTGGGTGAAGTCGACACCCGACTGGAGCACAAATTCTTCGCCGGTACGAATACCTTCTACCTGGTTCTGATAATGGCTTTTTACCAACGTGAGTGCGCCACTGTAATTGTCATTTAAGATGTGGTGCCACTTCAGGCTCCCCAAGGCATTAGACCAATGGTAAAGCGTATCGTACGGAAATTTGAAGCCATCTTTGCTATAATAGGCCGAAAGGCTGATTTCATTACGGGCATCGATTTGGTAGTGGTATTTGACGTTGAAATCATAAAAGTAACCTGCACTGTTTTTCAGGTTCTGACTCGGAAAGAGTTTCAGAATATGATTGGCAGAGGCTCCGCGGCCTGCCAGCACAAACGAACTTCGTTTAGTTAGGGGGCCGTCAAGCCCTAGCTTGAATGTCATCGGTGAGAGTCCGGTCGACACATGCAGTTTATCTTCGTGCCCGTCTGCCATAGAAACGTCGAGCACAGAAGAAATACG